>NZ_JBCGHT010000006.1:0-230338 GCF_039549175.1 Paenibacillus sp. 102 | reverse complement strand
AGATTTCCCATAGCGTAAGCTAGTAAGATCCCTGAAAGATGATCAGGTTGATAGGTTCGAGGTGGAAGCATGGTGACATGTGGAGCTGACGAATACTAATAGATCGAGGACTTAACCATATAATATGTAGCAAATGTTATCTAGTTTTGAGAGAACATAAAAAACTTGTTGACTTTTTTAATCAATCAAGTATAATAATGTTTGTCTCAAGTGAATATAGTCTGGTAATGATGGCAGAGAGGTCACACCCGTTCCCATACCGAACACGGAAGTTAAGCTCTCTAGCGCCGATGGTAGTTGGGACCTTGTCCCTGTGAGAGTAGGACGTTGCCAGGCAAATGGAGGATTAGCTCAGCTGGGAGAGCACCTGCCTTACAAGCAGGGGGTCGGCGGTTCGATCCCGTCATCCTCCACCATATAATGTCGGAGGGGTAGCGAAGTGGCTAAACGCGGCGGACTGTAAATCCGCTCCTTCGGGTTCGGCAGTTCGAATCTGCCCCCCTCCACCATTTCTTAATTAATGGGCTATAGCCAAGCGGTAAGGCAACGGACTTTGACTCCGTCATGCGCTGGTTCGAATCCAGCTAGCCCAGCCATTAAGAGCCATTAGCTCAGTTGGTAGAGCATCTGACTTTTAATCAGAGGGTCGAAGGTTCGAGTCCTTCATGGCTCACCATTTTTAAAAATATGCGGGTGTGGCGGAATTGGCAGACGCACCAGACTTAGGATCTGGCGCCTTTGGCGTGGGGGTTCGACTCCCTTCACCCGCACTTTTAATAAAATATCTCATAACATGTCTTGCGGAAGTAGTTCAGTGGTAGAATACAACCTTGCCAAGGTTGGGGTCGCGGGTTCGAATCCCGTCTTCCGCTCCAATTTTCAATATGACATGCCGGGGTGGCGGAACAGGCAGACGCACAGGACTTAAAATCCTGCGGTGGGTGACCACCGTGCGGGTTCGACCCCCGCCCTCGGCACCATATGCGCCCGTAGCTCAATTGGATAGAGCGTTTGACTACGGATCAAGAGGTTAGGGGTTCGACTCCTCTCGGGCGCGCTTTTATTGACGGGAAGTGGCTCAGCTTGGTAGAGCACCTGGTTTGGGACCAGGGGGTCGCAGGTTCAAATCCTGTCTTCCCGATAGTTTTAAAACATGGGGCCTTAGCTCAGCTGGGAGAGCGCCTGCCTTGCACGCAGGAGGTCAGCGGTTCGATCCCGCTAGGCTCCACTTTAGTTATTTATTGGAGGTATACCCAAGTTCGGCTGAAGGGATCGGTCTTGAAAACCGACAGGCGGCGAGAGTCGCGCGGGGGTTCGAATCCCTCTACCTCCTCCATTTTATAATAATTAAAATGGAATAATTAGATAGTTAATAAAAACTATTAGATGTATAAAGATAACTAAAAGACATAATTAATATTTACTTCATGGAGGTATACCCAAGTTCGGCTGAAGGGATCGGTCTTGAAAACCGACAGGCGGCGAGAGTCGCGCGGGGGTTCGAATCCCTCTACCTCCTCCATTTTTAAAATAATATTATATCATCGCGGGGTGGAGCAGTCTGGTAGCTCGTCGGGCTCATAACCCGAAGGTCGCAGGTTCAAATCCTGTCCCCGCAACCAAATGGTCCCGTGGTGTAGTGGTTAACATGCCTGCCTGTCACGCAGGAGATCGCCGGTTCGACCCCGGTCGGGACCGCCATTTATGTTTGGCTCGGTAGCTCAGTCGGTAGAGCAGAGGACTGAAAATCCTCGTGTCGGCGGTTCGATTCCGTCCCGAGCCACCATTTTTTTATGCCGGCTTAGCTCAATTGGTAGAGCAACTGACTTGTAATCAGTAGGTTGGGGGTTCAAGTCCTCTAGCCGGCACCACTTAGGGGCATAGTTTAAAGGTAGAACAGAGGTCTCCAAAACCTCCGGTGTGGGTTCAATTCCTACTGCCCCTGTAAAGAGATTATGGGCCTATAGCTCAGCTGGTTAGAGCGCACGCCTGATAAGCGTGAGGTCGATGGTTCGAGTCCATTTAGGCCCACCATATTCCGCAGTAGCTCAGTGGTAGAGCTATCGGCTGTTAACCGATCGGTCGTAGGTTCGAGTCCTACCTGCGGAGCCATGGCCCGTTGGTCAAGTGGTTAAGACACCGCCCTTTCACGGCGGTAACACGGGTTCGAATCCCGTACGGGTCATAAAAAAGAGTCAGCAATTAGCTGGCTCTTTTTTTCTTGTGAAAAAGATAATGTGAGAGCTCTGTTTTTTCTAATATGCAATATCGTTAATCTAAAATTCCTCTATTTATTATGAAATAAATAAAGGGAATTTGGAGAAACTATAGTATGTATAAAAAGGAGGGCATAGAGCTACATGACAACAGTTAGAGAATTTATGAATACCGATATTGTACAATGTACACCGCTAGATAATGTATACGAAGCTGCTGTGAAAATGAAAGAAGAGGACATTGGAATGATTCCAGTTGTCGAGAACAATCAAGTGGTTGGTCTTGTCACTGATCGTGATCTAGTTGTTCGTGGAATTGCTGAGAAACATCCTGGGTCTAATAAAATTACAAATGTCATGACTACAGGAATTGTTTCGGTTTCTCCTAATGACTCTATTGAAAAGGCTACAGAGTTAATGGCACAGCACCAAATCAGAAGACTACCTGTAGTTGAGAATGGCCAGCTTGTTGGGATGTTAGCGCTAGGTGATTTAGCAATAACAGAGAAAGCTGATGATCAAGCAGGATTTGCTTTAAGTGAAATTTCTGAGCATACAGAATGAAATGTAGGTGTGAATTATTTTTCGCCTAGAAAATACAGTGTATTTAGATGTAAGAGAATAGGTAAGAGCGGATACGTTTTATTAATACTTATAAATAAGACTATATTGTTATTAAAACGTATCCCAATATACATAGGGAAAGAGGTTTATCTAAGTATATCTGAAGAATGACATATGTTAAGTTCATTTGAAATTTTGGTTAACAATTTCCATTACTAATTTTTGTTATGTTAAAAAATGATATAATAATAAATATAAGTTTCATAAGGGATTTTGAATATATTAATATTATTAATATTATTAATATTGTGATTATCTGCTAAGTTATTAAAAATTTCATATATATATAGAAACGGAGGGGAAATGATATGAGGGATGTACAGAGTAATCCAAATTGGAATTTGGTTACAGAGGCCTATGTGGAACCAAATGATTTTACGGACTTACTTTCTTTACTTGTACCAAATCATCCGAAAGGCGAAGGAAAAGAACGGACAATTTTAGCCTGGAAAGAAAAAGAATTTTATAAACAAGAAAACTTGGCTCCGTTTATTTTATATGGAATGAATAAAGTGAAGGATTTGCCACAGTTTCATAAAGATGAAATACCAACTTTAGTTCGTATTGTTCGTTTATGCCAGGACATTGGTTGGTATAAGGAAGCTTATACATTTATGGTGAACCATAAATTAGATGAATTTGTACATACATCTATGGAATATGAAACATGGGATGTTTTAACCCAAGTTGTGGCTTGGAACTACTTAATTGTAAAATATCGCATCGGAGAATTGGGAAATAGAGATATAATGATATGGGAAAGAATTAAATTTAATGAAGAATGTATTGAAAAATGTGAAAAGCTATTATCTCATAAGGAAGTAATGGAACTTACATTTTTTTATATTTGCAAACAGGCAAAACGATTGTCCAAAGAAGAATTGGATCAAGAGATGATGAATTTAGCAATATACTGTAATACATACGTTTATGACTTATACATATATGACCTATTAAAAAAATATCGTAAGTGTACGGATTTCTTAACATATTATGGACCTAGTCGCTCTGTTATTGCATGTCAAAGGGCTGTAATTGCTCAAATTTCTGACCGCCTTAATCCGCTAAAAACTACTCATGTGGATGATTATCTTTATGTAATGAAGGAAATGATGGAGCATATGTCATTTGAGTTTATGAATCGATACGAGCACTTCATTGGGAAACTATTATCATATGTACCATTTTTTGAAATGATTCAAGTTCCGCAACATGCATATTATTGTGAAGAGTTGATGTATGTTTGTAAAGGAATTGAACATAAAGAAGAAATTCTGCGGAATTATATATTTATACAATTACACGATTGTTTACCGTCATTTATTAAGCAATTTCTAAAGAATAAACGTTATGCAACGATTCATGATATTTTATTTTACTGGTGTGATGATGAACAACGAATGGGCTTAGAGAAGAAGTATAATTTAAGTTTTATTTATGAACGATATGCGTGTGGATAAAAAGAAATTTTTCAATATAATGTATAGGTGAAAAAAGGGGGCTCACTTGAAGTGAGACCCCTTTTTTCGTCGTAAATGTAGAAGGTTGTTCTAAGCTTCTTGTTGGTTCTTACGGTGTTCAGGAATGTAAATATATTGGGATATGATGATTAGTACCCCTATAAAAAATACAGGGAATATAGCAGCCATATGAAAACCACTATAAATAATATTTGTTATTAAGCCGCTCATAATAATAATTACAGTATATATATGAGAAATTTGTTTCTTTAGTCGGATTTTGAATGCTTCCATCAAAGATTCAATAGCAACAAATGAGATAACGATACCCAAAAAGACAGGGTTAGTATTGTAAATGACTAAGCAACAGATTAAACCGAGAAAAGCTATATACTCAATTATCAATGGTATATTACGTGGCATATAATATTACCGAACCAAATAAGGCAGTGGATTTACTGCGTTTGTCTTTTCAAAATTCCATTCACCATTATGTAATTCAAAATGGAGATGTTGTCCAAATGAATGACCTGTATTTCCCATATATCCTAACAATTGCCCGGTTTGAACTTGATCACCAACTTGTACTGAACGGTCTTTCATATGAGCGTAAACGGTTGTATATAGTTTACCTCGAATATGATGTGCTACAAATACGACATTTCCATAGCTAGCAGAGTAATAAGACTTTATAACTTTACCTGTAGCAGCTGCATGAATTGAAACATTACCTGGTGCGGAAATATCTACACCATAATGCATTTGTTCCCAGCGCATATTAAATGTAGAACTAATCGTTCCTTGAGTAGGGAATTTAAAAACAGCAGGAATAGAAGGAGCGGCTTGTCTCGTTTGTGGTTGTTTTTGAATAATATAATGTTTTGCTACAAATCCGTAAGATGTTCCGAAGCGAATTTTGTACCAGGTACCAACTGTTTCTATAACAGTGACTTGTGTCCCGTTTTGTAAAGATCCAATTACGGCAGTATCTGTTCCTGCTCCGCGGCGGACTTTTAATGTAGGTGTAGCAACGTAAAAGGAAGATTCATTTTGTACTGTAATTCCTTTTACTAATGGCTCTGATACATGGGATGCAAATTCTTTTTTTACATATCCTTGTTGTCCATTATGTGAGATTTTATACCAATCCCCTTGTATTTCTTGGACGGAGATGAATTTGCCGTTGGATAATCTATCAATAATAGGGGATTTGATATTTGGCTCAGAACGAATGTTTAACACATCGGCATTTATGATATAACTATTTTTACGTTCAGTAGATTTAGTAAACGCAATATTTGTTTTTTTTAAGGAGTTAGTTTTATTCCTTGTTTTCATTCTATTATTCAAATATAATATTTTTGAGCCTGGTTTTATATGTTGGATATTTTGTGTAGGCAATTCTTGGGCTGCTACAGTACGTGTGTCTACTTGATTTATGGATGGAAGTAGAGATGCGACTGCGACAGTAGTTGCCGTTAAAGCTGTAGCTTTCTGTTTCATCTAATATTAGCCTCCCATAGATGTATTAATATATTTTTTATTATAGTATAAAGATATAATATTTTGTGCATTGTTCACATAACTGTAATATGATATGTGAAAAAAATAACGACTTTTTAATGGAATCGAAATATATTACAAGAATAACAGATAAACAATCATTAGAGTTTGGATAAAAGATAATTAGTATTTTCAGAATAGATATAGAAATGCAAATTGAAAAAATGGCAGAAGAACGTTTTTTAGGTGGGGAAGAGAATCCACCCATGCATAGAAGTGGTCAGTAGCCCCATGCCAAGTTAAAACAGTTGCTGATAACCCATGACAATGTTATACTGACTATGGTAATTTCATATTGTGCTAGGAGAGCTGGTGTTGCCAGCTGAGAGTAAGACCGAAAGTCTTTTATCCTTTTACTACCTGATCTAGATTATGCTAGCGTAGGGAAGCAATTCGGACATGAACATTAGGTCCCCGTTTCTTTGCGTAAAGAAACGGGGATTTTTTATTTGCCAATTTAATAGTGAAAACCACTAGGGGTGCTTTGCATGCTGAGAGAGGAATAATCCTTAACCCTTACGGACCTGATCTAGGTAATACTAGCGAAGGGAAGTGGAACAACGAATAAATGTATTTTTATTTGCTGAACCACTTCTTATATAGAAGTGGTTTTTTATTTTAATAAACAGATATAAAAGGAAGGGGAAATATAAATGAAATTTTGTGAGAGGTTATTTGAGACCGTACAGCCTGTTTGGGAAAAAAGTCATAATCACCCGTTTGTAACTGGAATGGGGGACGGTACGTTAGACAAAGATAAATTCCAATATTACATCATACAAGATTATTTATATTTGCTAGACTATGCAAAACTATATGCAATAGGAGTTGTAAAAGCAACGAATCCGCAGGTAATGGGCAAATTTGCAGAACAAATAGATGGCATTTTAAATGGAGAAATGACAATCCATAAACAGTATGCAAAACGCCTTGGTATTTCTGTAAAGGAGATGGAAGAGGCAAAACCATCTGCTAAAAATTTAGCGTATACAAACTATATGATGTCAGTATCTCAAAATGGTACGCTTGCAGAGTTAATTGCGGCTCTTCTTCCATGTATGTGGAGTTATTGGGAAATTGGAAAGCGTTTAAATGATATTCCAGGAGCGAGAGATCATGAGTTCTTCGGAGAGTGGATTCAAGGATATAGCTCAGAAGAGTATGGAAGTCTTTGCATTTGGCTAATGGATTTATTAAATGAACTAGCTGAAGGGAAATCTGAACAAGAGCTAGCTAGATTAGAAGAGATTTTCTTATATTCCAGCCGATTTGAGTATTTATTCTGGGATATGGCGTATCGTAAGGAGATGTGGGGTTTTGAGGAGCAAGAGCATACTACAATTTCATAATGTTTCCTTTCATTATGATGAAAAGCCAATCATAAACGGTCTAGATGCTTCCGTGCAAGAAAAAGAGTTTGTTAGCATTATTGGACCGAGTGGCTGTGGCAAAAGTACATTGTTTCGTTTAATTACAGGGTTAGAAGAACCTACGGCTGGAAATATTCAACTGACAGAAACAACGAGTCATCCTGTAGGGTATATGCCACAAAAAGATATGCTTCTGCCGTGGAGAACGATTATTGAAAATGCGGCATTACCGTTAGAGTGCCAGGGGATAAAGAAAAAAGAAGCACATGTAAAGGCAAAAGAGCTGTTAGAACAATTTGGTTTACAAGGATACGAGAACAAATATCCGAAAGATTTATCAGGTGGTATGCGGCAACGAGTATCCTTTATTCGAACCTTATTAACAGGCGGGAACGTTTTGTTGTTAGATGAACCTTTTAGCGCATTAGATGCCTTAACGAAAGCAACGTTGCAAGAATGGTTGTTTGAACAATGGAAACAGTGGCAAAAAACAATTTTATTTATTACACACGATGTCGAGGAAGCACTTTTTCTTTCCAATCGGATTTTTGTTGTGACAGAGCAGCCTATTACAACTCTAACAGAGCGCATTGTTCCGCTAGGGATTGATCGCTCAAGAAAAGATTTGCATAAACCTGAAATACTAGCTTTAAAAGATGAATTACTAGGTATGCTACAAAGGCAGGTGCTCGTATGAAACGTGTGACAGAGTTATTGCCTGCGCTGATTTTAAGTGGCATACTGCTCATAGCTTGGGAAGTGGGGGCTAGAATTGTAGACGAGATGTATATTTTACCATCTCCTACTGCGATTCTAGCTAAAATGTGGGCATTGCGAGATATATTGCTTACAGTTCATTTGCCGGCGACGTTATACGTGGTTTTGATAGGAGTTGTTATTTCCATCGTACTTGGTGTGGGACTCGCGATGTTAATGAATGCTAGTATATGGATGGAAAGAGCATTTTATCCACTGTTGGTTGCATCACAAACGATTCCAATTACAGCTCTAGCACCATTGTTTGTTTTATGGTTTGGATATTCAATTTGGAGCAAGGTAGTTGTGACAGTTTTGATTACATTTTTCCCGATTGCAGTAAATACGTATGACGGATTACGCAGTACGAAAAAGGAATGGGAGGAACTTTTAGTTACATATGGTGCAACGAAAAAAGATATTTTTCTGAAGTTAAAGTTGCCCTCCGCACTTCCATATTTTTTCTCAGCTTTAAAAATTGCTGTTCCGCTTAGTGTAATTGGAGCAGCAATTGGTGAATGGCTTGGAGCACAGGCTGGGTTAGGATACTTTAGTAAACGAATGATGACGCAGTTAGACGGAGCTGGTGTGTTTGCGCCAATTGTACTGTTATCATTACTAGCTATTTTATTTGTATTACTCGTTTCTATATTAGAAAAGAAATTCATTAGTTGGAGGAAACATTCATGAAATTATTAAAGCGCATCTTTGTGTTTACATTATTAGTTGCAATGATTGCAGGATGTTCTAGTAATTCGGCATCAGACAAGAAAAAGAAAGAGAAAGAAATTACAGTGATGCTTGATTGGTATCCAAACGCAGTTCATAGTTTTATCTATGCAGCGATTGAAAAGGGCTACTTTAAAGAAGAAGGGGTAAAGGTGAATATTAAATTCCCTTCTAATCCAACAGATCCATTAACATTAGCGGCAGCAGGAAAAGTAACAGTTGGTTTATATTATCAGCCAGATGTTGTTATTGCAAAAGCAAATGAACAAATTCCAGTGAAATCAATTGGAGCTGTGGTCCGCTCACCACTAAATCATGTTGTATCGTTAAAATCAGCAGGTATTGGGTCACCAAAAGACTTAGAAGGTAAAACAGTTGGTTATTCTGGAACACCTTTAAGTGAGGCATATTTAAAAACGATGGTAAAAGAAGCCGGTGGTAATCCTGATACTGTAAAAGTAGTAGATGTTGGATTTGATTTAGTACCAGCGTTAATTACGAAAAAAGTAGATGCTGTTACAGGTGCTTATATTAACCATGAAGTTCCTGTTATGCGCCATCAAGGCCATGAGCCAGCATACTTTAATCCAGCTGACTATGGTGTACCAAATTATCATGAACTTGTTTTTGTCACAGGTGATAAAACATTGAAAAAAGATAAAGAATCATTGCAAGCATTTTTACGTGGTGCGAAAAAGGGATACGACTTCATGAAGAAAAATCCAGATGAGGCACTAAATATTTTATTAGATCATCAAGAAAAAGAAAACTTCCCGCTTGTTCCGGAAGTTGAAAAAGAAAGTATGAAAATTTTATTAGAGAAAATGGAAACAAAAGATGAGCCATTTTTATCGGATACAAAAGAGTCATGGGAAAAACAAAATAAATGGTTGAAAGAAAAAGGAATGACAAAAGAAAGTGTCCCTGCCAATGAATTATTTGAAAACATTTTAAAGTAGGCGAGTGAATATGAAAGATGAGCTCCATGTTATCTCAAATGGTCAGATGACATTCGAAGAGTTAACGAATGTAGCGATGCAAATTGAGAGTGAGATTGATTATTTGCATATTCGTGAGCGTGAGAAAAATACGAAAGAGTTATATGAAGGTGTGGAAAGTCTTTTAAAAAGAGGTTTTCCAGCATCTAAGCTTGTGATGAACGATCGGATTGATATTGCGATTCTATTAAATATCTCTCGCGTACAATTGGGATATCGAAGCGCAGATGTTAGGTCTGTAAAAGAAAAGTTTTCTTATTTGCATGTTGGGTATTCTGTGCATTCTTTGGAAGAAGCAATAGCAGCCTTCAAAAACGGTGCAGATTCCCTTGTTTATGGTCATGTATTTTCAACGAATTGTAAGAAGGGTGTTCCAGCAAGAGGGTTAGAAGAAATTTCAGATATGGCAAGGCGATTAACGATACCGATTACAGCTATCGGTGGGATAACACCTCAAAATACAGCAGAGGTTCTTAGGTCTGGTGTAAGTGGTATTGCTGTTATGTCTGGGATTGTCAGTGATCGTACTCCATACGAGAAAGCAAGATTGTATAAGGAAACAATAAGAAAGTGGGCGGAAAATCATGAGTAAGATATATGATGTAGCCATTATTGGTGGTGGTGTAATTGGTAGTTCAGTTGCACATTTTCTAGCGGAAAGAGGATACCAAGTGGCGATTGTTGAGAAGCAAATAATTGCGTCTGAAGCTTCTAAAGCAGCGGCAGGTTTACTTGGTGTACAGGCGGAGTGGGATGCGTATGATCCACTATTTGAGCTTGCTAGAGAAAGCCGTACAATATTTCCACAACTTGCAAAAGCTTTACGCGAAAAAACTGGCATCGATATTGGGTACGAGGAGAAAGGTATATACCGGATTGCCCAAAATGAAGATGAGAAGACAAGAATACTAGATATTATGGACTGGCAACAGAAAACAGGTGAAGAATCATATTTTATGACAGGAGATGAGCTTCGTGAAAAAGAGCCCTTTCTCTCTTCGGCCATTACGGGGGCTGTATATTATCCGAAAGATGGTCATGTCATCGCGCCGGAACTTACTAAAGCATTTGCGCATTCTGCAGCCGTTTCTGGAGCTGATATATATGAACAAACAGAAGTATTTGATATCAAAATAGAGAACAATCGAGTCGTAGGGATTATTACGAATGACGGTATGATTCTATGTGAAAAGGTAGTAATCGCTGGTGGTTCATGGAGTACAAAACTGCTTCGTCATTTTGATAAAGAGTGGGGGACATACCCTGTGAAAGGAGAAGTTGTTGCTGTAAAGAGTCGTAAACCACTACTAAAATCTCCTATTTTTCAAGAGCGGTTTTATATCGCGCCAAAACGTGGGGGACGTTATGTAATTGGAGCAACAATGAAGCCTCATACGTTTAACAAATCTGTACAACCAGAAAGCATCACTTCAATACTAGAGCGTGCTTATACAATCTTACCAGCTTTGAAAGAAGCAGAATGGGAAAATGCGTGGGCAGGGTTACGCCCGCAATCTAATCATGAAGTTCCTTATATGGGAGAGCATGAGGAAATAAAAGGGTTATATGCTTGTACGGGTCATTACCGAAACGGAATTTTATTAAGTCCTGTTTCTGGTCAATATATGGCAGATTTAATAGAAGGAAAGCAAGGCAATCATTTGCTAGATTCATTGCTTTCAAAGCCAGTTTAGATAAATGCAAATTGAAAAATGACATAAAACCTTTCTTTTTAGGTGGGAGAGAGCATCCGACCATGCATAGAAGCGGTCAGGTCCTTTTCCTGCCCCATGCCAAATGAAAACAAAGAGAGAAAACGAGAGCAGATTACCTTTTGTTCTTCAAAGCCGTGACTTATACGCTTGAAAAACAAAATGGATTTATAGAAAGGGGATGGAAGCTTGAACTTAAAAATTAATGGTAAGCAAATAGAGGTACCTGGGAGCATTAAGACAGTAGCAGAACTGCTTACGCATTTAGGATTAGATACAAAGATTGTTGTAGTAGAACGTAATACAGATATTTTAACAAAAGAAGACCATCAAAGTGCATCTGTTTTTGATGGAGACCAAATTGAGATTGTAACTTTCGTAGGAGGCGGTTGATTATGTTAAACATTGGACCATTTACATTCAATTCTAGACTTTTATTAGGAACAGGAAAATTTTCAGATTATGATGTGCAAAGAAAAGCAATTGAAGTATCAGAGGCAGAGATTTTAACATTTGCAGTGCGCCGTATGGATATATTTGATGCAGACCAACCGAATTTATTAGAAAAAATTGATGTGAAAAAATATACATTACTACCAAATACAGCAGGAGCGAAAAATGCTGAGGAAGCAGTTCGCATTGCAAAATTAGCAAAAGCTTCAGGGCTTTGTGACATGGTAAAAGTAGAGGTTATTGGTGATGACAGAACGTTATTACCAGATCCAGTTGAGACTTTAAAGGCATCTGAAATGCTTTTAGAAGAAGGGTTTATCGTTCTTCCTTATACATCAGATGATGTTGTATTAGCTCGTAAACTACAAGAACTTGGTGTTCATGCGATTATGCCTGGTGCATCACCAATTGGTTCAGGCCTTGGTATTGTGAACCCATTAAACTTAAGTTTTATTATTGAACAAGCAACTGTACCAGTTATTGTGGATGCAGGGGTAGGTAGCCCAGCTGATGCAGCGTTTGCAATGGAATTAGGAGCAGACGGTGTGCTATTAAATACAGCTGTATCTGGTGCAAAAGACCCTATTAAAATGGCATCCGCAATGAAATTAGGTATTCATGCAGGACGCTTAGGATTTGAAGCAGGACGTATTGCACGTAAGCGCTGCGCGACGGCAAGTAGCCCACTAGAAGGAATGAGTGTAGTTGAATAATCGATATTCTCGCCAAGAGCTATTTTCTCCAATTGGAGAAAAAGGGCAACAAAAGATAGGAGAAAAGCATGTACTAATTATCGGTGCGGGAGCACTTGGTAGTGCGAATGCAGAGATGCTTGTAAGAGCTGGTGTTGGCCGTGTAACAATTGTTGATCGCGATTATATTGATTGGAGTAATTTACAACGTCAGCAGTTATATTGTGAGGAGGATGTGAAAAATAATCTTCCAAAGGCTGTAGCAGCACAAAGACGCTTGCAAGCAATTAATAGCAATGTAATCGTAGAAGCTTTTGTTCAAGATGTAACGGCGGAAGAATTAGAAGAGCTCGTTAAAAATGTTGATGTCATGATTGATGCGACTGATAATTTTGAAACACGTTTTATCGTTAATGATATATCACAAAAGTATTCTATTCCGTGGATTTATGGGGCGTGTGTAGGAAGTTATGGCCTTTCTTATACGATTTTACCAGGAAAGACTCCGTGTCTATCTTGTTTATTACAATCCATCCCGCTTGGCGGAGCGACATGTGATACAGCAGGGATCATTTCACCTGCTGTATCTCTCGTTGTTTCTCACCAAGTAACGGAAACTCTTAAACTTTTAGTAGAGGATTATGAGGCACTTCGGGACGGACTTGTATCGTTTGATGTATGGAAAAATGAATATTCATGTATGAATGTACAAAAACTTCGAAAGCATAATTGTCCTTCATGTGGTGAGGAAGCGGTGTACCCATATTTAAATAAGGATAATACGTCAAAAACTGCGGTTTTATGCGGGAGAAATACAGTTCAAATTAGACCGCCTTATAAAGAACAACTGGATTTTGAACGGTATAAAGAACTGCTGCGCGACCATGTAGCAGAGTTAATGGTAAATCCTTATTTATTATCATTTTCGGTTGAAGGAAAGAGACTAGTTGCGTTTCAGGACGGTCGTGTTCTCGTCCATGGAACGAAAGATATAGTAGAAGCAAAGATAATTTATCATCGTTATTTTGGATAGAAAAAGGGTGAGTGAGATGAAAGTGAATAAAGCTTTAACAATTGCTGGATCTGATAGCGGCGGCGGTGCTGGGATTCAAGCGGATTTAAAAACATTTCAAGAGCTAGGTGTATACGGAATGACAGCTATTACAGCTATTACAGCCCAAAATACACTTGGTGTGCAAGGGGTATATCCAGTTGTACCTCAAGGGATTCAAGAACAATTAAACTCTATTGGTACAGACTTAACACCAGATGCTGTTAAACTTGGTATGTTATTTAGTAGTGAAATCATTAAGGTAGTAGCAGAAAATATTAAAAAGTTTGGCTGGAATAATATTGTATTAGATCCTGTTATGATTGCAAAAGGTGGGGCATCATTATTACAACAAGAAGCTGTGCAGGCATTAAAGGAATATTTATTACCAATTGCAACAGTTGTGACTCCGAATGTACCAGAAGCTGAAGTATTAACTGGAATGGAGATTCACAATATCCAAGATAGTAAAGAAGCTGCAAAAGTATTGCACGAATTAGGGGCCCAGTATGTTCTTATGAAAGGCGGACATGCGGAATATCAAGGTAACGAAGTAATTGATTTACTTTTCGATGGTAAGCAGTTTGTTGAATTTAGAAGCGAGAGAATTGATTCAAAACAAACACATGGTAGCGGTTGTACATTTGCATCTGCTGTAACGGCGGGACTTGCAAAAGGCTACCCAATTGAAGAGGCAGTAGGGGAAGCAAAACAATTTATTAGTATAGCAATTGAAGAGCAATTAAATATTGGAAGTGGTCATGGACCAACGAATCATTTTGCGTACAAACGTCAAGAAAGTCGTACATAAAGTGAAACTTTAATCAGTGGGGGAAACAGGAGCTAATAGGTTCCTGTTTTTTGTCGTTATTTGTCGCGAGGTCGATATATTTGGATTTGCACTGATAAAATTTCATTTACCAATTTATTCTACAGCACTATTGCTAAAAATTCTATCTCTCCTGTTTAACGGTCATATAACTGGTTTTTTTGTTGTTTACTTTTTCCATATTTAGGAGTATTATATCAGCCAGAATCTGTTTTTGGTAACGCTGAGTCCAATTCATTTGGAGCGGAGGAACCAAATTGTGCATCGTCACTAGGGGTGAATCTTTCATGATGAAAGTAGGGCTACTCTCAAAGTCCGAATCCGACAGCTAACTTCGTAAGCGTTTTGGGAGAGGATGGTGCATGGATGGGTACATTGCTTCATCGGTCTGATTAGTATAGGAGAATATCAATCTATATTCGAATTCTTTTATGCTAAGGAGGATGATATACATGGATGAGGAAAAAGAAGTAACGCTCATTTGTGTAGGGGAAGAGGAAAAAGTAAACAGTTTACGAGAATTAGTGCCTTTTCAACAAGATATGATTATTTTTACCACAACTGAACATGTAGCGGCTGAAGTGAGAGCATGTGGATTTGAATCAACGTATTGCTGCAATAAGGAACTAAATATAACAAGTATTTGTAACGGAATAAAAAAAGTAATCTTGCTAGGAGATGAGCTTCCAATCGTTAGCTTTTTTACTGAACGTATTCGTTTTTCTTTTCAAGCGCCTATTACAGTTGTCACAAGAAATAAAAGATATCCAGTCAGGCTCTATCAAACAATAGGAGCTAAATTTGTAGTGTTTACAAACTGTGATAATATTTCTTTTTTATTTTTTGAATAGGGCGGAGGAAGTGAAGATGAAGGTGTTATTACGTGAGGATATAGCAAATCGTTGGGCAGTATCAGTAGATCGAGTTCAAGAATTAGCAATGCAAGATCCAAATTTTCCAAAGCCGTATATAGTATTGCCATCAAAAGATAGTTTGTATTTAGAGCTCGATCTGATTGCGTATGAAAAAATACATGTGGAGTTGACACAAGTGTGCTTTCGTGGTCGGAGTTTACGAACGTTTTTAGCATGTTTTACAAATGGTGAGTGATATTGACAAGCTTATGAATGAGAAAAGAGCGGATTCCAGATGCTGAAATAGTATCTAGAATGATCCGCTCTTTTTTATTATTTCTAAATTAAAAGTTTATTTTAATGAAAAAGAAAGAAAAGACAAGGAAACAGATGATAAAATATTAATCTTAATCAATGTAAGCGTTTAAATGGATAATTCTTTTCTTATTTTAGTTAATTTTGCTCTTTACAAGTGAAATAGAGAGGAGTATATTTACATTCATAAATTGTTCATAAAAATTTCCAAAAACAACCTGATATCGCTGAGTCCAAGTATTTGGAGCGGGGGAACCAATTTTGTGCATTGTCACTTGGGGTGAATCTTTCATTACGAAAGTAGGGCTACTCTTTAGGCCCGAATCCGACAGCTAACCTCGTAAGCGTTTGGAGAGGAGGTTTACTTTTGTGTTGTTCATTTTTGAACACTGAGTAGAGCCTCAGTGTTCTTTTTTTGATGGGTAAATGGTAAAATTTTACATTCAAAGAGGAGAGGGATTGTAATGCTTGATATTGTGATGATCGGGATCTTTGTTGTATTAGTAGCATCTATGATAGGGCTTGCAAGCTGGTCAGATAAAGTTGTGAAAGAAGGGAAGCAATCATGATGATTGCCTTATCGATTATTGTTGCAGCGATTACTGTGTATTTAGTTTATGCGTTATTAAATCCAGAGAAGTTTTAATTAGGGGGAATCATTCATTATGATTTGGGTCGCAGTTGTCATCACAATGTTGTTATTTATTCTTGTTGCCAAGCCAACGGGTATTTATTTAGAGAAAGCTTTTCAAGGTAGTCGGAAATTAGATAAAGTATTTGGGCCTTTTGAAAAATTTATTTTCAAAATTGCAGGCGTTAGATCATACAACCAAACATGGAAACAGTACGCGTTATCATTAGTTGCACTTAATGGATTTATGATTGTAGTTGTATATTTTATTTTCCGTTTGCAAGGGGTATTGCCGTTAAATCCAGCGCATATTGAAGGGATGGAGCCGACGCTTGCTTTTAATACAGCAATTAGCTTTATGGCAGATACAAACTTACAGCATTATAGCGGTGAAAATGGATTATCTTATTTATCACAATTAATTGGAATTACGTTCTTAATGTTTGCTGCACCGGCAACAACATTAGCACTTGTAATGGCTTTTATAAGAGGATTAGCAGGCAAGGAACTTGGTAACTTTTTCGTTGATTTTACACGAGCTTTAACAAGGGTCTTCCTTCCAATCGCATTTGTTGCAGCACTGATTTTTGTTGCTTTAGGTGTACCACAAACGTTAGATGGAGCGGTTACAGCACACACGATTGAAGGTGTGAAACAAAGTATTTTGCGCGGTCCAGTAGCTTCATTCGTTTCGATTAAGGAGCTTGGTAATAATGGTGGTGGATTCTTCGGAGCAAACTCCACACATCCATTTGAAAACCCAGGACAAATCAGTAACATTTTACAAATGATGCTTATGATGCTATTGCCGACAGCGCTGCCGTTTACGTACGGAAGAATGGTTGGAAATAAAAAACAAGGACGTATCCTTTTCGTCTCCTTATTCATGGTATTTTTAATTGGATTTGGAACAATTGTTTCATCAGAATTACAAGGGAATCCAGTGTTAAATCAAATGGGTATGGAGCATGTACAAGGAAGTACAGAAGGTAAAGAAGTACGATTTGGAACAATCTTTTCTTCACTATATGCGACAGTAACAACAGCAGCAGAAACAGGTGCAGTTAATACAATGCATGACACGTTAACGCCAATTGGTGGATTGGTACCACTTGTAAATATGATGTTAAATACAGTATTTGGCGGCGTTGGCGCAGGTTTTGTCAATATTATTATGTACGCAATTATTGCAGTCTTTATATCTGGATTGATGGTTGGACGGACACCAGAATTTTTGGGTAAAAAGATTGAAGGGAAAGAAATGAAATTAATAGCGGTAACGATATTATTCCATCCATTGCTTATTTTAGGATTTTCAGCATTGGCTCTTTCAACACATGTAGGGACAGATGCAATTTCTCACTCAGGTTTTCATGGGTTAACGCAAGTTGTATATGAATATACATCTTCAGCTGCTAATAATGGATCTGGATTTGAAGGGTTAGCAGATAATACGCCGTTTTGGAATATTACAACTGGTTTAGTTATGTTTTTAGGACGCTATTTCAGCTTAATTACAATGCTAGCTGTTGCGGCTTCATTAAAAGAGAAGACAGTCGTACCGGAAACAGTCGGAACATTCCGAACAGATAATAGCTTATTTGGAGGTATCTTCATTGGAACAATCGTAATTGTCGGGGCGTTAACATTCTTCCCAATGTTGGTATTGGGTCCAATTGCAGAATTTCTTACATTGAAGTGATGGAGGGTAAATGATGAAACCTGTAGTGGTAAAAGAAAAACAAGTGAATCAATCACGAATACATGTTGTAGAAGATGAAGTTAGACAAGCAAAAACAATGGATCGTGACATTGTTACACATGCGATGAAGCAATCAGTCGCAAAACTGAATCCAAAAGTAATGGTGAAAAATCCAATTATGTTCGTAGTGGAAATTGGATTTATAATTACTTTGATTTTATCGTTTCTTTCCAATGAATCAAATAGTATACCAGGTTGGTTTAATATAACAGTTTCTCTTATTCTATTATTTACTGTCTTGTTTGCTAATTTTGCAGAAGCATTAGCAGAAGGGCGAGGAAAAGCACAAGCAGATTCTTTGAAACAATCGAAGAAAGATGTATTCGCAAATGTCTTAAAGGAGAATGGTAAAATCATTCAAGTTTCAGCTACTGAACTGAGAAAGGGCGACATTGTAATTGTAAAACAAGGAGAAATGATTCCAAGTGATGGCGAAGTAATTAAAGGTTTGGCATCAGTGGATGAATCAGCAATAACAGGTGAATCTGCTCCTGTTATTAAAGAAGCAGGTGGTGACTTTTGCTCAGTAACGGGCGGTACAATGGTTGTCAGTGATGAGATTACAATTTCGATTACAAGCAATCCTGGTGAGTCATTTATAGATAAAATGATCTCGTTAGTAGAAGGGGCTGCTCGTCAAAAAACACCGAATGAGATTGCTCTGAACACAGTATTAACAAGTTTAACTCTTATTTTCTTAATTGTAGTTGTGACACTACCAATCTTTACGAATTATTTAGGGTTTAAGATTGATACTGCTGTACTTGTTGCACTTCTTGTTTGTTTAATTCCAACGACAATTGGTGGCTTATTATCAGCCATTGGGATTGCTGGGATGGACCGTGTTACGAAATTTAATGTATTAGCAATGTCAGGTAAAGCTGTAGAAGCTGCTGGTGATATTAATACAATTATTTTAGATAAAACAGGGACCATTACTTTTGGGAATCGGATGGCACATACATTGCTTCCTGTAGGAAACGAAACAATTGAGCAATTAGGCAAATGGGCGGCATTAGGATCCGTTTTAGATGAAACGCCAGAAGGTCGTTCTGTAATTGAATATGTAAAATCAAAAGCTTTATCATATAACCATGAACTTGCTGAGCAAGGTGAGTTTGTTCCGTTTAAAGCAGAAACAAGAATGAGTGGTGTAGACTTACTTGATGGTACAAAAGTGAGAAAAGGTGCAGTTGGTGCGGTTATTGAGTGGGTACAAGCACAAGGTGGTATGATTCCAAAAGATTTGAATCAAAAAGCGGATTTCATTTCAAAAGAGGGTGGGACACCACTTGTAGTTGCAGTGAATAATCGTATTTATGGATTAATTTATTTAAAAGATACTGTAAAACCTGGCATGCGTGAACGTTTTGAACAGCTTCGTCAAATGGGAATTAAAACAGTTATGTGTACAGGTGATAATCCATTAACAGCAGCAACTATTGCGAAAGAAGCAGGTGTAGATGAGTTTGTAGCGGAATGTAAACCAGAAGATAAAATTGCCGTTATTAAAGCAGAACAAGATAAAGGAAAACTTGTAGCAATGACAGGTGATGGTACAAATGATGCACCAGCGCTAGCGCAAGCTGATGTAGGATTAGCGATGAATAGCGGAACCACAGCTGCGAAAGAAGCGGCGAATATGATTGACCTAGATTCCAATCCAACAAAAATTATTGAGGTTGTAGGGATTGGGAAACAGTTGTTAATGACGCGTGGTGCACTTACAACATTTAGTATTGCGAACGATATAGCAAAATACTTTGCAATTATTCCAGCGATGTTTACATTGGCAATTCCGCAAATGGAAGCACTCAATATAATGAAGTTAACTTCGCCGCTTTCAGCCATTTTATCAGCATTAATATTTAATGCGGTTATTATCCCTTTACTCATTCCATTAGCAATGAAGGGGATTGCATATAAGCCAATGAGTTCTAATGCTTTGCTTAGTCGTAACCTATTCATTTACGGACTTGGAGGAGTTATTGTTCCTTTCATTGGGATTAAGGTGATTGATCTAATTGTAGGGTTGTTTATATAAGGAAGAGGGGAAAAGAAGATGGCTAAAAAACAAAGTATACTTTCACCGGTCATTCGTGTTACCTTTACATTTCTTGTTCTATGTGGGCTTTTATATCCGTTACTTGTAACTGGAATTGCACAAGCAGTGATGAAGGATAATGCAGATGGAAGTCTTATATATAATGAGAAAAATGAAGTGATTGGTTCAAAACTAATTGGTCAAAACTTTACAGACCCGCGTTATTTTCATGGGCGTGTCTCTAGTATAGAATATAAAGCAGAAGCATCAGGGTCAAATAACTATGCACCATCTAATCCTGATTTAGTAAAACGTGTAGAAGAAAGTATAGCGAATTGGAAGGATAAAAACCCGGCTGTTTCAGTTACAGAAGTACCGATGGACTTAGTTACGAATTCAGGTTCAGGACTCGATCCTGATATTAGTCCGAAGGCAGCTTACGTACAAGTTGATCGTATCTCGAAATTAACGAATATTCCGAAAGAAAAGCTGAATCAATTGATTAAAGATCAAACAGAAGGTGCTGCACTAGGTTTATTCGGAGAGGATCGTGTAAACGTCTTAAAACTAAATTTGGAGTTACAGAAAATAATGAAATAGTATCATTACTACCTCAATCCAATCGATTGAGGTAGTGCTGTTTGCTAGGAAGGGTTGTGTGTGTCATGTATGCAGATGACTATAAACCGACGTTTCAAAGAAGAACACCAGAAGAGTATTTAGAATACATTCGAGAGCAAAACCGGGGGAAGTTAAAGCTATATGTAGGTGCTGCCCCAGGGGTAGGGAAAAGTTATAAAATGTTGTTTGATGCTAGGGAGATGAAAAAAGAGGGTGTTGATATTGTAATAGGTTTAATTGAAACACATGGCAGAAAAGAGACAGAAGAAGCAATTGCTGATTTAGAAAAAGTCTCTTTAAAGGAAATAACCTATAAAGGAAAAGTATTTTATGAGCTTGATGTAGGGGGAATTATAAAGCGAGCACCACAAGTAGTTGTTGTCGATGAACTAGCACATAGCAATATCCCTGGATCAAAACATAAAAAAAGATATATGGATGTAGAAGAACTATTAGAGGCGGGAATATCAGTATTATCAGCGTTTAATATTCAGCATCTGGAAAGCGTTCATGATATTGTGGAACAAATCACGAATGTAAAAGTACGAGAGCGTATTCCTGATTTTATTTTACAAAAAGCAAATGAGATTCAACTTGTTGATGTAACACCTGAAGTGCTGCGGAAACGATTAATAGATGGAAAGATATATAAGGAAGAAAAAATTCAGCAAAGCTTACAAAATTTTTTTACGGTTAATAATTTAGGTGCTTTACGAGAGTTATCACTTCGTGAAGTTGCTGATGATATGGACGAGAAAATTAGTCAGTCGGTGATGGAGCCAATAGGTGTAAAGGAGAAAATTCTTGTCTGCGTACAATACAGTTCAACAGCAGAGAAATTAATAAGGCGTGGCTGGCGCATGGCGGATCGGTTAAATGCTGAATTATATGTGCTAAATGTAGAAAGAGAAAATATAGAATCATTGTCGGCAGGAAAAAGGCAAACAATTGGTGAGTGGCAAGCTTTGACGAATCAATTTCATGCTACTTTCTTATTGGAAGAAATGAAAGGAAGAAAGCCAGCTGATGTCATTATTGAAGTTGCGAAACGATTACAGGTCACCCAAATTTTACTTGGTCAATCAGCAAGAACAAGGTGGGAAGAGATTCGAAAAGGCTCCATTGTAAATGAAATTATGAGGCAGACAAAGCATATTGATATTCATATTGTTGCAGACCAAAGAGCATAAAGTGTTTCTTTGAAATAAAGTTGGATAATTTATTACTGCCCATTTAGCCCCATTTTGCATCCATATAAATAGGCAACTGCATAGGATAAAAGGTAAATGAAATCATGAGAGGAGCATGAATATGTACCGTAAATCATGCTATCACTATCAATGGGAAAATCCAATGCATAACAATTGGAATAACAACAATTGGATATATAATTGGAATCCTTATTATTGTAATAGGAACAACAACAACAACTGGAATCCTTATTGCGGAAGCGTCAGATTAACAGATTATGGACCAAAACCATTTGTAGTGAATATTGATCAAGCTACTAAGCAAAACAATACTTACCGCACCACTTTATGGACAGGGGAAAACTTTCAGGTGACTTTGATGAGTATTAATGTTGGAGATGATATAGGTTTAGAGGTCCACCCTACAACTGATCAATTCATACGTATTGAAGAAGGTCAGGGACTTGTTCAAATGGGTGATAGTAAAGATAAATTAGATTTTCAAGAAATGGCCTATGATGACTATGCGATTATGATACCTGCTGGAAAATGGCACAATGTAACCAATATGGGTAATATACCACTAAAAATTTATGCTATCTATGCGCCACCAGAGCATCCATATGGTACAGTTCATGAAACAAAAGCAATTGCCATGTATGTCTACTGAAGAAAACCGCTATTACTAATCAACTAACAAGTGTCAATGTTCGACAAAATGTATCTTAAAACAATCAAACTTTTTATAAAAAAATTTAAATTTGCTGAAGAAGACTCCATTTTGATCAATCTTTTTTCAAATGGAGTCTTCTTATATACTTTAAAATATAAGTTTGTAGGGCGTTTTTAGTTAGACTTTATTCAAAAACTACATAAAGTGAGAATGTCTAAGTTCAGGAAAAGAGCTGTTCTCGGACACTCTCTTTTTTGCATGTTATTTAGCCTTTTGAATTTCTACGTTTTTTACAGGATGATGAGCTAGTTTTTTCATCGCATATAAGACCACGATTAGAAAAAGAATCGCCCCTGTAAAGAAAATCCAAAAGTAATTTTGATTAAAGAGTAGAAACCCACCTACAATTGGTCCCATGCCCATTCCGATATAACGAATAAAGTTATACATACCAATAGCAGTTGCTCGTTCTTCTAAAAATTCTTCTGTTAATAAAGTTGTATGAGTGGGCATAGATAATCCCATGCTAAAACCGTATAGAGATGTAGCGATGATAAGGATTAGGATATTTATATGATATGTGAAAGAGAATAGGATAACGCATATGATATTGAAGAAACTAGTGATAAGTAGAGCTTGTTTTGTTGTAAGCAATGTTTGTAAAAACTTGTAGCAATAACTGCCTAGCATAATGCATAGGGACATTGGTACAAACATAAGGCCGATTTCACCTGCGTTCAGATGAAATAGATTTGTTAATATCGCGGGTAAAAAAACGAGAAAACAAAAATATAGACAAAACTGGATAAAGCCAATGATTGCAATAGAAAATCCAGTGTTATGCCGTAAGATGCTCCAATAGTTATTGGTTGTTTTTGTTTTTTTAAGTACATTTGGTTTGGTTTCTGGGAGCAGTGAGATATTTGTAATTAATAAAATGACACCAATTGTAGATAAAAAGAGAAAAATAGATACGTGTCCATTTATATTTCCAAGATAGCCACCCATAAGAGGACCTATCGCAGGGGCAAGAGCAAGTAGTGTTTGATACAGGCTCATCGCTTTGCCTCGTTCATTTCCTTCGAATAAGTCGCCAATAATTGTAGCTGCTACAACAGGAATGGCAGCTATTCCTAGTGCTTGAATCGCTCTAAAAATAAGAAATACATAAATGTTTGTTGTAAAGGCACAACCAATTGAACCGATTGTACTTATTAATAAACTAGGAATAAGAATATATTTTCGTCCTTTTGCATCAATTAATGGTCCGTAAATAAGCTGCATAATGGCAAGAACAAAAGTAAAAATAGAGACAGTTAAATTTACAAGATAAAGAGAGGTGCGAAAGGAATCTTGAATCATTGGTAAAATAGGTGTGTAAATATTTTGAGCAAAAGAACCTAATAGAGCACTCAGGCAAACAATGTATAGAATGGAGTTTAATCTTGATGAAGATAATGAATGTCTCATAATAAACCCTCCTTAATTTAGTTTCCAAGGAAACTAAATTAATTTTAACATTATTTTCTTACTTGTAAAGATAAAAAAATGATTTTAAAATGGTATATAGTTAAATTGTTTCTGTGGAAACTTATAAAGTATCATGGAGGGGATCTGATTTGGACCGTACATTAAGGGAAATGGAAATACTTTCGGATATTCGGACACTTGTTCATAAAAAAGAAGAGCATATGAAGGAAAATGATGAGCAGTTTCTTCGTGAGACAGGTGTAAGCGGTATGTCTCTATCAGAACTACACGTAATTCAATGCATAGGAACAAAAGGTTTAATAAATGTGACAGCGATTACGGAAGAGATGGGAATGACAAAGGGAGCAATTTCTAAAATTTGTACAAAATTGTTTCATAAACAATTTGTTGAAAAGATGAAGATGCTAGATAATCAAAAAGAAATATTTTTCCGTTTAACAGATAGTGGAAATGAAATTTATATAGCGCATGAGACACTTCATCAACAAGCTGAAGAGAAGTGGCTATTACTTTTAAATCAGTATACAGAAGAGGAATTGTCATTGATTCAAAGGTTTATAAAGGATGTAGGAGCGCATTTAGAAAAGTAGAGGAATAATTTTTGCTTGTATTAAGCCTTCTGAATATGGTTTTTGGAAAGACTCATATATAATAGAAAGAGATACTTAACAAGATGAATAGTTAAAGATTCTAGATATATATAAATTCAAATAAAAAAACTAACATCCAACCATTCTTTTTAGATAGGTGAGAGCATCCGGCCATTCATAGAAGCGGTCAGTGCCTTTTTTAGCCCCATGCCATGTAAAAACAGAAGGAGAAAAGGAGTGAAAGTCTCTTTCTGTTCTTCATAACCACAATTTATATGTTAGAAAATCAAATTGGATTTATATATAAATGGAAATTATAAAACTATTCTTTTAGGGTGATAGAGAAGATTCGCCGGTGGATAGAAGCGGTCAGTGCCTTTTTTGGTCCCATGCTATGCAAAACCAAAAGGAAGAAACGAGCGGAGTTCACTTTTTATTTTTGTATCTACGACTGACATGTTGGAAAAGCAAAATCGATTTATATATAAAGAGGAGAGAAAACAATGCTTGAAAATACGGGTTTAGTATTAGAAGGCGGCGGTATGCGCGGCGTATATACGGGTGGAATACTAGAATACTTTATGGAACAGGATTTATATTTTCCATATATTATCGGTGTTTCAGCGGGAGCGTGTCATGCGGCGTCGTATCTTTCAAGGCAAAAAAATCGAAATAAAACAGTAAATATTGATTATGTAACACATCCGAGATATTTATCTTACAAAAATCTATGGAAAAAACGTCAGCTATTTGATATGGACTTTATTTTTCGTGAAATTCCAGAAAAGCATGTGCCATTTGATTTTGACACATATTTTAATAGTACAGAACGCTTTCTTGTAGGAACGACAGATTGTGAAACTGGAGCGCCGATGTATTTTGAAAAAGAAGGCACAAATGAAGATGCTTTGATGTTATTACAAGCTTCTAGTTCATTGCCATTTATCGCACCGGTTGTCAATTTCCGTGGTAAACGATTATTGGATGGTGGAATTTCGGATCCAATTCCTGTTCGGAAAGCACAGCAAGATGGATATGAGAAATCGGTTGTTATTTTAACGCGAAACCATGGATATGCTAAGAAAAAATCAAAATTTGGATGGATTGCAGCGAAGGCTTATAAAAAATATCCTCATCTTGTCAATACGATGCTTTCTCGTTATGAAACATATAATGAGACACTTCACTATATTGAAAAAGAAGAGTTGGCTGGTAATCTATTCGTGATTCGTCCAGAAGTACCATTGCAAGTAGATCGAATGGAAAAAGACCAAAAAAAACTGCAAAATTTATATGATCAAGGATATAAAGATGCAGCGAGACAGTTTGCGGATTTACAGGCGTTTTTACAAAGTTGATAGATGAAAAGTTCTTTAAGTTTTTTGATTCCGTATAATAAATGAGAAAGGCCTTGGCTCACAATTCTGTGAACCAAGGCCTTTTTATTAATGCGGTAAGAAAATCAACTGATAAGCGAACAAAATACCAAATAAGTATACAAGTGGATGAACAGCACGGAATTGTCCTTTTGCCATTTTCATAAGTGGATATGAAATGAATCCAAGTGCAATACCTGTTGCAATGCTTGATGTAAGTGGCATGCTTAAGATTACTAAGAATGCAGGGAATGCTTCGTCGAATGTATCCCAATCAATGTGACGTACTGAGCCCATCATAAGGCTACCAACGATAATTAATGACGGTGCTGTAATAGCTGAAACACCGGAAACAGAGCTGACTAGAGGACCGAAGAATGCAGCAACTGCAAATAGTGCAGCAACTGTAATTGTTGTTAAACCAGTACGACCACCAGCTGCAACACCAGCAGATGATTCAATGTAAGCTGTTGATGGTGTTGTTCCGAACATAGATCCGATTGTTGCTGAGAAAGAATCAGATAGAAGTGCTCGTCCCGACTTCGGTAGTTTCCCGTCCTTCATAAATCCACCTTGCTGAGCAACACCAAGTAGTGTGCCAGTTGTATCGAATAGTGTAACAAGGAAGAAGGAGAATACAACGCCGTATAATCCGTAATTAATAACATCGGAAACAGCAGTAATTGGATTTGAAACGATAATTCCTTCTGGTAATCCAGGCATTGATGTAATGCCGTTTGAGAAAGTTAATTGTCCTGTGAAATAAGCGATAATACCTGTTAGCAACATTCCTATGAATAATGCACCATTTATATTTAAGGACATAAGAACAAGGGTAATTCCAAGACCAGCTAATGCTAATAAAACAGGAGGGGAATGAAGATCCCCAAGCCCAACTAAGTTTGAGTCATGTTTTGTAACAATTCCAGTTAAACGTAAACCGATAAAAGCGATAAATAAGCCAATCCCAGCAGTAATTGCGTGTTTTAAGTTTTCAGGAATTACTTCCATTAACTTTGTACGGAAAGATGTGAATGATAATAAAATTAAAATCATTCCTGCTACAAATACAGCAGAGAATGCAATTGTAAATGTCATGCCTTCATGCGCTTTTACAACAGAGTAAGAGAAATAAGCATTAAGTCCCATACCCGGTGCGATTGCAATTGGTAAGTTTGTAAAGATTGCCATAAATAATGTTCCGACAACAGCTGCAATAATTGTCGCTGTAAATGCTTGTTCAAATGGAACACCTGCATCACCAAGGATGATAGGGTTTACGACAATAATATATGCCATTGTTAAAAAGGTAATGATACCTGCCATAATTTCAGTTTTAATAGAAGTTTTATGTTTTGAAAGGTTAAACATATAAACATCCTTTCTTTTCACGAATAATTGTCACAACAGTTATATATAATATTCGTTTTTTATCTGTATTGCAAGAGTTTTGCATAAAAAGTTTATAACAATTCATATTTTATGTCTTAATTTCGAATATTAATCGTAAGATTGCTTCTATATTTCGGCTTTTCACGTATAAGTACTTTTCATTATTGTGTACATCATAAGAAAGAGAAATGAGAAGGAGCTGAAAGATACATGACAGAACAAAAAAAGTTTTTAACGTTGCCACCGCAACACCAAAATAAACAACCAGGAATAGAATCGATGATGGACCCTCTTCCGAAGTACGAGGACCCTAATTACCGTGGTAGTGAAAAATTAAAAGGGAAAAATGTACTTATTACAGGAGGAGATAGTGGAATTGGAAGGGCAGTTGCCATTGCTTTTGCTAAAGAGGGCGCACATATTGCTATTGCTTATTTAGATGAGCATGCAGATGCAAATGAGACGACAAGACTTGTGGAAAAACAAGGTGTAAAATGCATATTATTTCCAGGTGATTTAAGTAGCGAACAACATTGTCAGAACATTGTAAAGGAAGCGGCTTTGCAGCTAGGTGGTCTGAATATTGTTGTAAATAATGTTGCGCAGCAATATCCACAGCAAAGTTTGGAATATATTACAGCGCAGCAACTTGAAAAAACATTTCGCGTTAATATTTTTTCTTATTTTCACGTTACAAAAGCCGCTCTCGCACATTTAAAAGAGGGCGATGTAATCATAAATACAGCTTCTATTGTAGCGTATGAAGGAAATGAGCAACTCATTGATTATTCTGCAACAAAAGGAGCGATTGTTGCTTTTACGCGTTCGCTCGCAAAGTCTTTAGTTCAAAAAGGGATTCGCGTAAATGGAGTTGCGCCAGGTCCGATTTGGACACCACTTATTCCAGCAAGTTTCGATAAGAAAAAGGTAGCTGAATTTGGAAGTAATGTTCCCATGAAGAGACCTGGTCAACCATACGAATTAGCACCTGCATATGTATATTTAGCTTCAGGAGATTCAACATACGTATCAGGACAGATTCTTCATGTAAATGGTGGTGTGATTGTGAATGGATAAAAGAAGGGGAATGAAGCTTGTATTTTCGTTCATAAGAAAGGAACTCATAGCAAAAGCTAATTATACCATTTTGCATTATGGTCAATTTTAATGGGGATGCTTGGGGGGATATGAATGAAAAAAGTATGTTTAGTTGTAATAATCTTTTTCTGTCTACCAATCAGTACTTTTGCAAGTAGCGATCATTTGATACTAATTAACCTTACGACAAATCAATTATCTTTTTTTGAAAATGGAAACTATGTAAGAACGTTTCCTGTTACAACGGGAAAACGTCAAACACCAACTCCTGAAGGCACATTTTGTATCATTAATAAATATAAAAACAAAGAATATCACCGTAAGAAGATCCCGGGTGGTGCACTGAATAACCCGCTTGGAACAAGGTGGCTCGGTTTAAATGAAAAAGAATATGCAATTCATGGTACAAATCGAGAAGGAACCATTGGAGGAAGGGAATCAAATGGTTGTATTCGCATGCATGATCGCGATATACAATGGTTATATGACAGGGTATCGTTACAAACAAAGGTAATTATTTCTCAGTTTTATACATCTCCAGAATATGCAGCCCATAAGCTTGGATATCGTGTTACAAGCTGGAATGGACGAATAATAGAAGAAGAACAAATTGGAATAGTAACACTTGTGGATCGCATGAATATATTTTGGCAGGAACCTAATGGTCAATTTACGAAAGTAAAAATGGTATTGCCAAATGAACGTTATGCTGTTTATTCAAAGGGGCAAAATGGCAGCTATTATATAGGTAATAATTTGTATATTATGGATGAAACAGGTGAGAAAATTCGTTATGAGCAAGTGCCTTATTCCGTTTTAAGTAATATTTATAAACGGAAATATAATGTACCGTAAAAGCTATCGTAAATAGACGATAGCTTGTTTATTATAAATAAAAGTCGAAAAAACCTTTCTTTTTAGATGGAAGAGAGGATCCGTCCATGCGTAGAAGCGGTCAGGACCTTATTTCGCCCCCTGCCATGTTAAACAAAGAGAGCGAATGAGTGGAAATCTCCATTTGTTTTCATAGCCGCGATGTATATGATGGAAATATAGCAAAGTGTAAATTAGCCTGCCCAATCGCAACTATTTTGTTCTTGTGAATATAATACAGTACAGATTGGGGGGCGGGCACATTATGAGAAAAGGGAATAGCCAATTTGCATTTAAAATCTTTTTGTTAACGAATTGCTTATTTATTATTTATTTGTATGTTTCATTTATGTTTAGTCTTTACATTCCCTATATTGATTTATTACTTTTCGTTGGCTTTATTTGGTCCTTTGTTGAAGCGAGAGACGGAGAAGATGGGATGTATCGCAGGATAACGCTGTTTGGAACAGTTTTTATATTGATTGTTTATATGACGATAATGCATGATGCATGGAAATATGGGTTTGTTATGATGTAGAAGCATATCTTTAACAGTATGCTTCTATGTCTTTAAGTATTGGCTGGGAAGCGATTGTTCCATGATTTGTACAAGTTATGGCCTACAATACATACTGAGGAAGAGAAAGACCCCCCATCTCCAAGGAAGATGGGAGGGAGGTATTAATATTTCGGTCTAAACGTTTGGCAACATGTTTCAACGCTTGTTGTCGCAGAGCTTTCAAGTGTTTCGCCTGTTAAGGCTGAGTTTGTATAAGAATCATTGCCTGCTTGATTCGTGTTTTGATCATCAGGCTGAACAAAGATCGCACTTGCTTGACAAAAGTTACCTTGTCCCCAAAATGAACAATTGGAAACAGAGCATCGTACCTCTGGCATAAAAACCCCTCCTTATACATTAGTGTGGGATTTTACACAGCTTTCATGTATAGAGGAAGTTTCCTTTTCTTGTTACTTTTTGTTTTCCTCAAACCATTTTTCAAACGTTTCTTTTGGCTCTTCGCCATGAATACGACTTACTTCTTTACCATCTTTAAAATGAATAATCGTCGGTGTTCCTTCAATTTTATATTCATCCCAAGTTGGGTTATCATTTAAAATATCAATGACTTTCATATCAATATTCATATCTTTTGCCATTGGAACAACGATAGGTGAGACTTTTTCACAGTGTACACAACCTGTTTGATAAAAATAGATAATCTGTTCTTTTTTCTCTTCGTTATTCTTACGGATATCAGAAGAAGAAATTTTATTTGAATAGTAATTTTTTTCATTCTTGGCGGCGTTTTTTGCTTCATTTTTACTTTCCATTTGTGTCACAGCGAAAATAGCTGCAAATAAAACGATAATGATACCGCCAAATATAAGCATTTTTTTCATTATTTCATCTCCCTATTTGTTTTTAATTACAATAAAGCTACAAATTGCAATCGTGATAAATCCGATCAGTGCTAAAAACGGAATTGTGACGAATCCAAACCAGTTAATATATTGTCCCGTACAAGGCACACGTCCGCAAGCAGCTCCTGCTTCTGAGAATGCAGAAATTTTTTGAATTGCATAATGATAGAGCGAAATACAGGCACCGATACTTGCAATTGGTAAGGAATATGTAGCAATGCGGTAGTCTTTTTTTACAACTGCGATGCCAAGCCATAAAACAAATGGGTACATAAAAATGCGTTGATACCAACAAAGTACACAAGGCTCAAACTTCATGATTTCAGAAAAATATAGGCTTCCGAGTGTAGCGATAAAAGAAGCCCCCCAAGCAGCAAACAATGCATATTCTTGTTTTGTTTCACGTGTCATGTTTTTTACCTCTCTTATAATAGTTACATACTAAATTATAGTATGAAGAGGACAAGAAAATAAAGAGAAAAAATTTTTAGTAAGAAAAGTTTTATAAGTGGAAAAGTTGGAAATGAAAAAAACAAGGTTTATAAACCTTGTTTTTAGGAGCGATTCACGGCTTTTGTCACATTGAAAAAGTTTTGGATGGCTTCTTTATTTTTTTTAGGCTGAATTTGTAATACGGAACCAGCATGTTTGGTAAGAGTAGATTCGTATTCGTTATCAATGGGAATTCGCATTGTTTCTATTTTTGTAACGGGTTGTTGACGGAATATACTATTGCTAAGTGACAATAGCGTTGGTATATCTAAATTTGTTTTTATATATGGAGAAATTTTATGTGCCATTATTGGTAAATCGAGTATATCGTCTATAGAATGAATTTTATCAGTAAATGAATGTTTTAAAGCTTGCAGCACTTCTTGTTGCCGTTTTACACGACCAAAATCACTTTCAGTATCATGACGAAAACGGGCATATTTTAATAAATCTTTTCCATGAAGAGCTTGTATTCCTGGCTTTAAATGTAGTCCCATATCATCGATTATTGTTTGTGTAACATTGACCGCAATCCCTTCAGGTGCAACCGTATCCACGATTTTCACAAATGCATCAAAATCAATCGTAACGTAATGAGAAACGTCGATTCCGAAATTACGTTGAATCGTCTTTCGTAATAATTCAGGGCCACCATAGTAATAGGCAGCGTTGATTTTATTATATTTTTTATCATAAGAAGGAATTTCTACATAACTATCTCGCATGATCGAAGCAAGTTTTGCGGTATTTTCTTTTTTATTATACTGGGCAATCATAATTGTATCAGCACGAGCTTGTTGTTCGCCTCGTGAATCGCTACCGATAATTAGGATATTCCATATGTCTTTTTCCTGTTTTACTCCGTGAAATGAATGAGGGTTATTCGCTTTTTCACAACCGATAAGTAGTATAATCATACAGAGAAATACGTACAAGGATTTATGCAAAGGATCACGTCCGTCCACTATTGATATATGTATTATGAACAGGTGTATGGAAAAATATTCAAAAAACGCTATTCTCGGGGGAGAGAATAGCGCTTCATTTACATTTGCATTTGGTCTATTTCTTCTATATGTGACTTTTGTGAGGCATGGTCGATATATTGAAATAGAAGTTGTAGCTGTTTGTCTACTTCTGGTAGTTCTTTTGCATATTGGTAAGCATGTAAAAAATGCTCGATTCGTTTAGAAAATAGTTGGTCATCAGTTTGTACCATTAAAACAAGCAACTTATCCCAATTACAACAATATGTGTAATAGAGAGCTTTATCGTAGTCGTTATATGTGTGCATTGTGTACCCTCCTTACTGAGGAGTTATATATAGTGTACACCAAGAGAGAAGAAAAACACTTGAAAGAATTTGTTAAGGAAAATGTTATGTAAAAAATAAAAAACGAGGAAATTCCTCGTTTTTACGCGTTTGGCATTGGGGTAGGCGTTGGTTTTGCGTAGCCCTCTTTATATTTATTATCAATGTAGTTTCGAATTTCAAGAGTGGATTTTCCTTTTTGCTGCATCGATGCAGATTCGACCGCAATTTCTAAACAATTTACACAGGTCGTTGCGTGAGAATCCCAAACAACTTCTCCACTTGGTTTAATTTCTTGGATAAAACAGTTTTTATTGTTTTTATGTCCCACACTTTCTCCGCATCCACAGTAACAAGGTATCCAATTTAATAATTCGGCATTTTTTCCTGCAACTGCATAGATATCCTTCATTTGTGGATCTAGTTTGTCCAAAAATGTTGGGAGTGTGTCAATTCCTTTTGTCGTTTCTTGGATATCACCTTGCTGAGCATGGGAAGCGTGCTCTTCTTTAGCTTCTTTAGGTTCAGAAGATTGTTTCTTGTCCGCTGCACCACAACTAGAAAGTATGAGACTGCTTATTACAAGTAGAGAGAATAGATACTTTTTCATCTGCATTTCCCCTTTGCTTTTGTGTTAGTAAAATTGTACCAAACTCTCTACTGCTTTCCTATGGAGAAGTTTTGTTTTGTTTATTTTTCAAGCGCCAACGAATGGAATGCCATAGAAAAAGAAGGGGGATATAGACATATACAATGTACATACCCGTCTGGGATAAAACTGTATTTAATGTGTTGATACTTTCTCGGTTTGTAAAAAATAAGGAAGCGATGTATATGACAAGAATAAAAAAAGGAAGTGTGATATTAAATGGGATACGGAATGAACGCTTCATAGACTGACAAGAGGACCATATTGTTAAACAGAGATTTGGTAAAATGATAAGAAACCATACAAAAATAATAATATATTCAAACCGCTGAATAAAAGGGATTTTAATAATTTTTAACATCGTTAACGTAGGCCAAATTGTATGTTTTAATAGTCCTTCACTATAGTACATAAAAGAGATAAGTGCTAAAAGTACATAAAGAATGGTTGTAAAAGCAGCGCCACCATGTGCCCATCTTTTTAAAGATTTTCCTTTTTCAATAAGTGGATAAAAGAAAAGGAGCGCTTCAAATCCTAGAAATTCTAACACAGAGTCTTTCGCTGATTTTGCAATATCTAAAGGTGAATGAGTAAGAATCGGTAGAATATTACGGAAATGTGCGTATTTCATTGGAAAAACTAAAAAGAACAATACGAAAATAGGTAGTACAATTCCCCAGAAACACATTCCTGTTACAGAACGAAACCCACCTTTGATAATATAGTAAGTGACTAATAAAAAGATTAAAGTTAGTTTCCATAATTTAATGGTCGGGAATACCCAAACTTGAATTACTTCGATATATGTACGAAGGACAGTAAGACAAAATAATAAAAAATAGATCGTAACAAGCAAAGAAAATAAGGAACCGATCCATTTTCCAAAGCATGTTGTATGAATATTGATGAGGTCGTTATCTTTTTCCAACATTTTTAGCATACAAAACAATACAAGGTGAGTTGCAATTCCCGCAAAGATAAGGGAAATCCAAGCGTCATAACCGGCACTTTTTGTAATAATGCGTTGATAACCTAAAATTCCGACTCCAATTTGAAGAGAGTGAATTAAAAAAAATACTAAGTAAGGGGAAACGGTTAGTTCTTTACTGGTTGTATCCATCTTATCACCTCACTATTCTCCGATACCAGATTGTACAACGTTAACATCAGCTTCAATATTAATATCTATAGATGGATACATTGCTTGAATTTGTTGTATGCTCCATTTTCTTGACCGACTTCTAATTTGGTCACGTATTCCTAAAGGGTCTATTTTTTTTTGTTGAAATTGTTGTATCAATTTTTGAGACTGGTTTTTAATATTTTGCTCTACTTGATTTTTTACAGAGTGTATATTTCCCCTTTTTGATAAATCAAGCCAACTAGGGGAGCTTTTTATTAATCCGTTTAATTTTAAACGGATGGTTACTTTAGGCGTAGCGCCTGTTTGATCAACATGATAGACACTTTTTCCGGATAAATTTTGTGCTACGACAAGACCTTTATGATTATCTTTTTTTATTTGTGCTTCATAACGACCATTTTTAGTCGGATTAAGGAACAATTTTACTAAAAAAGAGTCTTTTTTATCGGTATACATCACCACTTTATCATCTTTTAAAAAAGCAAGACCTTTTACAGAAACTGCGCGATCCTTATCGATTTGAATGTAAGGAAGAAATGGATCGCATACAAATGAATAATAATCATATAAAAAAATATTCAGAGCTGTCCGAGGAATATTTTCATTCATTATATTTTGTTCAAGTAAGTCAGATAGATACAATGAACCGTTTGATGTGACATGTTTTAGAAGTTCTTCAACTGAACCATCTACAAGTGCTAATTGTACATCTCGCCCAATATTAGGATCGCGTTGTAAATTATTGATGATTTCATCAATTCCATATGAACCCATAGATTTTCCAAATAACACGACACGCATTTGCCCTAAAACAACATTGTGAGGTGATTTTGCATTTAAACGAGAAGCAATCGTTTCAAGAGATCTTGCAGTGGTTGACTGAGTTTTTGGTTTTGTTTTTACACCAAGCGTGTAGTCAGGATATAAGATTGTACCTTGAAATTTTTTATCTTTTGTTATATCAAATCCAGCTATGTGAATGATTCTTTGCGTATCTATTATATTTGTTTGCGTACAAGCGGTTTGGAAGCATAACAGCACTGTTATGAATAAAATTAGAATGTTTCTCATTTTTCTCCACCATCACGTTTTCTTTTTGCTTGGCTTGGGCTATAGCGCCAATTTGATTTGGGGCGCAAAAAAGAAGGGCGTTGAGCTGTTTGACTAAACGGCCAGCGAATGAAACCTTCTGCTGAACCGAAACCACGAAATGGATATAAGGGTAATAAGTAAGGTGATCCAAGTGATTTTAAATGCAGTAAATGTGCCAATATAAAAACAAATCCTACAATAAGACCAAGTCCTCCGAAGGCCCCTGCTAAAAGGATGAGTGGGAATCGGAGTAAACGAATGGTAGTAGACATTTTCACAGTTGGTGTTGTGAAAGAAGCAAGTGCGGATAAAGCCACAGCGATTAACAGGATTGTACTTGTTAAAGCTGCTTCAACAGAAGCTTGTCCGATTACAATTCCACCAACGATACCGATTGTTTGCCCAACTTTTGTAGGTAAGCGGGCGCCGGCTTCGCGCAATAACTCAATTGTAATTTCTAAAAAAAGTGCTTCTAGGATTGGGGGAAAGGGTACATTGGCTCTAGAAAAAATAATGGGTCCTAGCAAATCTGCCGGAATCATTTGATAATGAAATGTTAATATAGCTGTATAGATTGCTGAGGAAAATAGAGAAAATATAGCTCCAAAAAAGCGAATCAATCTAAAGGCCGAGCCGATCATCCACGGCAAATAGTAATCCTCTGGTGAAATGAAAAAATCTAATAGTGTTGTCGGTCCAGCTAATGCATAGGGAGAATTGTCTGTTAAAATTAACACTTCACCATTGATTAAAGCAAATACAGCTCGATCAAGTCTCTCTGTTGGTAAGAGTAACGGAAAAGGTGAGTTACTATTATCACTAATAAATTGTTCAATCATTGTTGCATCAAAGGGGACGTCGAAATCAATGTCCTCTAGACGTTGTGTCGCAGTGTTAACGTGTTGCTCATTCGTAATTCCGTCTATATAGGCCACTACAACTTTTGTTTTGGATATAGAACCAACAACAATTTCTTTAAAAATTAATTGCTCTGTTACAATAGCGCGGCGTAATAAATGTAGATTCGTATCAATGTTTTCCACAAAACCAATTTTTGGCCCAATCACACTATACTCATTTTCTGTATCATTATATAAACGCTTACCAAGGACGGTACTTTCTGCTCGAACTAGAGCATATTGTGCAGACTGTGATATATTTTGTAGTTTAACGAGCACATAACCACCCAATAACTTTTCACGAATATCGTCAATGGAAGGTGAGATAACAATGTCTTCAATGGAGACGATGTTAGTTAAGTCAGCGATGTCTTGAATGTGTTCTAATTGCTTTTTGATAGGTGTTAAAATAAATTGTTTGATTATGAGCGCTTCTACGACGGATTTAAAATAAAATAGGCATAGTGTACCATCATCTGTTATGTTATGAGAAACAAAATCGACAGATTTTTTCATCGTACGGACGAATTCTGGAATGGAACATTTCTGTTTTTTGTCTTTTGCTTTAGTGTTTTTTCGTGGTAAGCCAAACATATTTTTCACTTCTTTCCCTTATATGGAATGCTCTTGTTAGTTTTGGGGGAAGACGAAATTTTATACAGGAAACATAAAAAAGCTGTCCAAAAGTTAGACAGTGTGTGCCTTTTGAACAGCTTTTTGATATTTGTTTATAAAAGTTAATATATAATTTTTTCTTCATATTTCTTGAGAAAGGGCAAGCAGTTGCTCTCGCCCTCTAGAAATATGCGGATGAAATTGGATTGTTGCACTTTCCCGCGTTCTTTTCACATCTTGAATCGCGTGCTGTAGTAAAGAATCAAGATGTGAATGAGATGGTTGTATTTCTTTTGCAATGGCAGTTCCGGCAACAGTTCCTTGTGCCATGGCGACCTTCGCGCTTTCAATGCCTGTAATATTTCCAGCGACATATAGGCCAGGAAGCGGTGTAGCCATTGTTTCATTATGAAGCGGAACATGCCCGCCAAGTTCTTCGATGTAATGAAAAGGGCATCCAGCGACAGCTGCTAATTCTGCTAGTGGATAAAGACCTCCGGCAATACAGACAAAATCAACAGTACGTATTTCTTCAGTTCCAGGAATGATATCTCCATCTGATGTAATCGTTGCGATTTTCACAGCTTCAACTTGCTTGTCGCCAATAATTTCAACAGCGGCTTTTCGTAAGTGAAGCGGTACATTCCAAATTTTCATTCCTTGCTTTGGATAAAATTGAATGGCTAATTTTCGCATTGCATGCTGTTTCATAAAGCGGCTCCCGATTTTTAATAAAGGGGAGGGAGCGATATGAGCAACGTGAAGTAGAGAATTCAAAACATGAAGCGGTTGTGCACTTTGCTTCGTTACTGTATGTTTTGGTGGTAAAATGATGCTCTCGATTTCTAGTCCAGCAAGCTGTAATTCATGCATAATCGCAAATGATAATATATTTGCCCCAATAATCATTCCTCTATTACCGACTTTGACGCGGTGTACATTTGTCATAACTTGTGCAGCCCCAATGGACATAACGCCGGGTAAAGTCCATCCAGGAAGCGGAGTTGGGAACTCAGCTGCTCCTGTTGCAAGGAGAACATGTTTTGTTTGAAAGACACCGATATTCGTATGAACAGCCCATTCATTTTCAACTTTTTCTAAATCATGTACAGTCACACCACATTCAATAGGGAGTGCTAAGTCTTGCAACTGTTTTTGTAGTTTCTTTGTTTCTTCTATACCATTCCACCATGTGCCATTTGGTTCTTGATGAAGTTGCCCAAGAAGGCGACCTCCAGGTTTTATAAATTCATCAAAAACCCTAACTGATAGTCCATATGTCTTGCAGGCAATAGCTGCACATAATCCAGCAGGACCAGCGCCGATAATGATAACATCATTCATATATGATCCTCCTTTTTTAAAGGAGTGGGTTGCTGCAGGCCGCTTTGTACTACCATTTGATCTTCAACTACAGTCATGCATGCACGCACATTTTGCTTGCCATTTATTGTGACGCGGCATTCAAAGCAATGGCCAATATTACAATAAATAGAGCGCGGTGCTCCTGTTTCTTCATGAACACGAAAAGTTCGAATGTTATTGGCGAATAGAGAAGCAGCGACGGTTTCGCCAGCTATTCCTTCACACTTCGTTCCGTTAAATGTAAAAGAGACGGTTTTGCTGTCTGATAGATCCCCAAGAATTGGGTGATGAATGATGCGATTACTCATGTTCTATCACCTAACAAGTCAAAGGTAATGGGACGAACGGGTGGTTGATGTTTTAATGGCTGATGGTTCTGCTCTCGTGATGATATAAAATTTTCTAGTGCGCACCTGCATGTTCGGCCTCCGCAAAACCCCATGCCTGCCCGGGTACGTAGTTTCAATTCTCGTGTAGAGCAATTATATGTGTTCGCTGTATGAAGCAGTTCTTTGTATGTTACTTCTTCACAACGACAAATGACAAAATCGTTTGCAATGTTCATGACAAAGCCCCCTTGTTAGATTGGTTGGTTGCTAATTTATATGCAAAATACATGCCAATCTATATATCCATTTTGATTTGTAGGTATATAAGTCGCTGCTATGAAAATAAAAGGGACTTTTCACTTGTTTTCTCCTTTTGTTTTTACTTGGCATGGAGCAGGAAGAGAGTCTGACCGCTTCTATGCGTGACCGGATGCTCTCTTTTCACCCAAAAGGAAAGGTTTTATGTTGTTTTTTCCATTTGTATTTATATAGATAAGGATTAAAATGGAATGCTTAATTTTTTCATACGATTATATAATGTTGCCCGTGTAATCCCAAGCCGTTTAGCGCAAGCGAGTTTATTGCCGCTTTCTAATTCGAGTGCATGTTGAATGATATTTCGTTCGTATTTGTTTAAAGCATCATCAAGTAATTCGCCTTCCGTTATATCTACTCTAAGAGGAACAGGCGGTTGTTCTTTTTGTGTTGTTGTAGAGAAGGGAAGGTCTTCTCGTTTTATGATTCCATCTGTCGCAAAAACAACGATTCGTTCAATGGCATTACGTAGTTCGCGGATGTTTCCAGGCCATTTATGCTCAAGCAATTCATACATAACGTCTTGCGGTATACTTTGAATGGGACGGTTATATTGAATTGAAAACTCATATAGGAAAGAGTGGATTAACTCCACAATATCTTCTTTTCTATTACGAAGTGGCGGCACATCAATACTTACAACGTTTAAACGATAAAATAAGTCCTCTCGAAATTTTCCTTTCGTGATTTGTTCTTTTAAGTTTCGGTTCGTAGCAGCAATAATATGAAAATCGGCATGTAATTCTTTTATGCCACCTACGCGGTAAAATGTTTTATCTTGCAAGACGCGAAGCAATTTCACTTGCATTTCCATTGGCATTTCACCAATTTCATCTAAAAATAATGTTCCTCCTTTTGCTAATTCAATTTTTCCTTTTTTTCCTTTCTGATCAGCCCCAGAAAAGGCTCCTTTTTCATAGCCAAAAAGTTCACTTTCAAATAATGATTCAGGAATTGCGCCGCAGTTAATAGAAATAAACGGTGCTTGTTCATTTTCACGCGCTTCATGAATCGCTTTTGCAAATAGCTCTTTTCCGACGCCGCTTTCACCTAAAATGAGCACAGTTGATTTTGTTGTACATATCTTTTTCGCAGTTTCAATTGTTTGATGCAGTACGGGGCTTTTTCCTTTAATCGCATGAAAAGGATCAACCGGTGGTGTTAATTTAGCAACTTGTTTTTCTAATTGATGCATTTTGGTCGAAACAGAGAATAGTTCCTGATTAAGCCGAACTTGGCTCGTAATGTCTGTTTCAGATACAACAGCTCCAATAATTTTATTGCGTAAGTAAATGGGATTGGAGTTAATGAGTACAATTAAATCTTCTCTCGGTTGATGTTGGTGTTTATGTAGTGAGCGACCTTCTTGTAGTGTTTTTAATATTTCTAGCATGTCTTCATGAAAAAATGATGTAATTGGTTTTCCTAAAATTTCTTGTCGTCTGACGGAAAAGATTGCTTCTGCGCCGTTTGTCCATACATTGACATTTTCCTTCTCGTCAATGACAGTTACGGACGCGTCTGTCGTTTTGATAACGGTTTCAAAATAAGCTTGTAAATATTCATAAGATTGAAAGATTGTTTCAGCAAGCATAGCAGCTGTAATAAAACCAATTGGCTTATGAGACGCATTTGTAAAAACAACGGCATGATAGTTTTTTAGTTTCTTTAATATATGTGAAATAGAAGAATAGTAGGAAGTTGTATAGCAAGGCTGATAGGTGCCGTCAGCAGTAAGCATATATATATCATTGCTTCTTTTGATTAGAACGGTTGTATTCTTATGGCTTGTATCACTTTTTTGGTGACATTCTTCTAGCGATGAAAAGAAGAGAAAATCTTTATGTATAAGTTGCTCTATAGAAGGGAGTTCGATTGTCATACTAAAGCCTCCTTATTGGATTGACTGTAAGTTTTTTATACACTATTTCATTATTTTTACACATTATTAAAGTGAATGTAAAATGTTTTTCGGAAAAGTTAGATAACTGTTTTTGTATAGCCATTTGAGGACAATGATTTAGGCATCTTCAAAAGTAAAGAGATGAAGTGAGGGACAGAAAATTTTTGCTAATAATCGTTTTTTATTAAGTTGGCATTTTAATTGCAAGTAAAAGAATATGTGAGCATAAAAAGGTGATAGATGCTATAAGTTTCACTTTATAAATAGAAAAGAGGGGGAATTATGACAAAGCATTGTGATGTTCTTATCATAGGCGGAGGCATTATTGGAAGTGCAATTGCTTATTATGTTTCAAAATGGGGGAGAGAAGTGACGTTATTAGAAAGGGGAGAATTAGCGAGTGGTACATCATCGCGATGTGATGGGAACATTTTAGCGATTGATAAAGATCCTGGATTTGATAGTCAAATGTCTCTCGAAAGCCAAAAACTTGTTGATCAATTAGCGAAAGAATTGCGACACTCTTTTGAATACCGCGCACCAGGAAGTATTTTGGTATGTGAAAGTGAAGAGGAAATGATCGCTGCAGAGAAATGGGTAAAGCGGCAAAAAGATGTAGGTTTACCATTTCGAATGTTAGACAGGCAAGATATTCGGCAGGAGTCACCGTATTTTGCAGATGATTTATTAGGTGGATTAGAATGTGCAACGGATTCGACTGTTAATCCGTATTTATTATCGTTTTCTTTGCTAGATGAAGCGAAAAGGCAAGGAACAGATGTGTACCTTCATACAGAAGTAAGCAGTATTCGAAAAGATATAACAGGTGTGTTTGTTGTTGAAACAAATAAGGGGACATTTACAGCGAATAAGGTCGTAAATGCAGCGGGAGTATGGTCGCCTGTTATTAGTGAGATGTTAGATGTGAAAATTCCAATTCAGCCGAGAAAAGGTCATATTATCGTGGCTTCAAGACAAGAACCAGTTGGGATGAGAAAAGTAATGGAGTTTGGTTATTTAATTAGCAAGTTTGGCGGCACACGTCATGTGGATGAAGAAACAGAGAAGTACGGAGTTGCTCTCGTATTTGAACCGACAGAAAGTCAAAATTTCTTAATCGGAAGTAGCCGGCAGTTCGTTGGTTTTCAAACGAAGGTCGATACAAGTGTTATAAAGTGTATTGCAAAGCGAGCGATTCGCTTTTATCCGAAAATGGCGGATATGTTGCTTATTCGAACGTATGCAGGATTGCGTCCATGGACGGCAGACCATTTGCCAATTATTTCTCATGTCGAAGAAGTGCCAGGTTTTTATATTGCAGCTGGTCATGAAGGGGATGGAATTAGTTTGGCAGCTATTACAGGAAAGCTTATTGCGGAAATGATTGAGGGGCAAAAGACAACCGTACCGATTGAATTACTAAGCCACAATCGCTTTCAAGAAAGGGTGGAACGCGTGTGAAGGTAAAAAAAGTGTTTACGACAATTGATACACACACGGGAGGGAATCCAACAAGGACAGTCATAAATGGTCTTCCAAAGCTAGAAGGGAATACGATGTCAGAAAAGATGTTATTTATGAAAGAAAAGTATGATTGGATTCGTACATTTCTTATGTTTGAGCCACGCGGGCATGATGTAATGTCAGGAGCATTATTAACAGATCCATGTGACCCAGAAGCTGATATGGGTGTTATTTATATAGAAACAGGCGGGTATTTACCAATGTGTGGTCACGATACAATTGGTGTTTGTACCGCTTTAATTGAAACAGGTATGGTTGAGGTGAAAGAACCGTATACCTATATTAAATTAGATACACCAGCAGGGCTTGTCGCAACAAAAGTGTATGTGGAAAATGGGAAAGCAAAAGAAGTGACATTTTGTAACGTGCCTGCTTTTTTATTAAAGTCTGTAGAAGTACATATAGAAAATATAGGGAATGTACAATGTGATATTGCCTATGGCGGTAATTTTTATGCAATTACAGATGCGAGAAAGCTAGGTGTGCAACTAACCACAGATAACTCTACAGAGATTATAGAAACGGCGATTCGGATTCGAGATGCTATTAATGCAGCTGTGCCCATCTCGCATCCGGAATTTTCTTTTATCGAAGGTGTGACACATGTCGAATTTTTTTGCGATCCAACGGACGAGCGAGCTGATGTGAAAAATACAGTAATTGTACCACCGGGTGGGATTGATCGTTCGCCGTGCGGTACAGGAACATCAGCTAAACTTGCTACATTATACGCTCATCAGAAGATTGATAGGGAAGAGTTATTTGTACATGAAAGTATTGTGGGTTCGCTATTTAAAGGGAAAATCGTTAGAACGACTCATGTAGGGGAAATTGAAGCTGTAATTACAGAAATTACTGGATCAGCATGGATGATGGGGATGCACCAATTTTTATATCATGAGGAAGACATTTTGAAAGATGGATTTATTCTTATTCCACCGATGGAAGGGCATTGATGTAACCATATTTAAACTAGCTAAATAACAGGAGAAATGGAAGACGGGGGAGATTGAATGAAGTTCGCAAAAGCAATTACAACAGTTGATGCACATATGGCTGGGGAGCCACTACGCCTCATTATGAACGGTGTACCTCTATTACAGGGAAATACTTTGCAGGAAAAACAAAATGAACTAGTTGAAAACTATCAAGCATTTCGAAGAATTCTTATGCAAGAGCCACGTGGTCATGCAGCGATGAACGGCTGTATGATTGTACCACCTTGTTCAAAAAAAGCAGATTTTGCAGCGTTGTTTATGGATGCGAATGAATTTACCTCTAGTATAGAAGAGTTTGTGATGATAGCTACTGTTGTTATGGTGGAAATGGGAAATGTGAAAATAAAAAATGATGTAGTAGCGGTGGAAACAATTGATGGGATATTTTCTGTGAAAATCTGTATAGAAGATGGAGAGATACACGCTGTTTCATTACAGAAAGATTGTAAATACGAACTTCAACATCATGCTTCTCAATCGGTCGTTTCATTTGGGGCAAATGAATACTACGTAATCAGTCATACAAAGCATATTGGTGTCAAACTAGCTATGGATGATTTAATAGAATTAAAGAACTGGGCGCATAGGGCAAGAACGTCATTATCATCTGAATGTAGTAGCATTTTAATAGATGCGGCGCAGATTGAGGAAAAACGCTTCAAAACGATGTTGCAGAAGAGGAATGGGATTGTAAGCCGTTCGCCATATGTTAGAGCAACATGTGCGTGTTTCGCACTTTTTAGAGAGGAAGGTATGTTACAAGAAGGGGAGATTTTGCAGCATGAAAGTATTACTGGCGGAACGTATGAAGCAAAGTTGATGAAATGTACACAAAATGCCATGACCGTACAAATTACAGGAAGGGTCTTTATTACGGGAATGCATCAATTTTTATTAGATCCATCTGATCCGCTGGCGGATGGTTTTATTATAGTGGGTTCATAAAGAAAAGGAAGAGTTGCTGTCTCTTCCTTTTCTTTATGTTAGCTTGTCTTTTTTTGTTTGACAGATTGTATTAACTTCATCATTTCAGCTCTTATATCTTCTTTCTTTACATTTAATTTCTCGGCGATTTGTTTGACATGCATCCCATCTTTTTTCATTTGTAATACATCATTAAACGGTGTATTACTTTTTTGTGCAATGATAGTTAAAACTGCGAGGTGATGCAAGTGAATATGGTTATCTTCCATTGTTTTCTTCATTTGTTCTGGAGTCGATTTTTGCATTTTAGCTATTTTTTGTAGTAATGCTGCTTTCATCTCTTTACTCATATGATGTTTATGCATTTTCTTTGGATCCACGCCAAAATGTTTCGCTGTTTCTTTCCAAGATTTATTTTGTTTATAGTACGATAAAACGTCATTGATATCTTTTTTACTTATGTTTGCAATGTGTGCAGCTTTCCAAATTTCATGTTTTTTGTAACCTTGTTTTTCTAATGACTGGATTTGTTCTTCTGAAATTATTTTATGGTGATGTAGCGCGACTTCTTTTGGTGTAGCGGCAGAAGCAGGGAAGACTGCTATTCCACATAAAAGCCCTGTTGTTAAGATACTTGCTATTACTTTTTTGTACATATAGATTCCTCCTAATTAAATGAAATGGAAAACTTTACACATAGGATGTCCCTAAGTTGTGGAGAAGTTGTGAAGAACTTATGAACATTGCAAGTTTTTCTGCAATATAACAAAAAAGTTTTTTTGTTAGTTTCACAACATAAAACATTGATTAATGGTAGAAAACTGCGTTATAATCGAAATTGAAAATCAATATCAATAATAAGCGTATACATATAATAGATGAAAATAAGGGAGAGAAACATATGACTACATATACTTCCATTGCAAATATCATTAAAGAAAGACGTTCCATTCGTACATTTACAGATAAAGCAGTAGAAAAAGAATTATTAATTGAATTATTAAATGATGCAACGTGGGCACCAAACCATCAGCATCGTGAGCCATGGAAATGTAAATTGTTTATTGGAGAAGGCCGTAAAACGTTAGTAGATGCTGTATTAAATTCCTTCACAGAAGAAGAAAGAGCAAAACGAGGTAAAATTTTATCAGATCGTTTTTTAAGTACACCAGCTCAAATCGTTGTGTATATGGATGAAGATCCGCGTCAAATACAACGTGATGAAGATTACGCAGCAGTGTGTGCATTTATGCAAAACTTCCAACTACTAGCTTGGGAGCGCGGACTAGGTTGTGTGTGGAAATCAGGCGGACTGAATTATAATCCTTTATTTATAGAAGGACTTGGGTTAACAAAAGGACAACGCATTGTTGGGATCCTTCATATTGGCTATTTTGATAAGAAGCCAGAAGGAAAAACGCGTACACCGATTATGGAGAAGATGGAAGTAATTGAAGGATAATAGATAAAGATGAGAAGCTGGATGCAAATGGTTTGAAATTTGTGTTCGGCTTTTTTTGTGGCTTTTTATAATAGAGAAGCATTGCAAGAAGTATATGTATCGGTGGTGTTAGTGAAATGAATATTTTCCATATAACTATGAAGAAAAACCGACTATCTATTTTTCATCATTTCTCATGAAAGCTTGGTTCCCCTCATACACTGTCTTAAGGGAAAGTGTAAGGAGGGAAAATAATGAGAGCTAGTGATGATAAAGCACTACAATATGCAATTGCCGAAATTACTGAAATTGCAACTGGATTTGGGCTGGATTTTTATCCGATGCGCTATGAAGTATGCCCAGCCGAAATTATTTATACGTTTGGTGCATATGGAATGCCAACACGATTTTCACATTGGAGTTTTGGGAAACAGTTCTTCAAAATGAAACTGCATTACGATTTGGGACTCAGTAAAATATATGAGCTTGTCATCAACTCTGATCCGTGTTATGCGTTTTTACTTGATACAAACGCACTCATTCAAAATAAATTGATTGTTGCACACGTATTAGCACACTGCGATTTCTTTAAAAATAATATCCGCTTCTCAAATACGAAGCGTGATATGGTTGAAAGCATGGCAGCGACAGCAGAACGTATTAAAGCGTATGAACATAAATATGGAAAAGAAGAGGTAGAAACGTTTTTAGATGCTGTTTTGGCTATTCAAGAACACATTGATCCATCGCTTGTGCGGCCGAAACTAGCTTGGAGCATAAATGACTTAGAAGAGGAAGAAGTAGAAAAGAAACGAGTTTCACAGTATGATGATTTGTGGAATTTAGATGATAGAAATAAAAAACGAGAACGACCAAATATGCGGAAGAAAAAGAAAATCCCGCCGCAACCAGAGAAAGATTTACTTCTATTTATTGAAGAATATAGTAGAGAGCTAGATGAGTGGCAACGTGATATTTTAACGATGATGCGAGAAGAAATGTTATATTTCTGGCCGCAACTAGAAACGAAAATCATGAATGAAGGCTGGGCTTCGTACTGGCATCAGCGCATCCTTCGAGAAATGGACTTAACATCTGATGAAGCAATTGAATTTGCCAAGTTAAACGCAGGAGTTGTACAGCCGTCAAAAACAAGCATTAACCCATATTATCTTGGTATCAAGGTCTTTGAAGATATTGAAGAACGCTATAATAATCCGACGGAAGAAATGAAAATGCGCGGTGTAAAACCGGGATCGGGTCGTGAAAAAATCTTTGAAGTGCGGGAAATTGAATGGGACGTATCGTTCCTTAGAAATTACTTAAATAAAGAACTTGTGATGAGGGAAGATATGTACTTATTCCAGCGCCAAGGAAAAGAATATAAAGTAATTGATAAAGAGTGGGAACATGTTCGTGATCAACTTGTAAATATGCGTACAAATGGCGGATTTCCCTATTTAGTAGTGGAAGATGGAGACCATTTAAAGAACGGTGAACTGTATATTAAACATTGTTATGAAGGAATTGAGCTTGATTTAAAATACTTAGAGAAAGTACTGCCGTATATTCATCAGCTATGGGGAAGAACGGTTCATATGGAGTCGGTCGTGGAGAATAAAAATGTTGTCTTTTCTTATGATGGAAAGATGGTACATCGGAAGTATGTGTGAAGCCGCTGGGATCAGCGGCTTTTTTATATTGAGTGTGTTTCAACTGTGTGAACGAGTATAAAGTTTTTATTGTAATATACTTATACAGGTATGTAGTAAATGAAGAGGGGAAAGACTAAACTGAAAATACCCGCGGAGTTTATGGAAAGCCCTCACCAATTAGGCTTTTATAAGCAGTTATTCTCTATCCATCTTCGACCTTACTACCCGTTAATCCAAAAGTATAAAATGATGCTTTACAAAATACCCTAAAGGGTATATGATGATGTTGTAAATTCAAATAAGAATTTTACTACAATATGTGCAGTAGAGATTATTTTTCACATGAAATATATCTAAAGTATCGAGGTGATCATACATTGGAATACAATCAAGATATTAAAAATAGGCTGAAGCGAATTGAAGGACAAATTCGCGGTGTCCTTCGAATGATTGAAGAAGAAAAGGACTGTAAAGAGGTTATTACCCAGTTAACGGCATCACGTTCTGCAATGGATCGCACAATTGGATTGATTGTAGGAACAAACTTGGAAAACTGTTTGCGAGAACAATTTGCAAAAGGTGATACATCCAATGAAGATTTAATTAAAGAGGCTGTACAACTACTCGTAAAAAGTAGATAATCTGTCAAACGAATGCGTTGACAGATTTTTAAAAACATCTTAACATACCTATGCGGGTATATGTATAAGGAGGTGCAGTGTAAACTGCTCAATAATAAGAAAAATTCGAGTATGGTAGTTAGTTTTTAATTTTTTTAACTATTTATATACCATAGGGGGTAAGGTAATGACTACTATAGGATTACAAGCGAAAGATGTTGCTGAAAAAGTTTTATTTGAAGAATTATTTATTTTAGATGTCCGTAATGAAGCAGATTATATGGAGTGGAGAATTGAAGGGAAGCAAATTTCTTCTATGAACAAACCATACTTTGATTTATTAGAAGGCGTAGAGAGCATTTTGGAAGAATTGCCAAAGAAAAAAGATATTCTTGTTGTATGTGCGAAAGAAGGCTCTTCTAAGTTTGTTGCTGAGCAGCTTATAGAAGCCGGTTTAAAACCTGTTTATTATTTAGTTGGTGGTATGAAGACTTGGAGTGAACATGTAAAGCCGATTGAAATAGGGAAGTTAAAAGATGGTGGCAGTATGTATCAATTTAACCGTCTTGGAAAAGGGTGTTTGTCCTATATGGTTATTTCTAACGGTGAAGCTGCAGTCATTGATCCTATGAGAACAATTGAAATATATGAGGAATTTGCAAAAGAAAAAGGTGCTGTGATTACAAACGTTATGGATACGCATTTACATGCTGATCATATTTCTGGTGGTCGTAAGTTAGCTGAGAAGGTGAAAGGGGCGTATTGGTTACCGCCAAAAGATGCTGAGGAAGTTGTTTTTTCTTATGAACCGCTTATAGAAGGAACGGTAATTACAGTAGGAGAGACAAAAATTGATATTCAAGCGATCTATTCGCCAGGCCATACAATTGGAAGTACATCATTCCTTGTAGACGAAGCTTATCTTCTATCAGGTGACATTTTATTTGTAGATTCTATTGGTCGTCCGGATCTTGCGGGAAAAGCGGAAGATTGGGTAAGTGATTTGCGTAACACGTTATATAATCGTTATAAAAAATTATCTCAAGAGTTGATTGTTTTACCAGCTCATTATTCGAAAGTAAGTGAGTTAGATGAGCACGGTGTAGTTCGTGCAAAACTGAAAGATTTATTTAAACGAAATGCAGGATTAAACATTGAGGATGAGTCAGAGTTTCGTAAAACAGTTACAGAAAACTTACCACCTCAGCCGAACGCATATGAGGATGTTCGCCAGATAAATATGGGGAATATCAATCCAAGTGTAGATGAAGAGCGTGAGATGGAAATTGGTCCAAACCGCTGTGCGGTTCATGGTTAATGATAAAAGAAAAATATTTTGGAGGTATGGAATATGAATGTAAAACAAGTATTAGATGTAAAAGGATTAGCGTGTCCAATGCCGATTGTAAGAACAAAAAAAGCAATGGAAGCTTTACAATCTGGAGAAGTGTTAGAGGTTCATTTAACAGATAAAGGTGCGATAAAGGATATTCCAGCTTGGTCAAAAACAGGTGGACATGAAGTACTGCAGCATACGGAAGAAAACGATGTACTGAAGTTCTGGATTAAAAAATCGTAAACAATAAAAGCGTGCTCTATGGAAACGGATTATATAAAGAACGATTGGAGGAGATGATGTATGAGTGCAAATATAGTATTCAATATCATTCTAACTATACTAGTTGCTTGGTTTATCATTTCTCGCTTTTTACCGGTTAAGGGAGTTAAAAGTATAAATGGGAAAGAACTAAAGACAGAGATGAATAAACAAAATAAACAATTGATTGATGTTCGTACACCCGGTGAATTTCGAGGGAATCATATTCAAGGGTTTCGGAATATCCCTTTAAATGAGTTAGTGCAAAAAGCGAGTCATTTAGATAAAAGCAAAGAAGTAATTGTGATTTGTCAAAGTGGAATGAGAAGTAAACGAGCGACAAAAATATTAAAGAAATTAGGGTTTCAACATATTACAAATGTCTCAGGTGGGATGAACGCTTGGAATTAAAGGGGAATTTTCAAATGAAAAAAATGACAGCAAAAGAATTAGAAAATAAATTAATGAACAATGAAAGATTAAATATGATTGATGTTCGTGAAGTAGAAGAAGTGGCGGAAGGTAAAATTCCAGGAGCTCTTCATATTCCACTTGGTCTATTGGAATTTCGCATGCATGAATTAGATAAAAACAAAGAATATATTATGATATGTCGCTCTGGTGGAAGAAGCTCAAGAGCTGCTCAATTTTTAGAAAGCAATGGTTTTGGGGTTATAAATATGACTGGTGGCATGTTAGATTGGGAAGGTAAAACAGAATAATACTGTGTACGATTTTTATAAATAAAGGATTTTGTCTATTTTTCAAAATACCCATATAGGTATATAAAGGTGAGGAGTCAACATGGAGAACAAGAAAAAAACAACGATCGTTTTGTTTAGTGGAGATTACGATAAAGCGATGGCAGCTTATATTATTGCGAATGGTGCAGCGGCGTATGATCAAGAAGTAACAATTTTTCATACGTTTTGGGGGTTAAATGCACTTAGGAAAGATGGGCATGTAAAAGTAAAGAAAAATTTCTTAGAGAAAATGTTTGGAAAGATGATGCCCCGCGGTGCGAATAAGATGGGCCTATCTAAAATGAACTTTGCCGGTATGGGTTCTAAAATGATTAAGCATGTTATGAAAAAGCATAACGCAATGCCACTTCCAGATTTAATCGATATGGCAAAAGAGCAAGGTGTGAAGCTTATAGCGTGTCAAATGACAGTTGATTTATTAGGGTTAAAAGAAGAAGAGCTTATGGAAGATATTGAATTCGCTGGTGTAGCAGCTTATTTAGCAGATGCTTCTGATGGGAATGTGAATTTATTTATTTAAAGGTAATGAAAGAACGCCTTCTTTTTAGAAGGGAGAAAAAGAAAGATGAGCTTCAGTTTTATGATTGTAATCTTTTTTATTGGATTTGTTGGTTCATTTATTTCAGGGATGGTTGGTATCGGTGGTGCCATTATTAATTATCCGATGATTTTATATATTCCGGTGGTGCTAGGGTTTACTGGGTATACGGCACATGAAGTAAGTGGTATTACAGCTATTCAAGTATTTTTCGCAACATTTGCAGGTGTGTGGGTTTACCGAAAAAGTGGTTATATAAATAAAACATTAGTGTTATATATGGGAACAAGTATTTTAGTCGGGAGTTTTGTTGGTAGTTTAGGTTCAAAAGTATTAGAGGAAGGGCAAATAAATATTGTATATGCTATTTTAGCTACAGTGGCAGCTGTTATGATGTTTGTTCCGAAAAAGAATCACAGTAATGTTCTTGCAGAAACACTCACGTATAATAAAGGAGTGGCAAGTATTTTAGCATTTATTATCGGTGCTTCTTCTGGGGTGGTTGGAGCAGGAGGTGCATTTCTACTAGTGCCAATTATGCTTGTCATTCTCAAAATCCCTACACATATGACGATTGCAACTTCATTAGCGATAACTTTTATTTCATCTATCGGGATTACGATTGGAAAAGTAACGACAGGACAAGTGGTAGTATTGCCGTCTGTAATGATCGCGATTGCAAGTTTACTTGCGTCACCACTTGGAGCAAGTATAGGAAAGAGGTTAAATCAAAAAGTATTGCAGTGGATATTAGCTATCTTAATTGGTTTAACCTGTGTTAAAATTTGGTTGGATATGATGTTGTAAATTAATTTAGAAGTATGTGTAAAGCCGCTGGAATCAGCGGCTTTTTGTTTGCTATATAAATCCCTATTGATTTTTCGAGATATAAATTGCGGCCATGAAAATAAAAGGAGTCTTACACTCATTTTCTCTTTTTGTTTTAACTTTGGATGGGGCAGGAAAAGGATCTGACCGCGGATGCTCTCTCCCATCTAAAAAGAAGGATTAAGCCCAAATAACTTTCATTAAATTTTCATATTCATCATTCGCTGCTTTATATAGTAGTCTCGTATGTTCAAATACAAGAGCGGGGTTAAAGTATGGTTCTGTAAATACAAGGGACGTTGAAATGTCGATTGAATCAGTTTTACTAATTATGAACTTTGCGAATCGATAAGCTGTATTTAACTCGTTGATTACAGGCAATAATTCGCTTTTCTTAGTTGCATCATGAACTTGAGCGACATTGAAGCAATATATATCGACAGTAGGATGCTCGTTATGAAAGGCAGCGATAAGACGAACTTTTGCGCCGCTCTCCGTTTCTAAGTTTACTGAAAAAAATATAGAACCATCATTTTCATCTATGTTTTCTTCCATATGTATTTCATTGGATTTTAGATAATCTTTAAAGTCTGAAACGTTATGTTTTACTGCGGCTTTCATATGTTTTTGCCCCCTGTTAATTGGAATATACATCTACCCTTTATTATAATTTAAAGATATGGAAATTGATAGTTGAAAAGTTAGAATTTTTAATATTTTTAGAGGTTATTCACAGATTAGAATGAATAAAAAAACCCAGCTCTACCTCCATAGAGCTGGGTTTCTTATTCATTCTCATTCGATGTAGTTTTTGTATCTGTGTCTTCATCGTTACTGCTATTTTTTTTGTTAGTAGAATTGTTAGTTGTATCTTTGGCTTTTTCATCCGATGTAGTTTCTATATCTGTGTTTTCATCATTACTGTTATTTTTTTTGTTAGTAGAATTGTTGTTTGTATCTTTGGCTTTTTCATCCGATGTAGTTTCTATATCTGTGTTTTCATCATTACTGTTATTTTTTTTGTTAGTAGAATTGTTAGTTGTATCTTTCGTTTTCTTTTTGTCTTCTTTATCACTAGAATCAACTTTCTTATACTCAGGTAGTCCTAGATGAGTACGCAGTTGATTTGTTAGATTTGTTAGGTCTTTTTCATCTGGTTGGTAGTAATATGTTCTTCCATCACCAGCAGAACGACTACATGTATCATCACCTTTTGCCATGTAACAGTCTGAACCATTGATTTGTAATTTTTCAATTGAAGAATCTGAACCGTATTTATAGAATGATAACATATCGTCAAATGTTAGGTTTGTAACAAATTGTCCATTAATATCATCAATAATACTTCCTACTTTTGTTACAGAGTCAACGCTTGTTACTTTTTTCAAAATGGCCTCGATAACAATTTGTTGACGTTGACCGCGCATTGCATCACTATCAATGTGGCGTGTTCTAGCAAGAGCAAGAGCTTCTTCACCGTTTAATTTTTGAACACCTTTTTTCAAGTGGATTGCTTCTGCATTATCATTGCTATCTTGTTCAGTAAATTCAACAGGAACATCTACTTCAATGCCACCTAAATCATCTACAATTTTCATAAATGATTTAAAGTTGAATTTTACAAAGTAATCAACAGGAACATGGAGTAATTTTTCTACCGCATCAATACTAGCTTGCGGTCCACCATCTTTTCCATTTTTAGCAGAACCATATGCATGTGCATGTGTAATTTTATCCATTTTCTTTTCTATTGGGATATAAGTATATGTGTCTCGCGGAATGCTTAAAAGTTTTACAGTTTTACTATCTTTATTAAACGTTGCAAGTAACATTGCATCTGTTCTTATAGCACCACCGTATTCTTTACCACGTACATCGCTTTCATCAACGCCCATTATTAATATAGATACATTATTGGTAATAGGTTTAACAGCTTTATCACGTAAATTTGATTTATCACCGCGTGCTAAATCGTGAGCGGCATTTCGAACAGCAGAGGATGCTTTATTTACTAGAAACCAAGTATACCCGCCTCCTATTATTAAAAATAATAAAAGGACACTTATGATAACTTTTGTTTTTTTCTTTCCTTTTTTATTAGTATTTCGTGTATTTTCTTGCAAGGATGGGTTTTGATCCATTTCATATACTCCTTCATTTGGATTGAAATACGACACTCATATCACCTAATTATAATGAAATTTGGCGAAAAAGAACATTACAAATCATTTACATTTCGCCAAAATTCAATTTATTTTACGAAAAGTCAGATTTTCTGACCTTTTATAGGGAGAATTTTAGGAGTGTGAGCAATAGAATGAGTGTAATTTGTCGTATTGGAAATAGGAATACATATTATGAGAACATAATAAAGAAGTAAGATTTGTTGAAATATGTTCAAGAGGAAGATTATATTACTTTCTATAAGTCTAATATAATGAAGTAGAAAGACTTTTTGTTAGGAGTAAAGGAGATAGACATAATGAATCATACATCATTTCGAGCAATTCTTATAAATGAAAAAGAAGAAAATCAATTTGAAAGAACTTTGGTTGAGAGGGATATAACAGATTTGCCTCAAGGAGAAGTATTAATACGTGTTCATTATTCTTCGCTAAATTATAAAGATGCCCTTTCAGCTACTGGGAATAGAGGCGTGACAAGAAACTATCCACATACTCCTGGAATCGATGCAGCGGGAGAGGTGATCAGTAGTCAAGATCCTTCTTTTAAGAAAGGGGATCAAGTAATTGTAACCGGATATGATTTAGGCATGAATACCTCTGGTGGATTTGGTCAATATATTCGCGTCCCTGCATCATGGGTTATTTCATTACCAGAAGGACTTTCTTTGAAAGAGAGTATGATGTATGGAACAGCAGGTTTTACAGCAGCTTTGTCTGTACATAAGTTAATGCTATCAGGAGTTACACCTGACATGGGGAACATTCTTGTGACAGGAGCAACAGGTGGAGTTGGAAGTGTTGCAGTTAATATTTTAGCAAAGTTAGGATATGAGGTTGTAGCTGCAACTGGAAAAGTAGAAGAGAAAGAAATGTTGCTTCATTTAGGAGCGAAAGAGATTATTCACCGCGATGAAATGAATGACGAATCGGGAAAACCGATATTAAAAGGAATATATGCGGGTGTAATTGACACAGTTGGTGGAAATACATTAGCGACGGCCTTAAAAATTGTGCAATACGGGGGCAGTGTAACGACGTGTGGTAACGTTGCGGGACATGAATTTAAAGCTTCTGTATATCCATTTATTCTGCGTGGTATTAATCTGTTAGGAATAGATTCTGTACAATGCCCAATGACAGTAAGGAAGCAGATTTGGTCAATGTTAGGGGATGAGTGGAAGAATCTAAACTTATTATCTTATACGACAGAATGCACATTAGAAGAATTAAATGATAAATTTGAACGTATATTGCAAGGAGAATTAAAAGGAAGAACGATCGTGACATTATTATAGTATTTAAATGTGGGGCATGGTAGAGAAATAGTTTATTTCTTTATCATGTTTTTTTTGTTGAAAGTGTATATATTATAAAATTAATTTATTAAAGTATGTATTGTTGTCTGAAGTTATTTGAAAGGTACTGGAAATGAAAAAAAAAGATAATTTTTTTTGGGTGATCCCCCTATAAGCTCATCCTTTTTTTATTTTTTTACGTTTCCTAGCATAGATGTTCCTTCTACTTCAATGAGGGATTATGCTAACTTTTACATGAATATGATATATAATTAAATTTGAACATTCGGAAGAAAAAGAAGTACAAAAATGCTAATTTGAAATTATATAGAGATAGGGGAAGGATTTATGGAAAGACAATATACAATCTCAAATTATGCACCAACATTAGAAGAATATAAATATTTATGTTCAGTTGTGGGTTGGGAAGATTATATGAACTTTGATGTTGCCGAAATATCATTAAAAAACTCTGTTTTTGCGGTTACAGTTAAGGAAGAGAGTAAGGCCATAGGAATGGGAAGAATTGTTGGGGATGGTGCTATTTACTTTTACATTCAAGATGTGGTAGTGCATCCAGATTATCAAGGAATGGGTATTGGCAAAAAAATTATGAAAGCGTTAGTAGAGTATCTAAAAGAAAACGCACCAAATAAGGCGTTTGTAGGATTATTTGCATCAGAGGGAAAAGAAAAATTTTATGAAAAATATGATTTTAAGGATTACTCACCTAGTATGACAGGAATGTTTACTGTAATAACGAAATATGATTAAAAAATTTATATCGGGTTCCCGCCCTATCGCTATCAAAATAATATAAGTTTGTTAGCTTGATAGCGATAGGAGATTCCCCTATGTTCTCTTTATGGTAACTAGTCCCTCTTGATTTTTTTCATGATCCCATTCCACTTGAATTTCGAATGTTCCTTCTTCAAAAAACAAAGGAAATCTTCTACGAATGGACTTTTGCATAGGAAGATTGTAAGCTTCATTGATATTCACCCAAACAGCTTTTCCTTCTGGCGAGTCTTGAAGCAAATCCCCTTTAAAGTCCTTTGTAAGATAGTTAAATATCATATATCGATCTTTGGCGATTGGATTAACATATTCATAAAGCCCTTTATAAACAAGGTTGCTAACTTCAAGACCAGTTTCTTCTTTAACTTCTCTAATGGCCCCATTAACTATACTTTCCGGAAATTCTACTTTTCCTCCAGGGGGAATGAATCCTTTGAAATCGTCATGTTGTCTGTCGAGAAGTAAAACCTTGTCCTCATTTTGAATCATACATACCGTCCAAATTTTATAATTTACGCCATTATTCATTTGGTTTCCCCCTCATTTTTCATCTAAATTCTACCATGATTTTTAAGAATTGTATTTTCTTATTCTACCATGTTAGTAGAATAAGAAAGAGAAATGCCGTTCTCTCATATCCTAAATCTTCGTTTTTAGGATACTTCAAAATATTAACTTGATGGACAAGGTGGTATAGAATCGTTAGAACCTGAGTGGACATTTATCGGAAATTCTCGTGAAAAAAATCATTATTATCGAATGATAGGAGAAATGCTACCAGAGTTAGAAGATAAACCAAAGTTGAAAGATGAATTTACAAATGTAGTTCGCCAGCATATCATAAACTTTTCGAATTTGATTGAAGTATATCCTCATCCAACGCAAGGTACAGAAGATCCAATGAAAAATGTACTACAAGATTAGGTACTATACATTCATTTTGATTTGCAGATATATAAGTCGCTGCTATTATGCACTTGTTTTTTCTTTTTGTTTCACTTGGCAAAGGTTCTCTGTCACTTGAAATTTGTATGAATAGAAAAAGACGATCTTATCAAGATCGTCTTTTTCTATATTATAGTGTTTGTTTTAACGCGAATTTTCCTTGTTCTCCTAAAACTCCATCTGCAATATTTACAGCATGGTCACCGATACGCTCTAAGTTACTTACCATATCAACATAAATGATACTTGCATCACCTGAGCAACTACGTTCATTTAGACGTAGTACGTGGCGTTTACGCAATACACGTTCCATTTGATCAATTTTACGTTCTTTTGTAATAACTGTTTGTGCAAGTTCAGTATCAAAGTTTGTTAAAGCATTAATTGCATCTTGCAATGTTGAAGTTGTTAGTTCAAGCATTTCATTTAGTTCCGCCATTGCTTCATCTGATAGTGTAACGCGATTAGATATTTGGGTGTCCACAAGCTCTACAACGTTTTCTACATGGTCTCCAACACGTTCGATATCTCCGACAACAGATGCTAAAACAGAATGTTTTTCTGAATCCATTGGTGAAAGTGGTTTTTCAGAAAGTAACACTAAGTAATCAGTAATTTTTCTATCTAAATTGTTAATAGCACTTTCTAATTGAGCTGCCATATCAGCATGTTTCTTTTCTTTTGTATTTAAAAATTGAGTTGCTTCTTTTAGTCCATGTAATGAGAACTCTGCCATACGAATAATCTCTTTTTGTGCCTCTGTTAAAGCAATGGCAGGAGATTGTTCAATAAAGATTGGATTTAAGTGCTGCGGTTTAAAGTCAATAGCAGCATCTTCTCCGCGAATAATTTTTGTTACAATCCATGCTAGAACTGCAATGAATGGGAACTGAATAATTGCATTCGTTACGTTGAATGTTCCGTGAGCAAAAGCAATTGTCATTTCTGGATTTAAGTTGAATGACGTTTGGAAATATTGAATCAAACTTGTAAATGGTACTAATAAAATTGTGAAGATGATCGTACCAACGATGTTAAAGATAACGTGTACTAATGCTGCACGTCTTGCCGCAATAGAAGTACCAATTGCTGCTAATACAGCTGTAATTGTTGTTCCGATATTATCACCAAATAGTACAGGTAGAGCAGCTTTTAAATCGATTGCACCTTGGCCGAATAATTCTTGTAAGATTCCAATTGTTGCACTAGAACTTTGTACAATTAATGTAAATACTGTACCTACAATAACTCCTAGAATGGGACTATTACTCATACTAATCGTTAACTCTTGGAATGATTCTAAAGAGCGTAGTGGTTTCATTCCTGTGCTCATTAATTCTAAACCGAAGAATAACATACCAAATCCAAATACGATTTGTCCGAGAGATTGTACTTTTTTATTTTTAAAGAAGAATAGCAAGATTGCTCCAACTGCCATAATTGGAAGAGCATATTCTCCAATTTTAATTCCGATAATAAATGCTGTAACGGTTGTACCAATGTTAGCACCCATAATCACACCAATTGCTTGTCTTAGTGTCATAAATCCAGCACTTACAAGTCCAACTGTTAAAGCGGTTGTTCCTGAGCTAGATTGAATCAGTACGGTAACTAACATACCTGCTAGTACGCCCATGAGTGGGTTAGTTGTAAAGCGATCGAGAATGTCGCGTAGGCGATCACCAGCTGCTTGTTGCAGTCCGTCTCCCATGTACTTAATCCCGAATAAGAAAATACCTAATCCACCAATAAACTGGAAGATCATGTCTTGAACATTAAATTCCACGCATTTCACTCCTTAAATTTCATGTACGGTGTAATTATTAACTAAAATTTGAGGTACTGTAAACGGTTTGCTGATAAAATTTACACTAAATTTACAAAGTGATAAAAAGTTTACATTTATTTAAAGAGATACTTGGATTTAATTGGTTTTAATGAATTATTTAGGTATTTAATGTAAAGGATAAACAGGGAATAGAGTCCTGTTTATCTTGCTATTTGTGTGCAATAATATGTCCGCCTCAAAATTGCATAAAAGCAAAGAAGACAGGTGGAGAAGAAATCCTCATTTTATATCATTTGAATAAGAATAGAAAATATGCAATGGAATCTAAGGTTTGTTTTTTTATATTTGATGTGAAATGAATTGAAAATGAGAAAAAGCTACTGATTATTATCCAGCAGCTTTTTCTCGTTTTTTATCCAGTTGTTTTTGCTTTCGTACATTTGTAATGTAAATACAAAGAAACGCGATAAGTAACACAGAGGAATAACGATATACAGTTGCATAGTCTGTAAAGTGTGCGATGAATCCGAAGATAATTGCACCTGCTCCAATGCCAAGGTCAAATGCCGAAAAGAATGTTGCAGTAGCAACGCCGCGGCGATGCGGAGCTACACGGTCAATCATCCATGCTTGTAAGGCCGGCTGAATAGCGCCGAATCCACTTCCATAACAGCTTGCTGCAATAATTAAACTTGGTATTGTTGTTGTATACGATAACAGGATAATGCCTGCAAATGTTAAGATAACACCAGGAATAATAACAAATGCATGGCCTTTTACATCGTATAGTCTTCCGGAGAAGGGGCGTGTTACTGCGATGGCAAGGGCATTAAATAAGAAGAAAAGGCTAATATCAGCGATACCAACTTGCGTAGCAAATAACGTGATAAAGCTACCGATCCCCCCGTACATTAATGTAATACATAATATTAATAATGAAGGAAGTAAAGCTTTCTTTTCGATAAATCCATCTAAAAAGGATTCATGTGCTTGATGAATCGGTTGTTCAGTTGCTTGAATTTTGAGTAGTTTTGTTAATATTAATGAAACTACTGTGCAAGATAACGCACATAAAAAAAGAATCGTGAAGTTATATGTTTGCATGAGCCACAGTCCGATAAGAGGACCAAGTGCCATAGCGATCGTTCCAGAGAGACCGAAATACCCCATACCTTCACCACGGCGGGCTGCAGGAATTAAGTAGGAGACTACAGTCCCATATGTTGTGGTTGTAATCCCAAAACCAGCTCCGTGTAAAATCCGAACAGCAAGAAGAAGGAAGATAGTAGAGGCAAATAGGTAGCTGCCCATGGCAAGTAGGCAAATAGCAGTTCCAGTCATTAAAATGAGTTTTTTACTAAATTTTTGTAGTGCATTCCCAGTGAGCGGCCGAATAATTAAAGCTGCTACTGTAAACATTCCAACAACAAATCCAATGTTTGAGCTCGTGCCGCCAATTTCTTTCACGTAAACAGGTAAGGTTGGAATTAACATTTGAAATCCCAAAAACATACATAAGTTTGCAAAAATGAGCGCAATAAATTCTTTTGTCCATAACGGTTCTCGTTTTACGAGTGCTGCTTCTCCCATATATTCATCCCCTAAATATTTTTCTCTGTTCTTTCGAGTATATGTAGTGGTCAATGTAACAGTCAAGAAAGGTGAACTGAAATGATGTAACAATTTTTAGGTGAAAAATTTACAAATTTGTGTAAATGCTACACAAATGCTCTCAAAAAAGGTAAAGTATAGATGTATAGTCTGCTAGTTGTTATGAATGATAGAGGTTATTTTTCTCTAATAAGAAAGCGGATTCAAAAAGTGTAGTTGAAATAGAAGGGGATTTCAGCTATTTCACTACATATGTTTGAAAAGGTTTACAAAATGATGAAGAAAGAGGCGCATACGCATGAGACGATTAGGTATTTCTATTTATCCGGAGCATTCGACAGTAGAGAAAGATAAGGAATATTTAACATTAGCACATCAATATGGTTTTACACGTGTATTTACATGTTTATTATCAGTGGATGGAGAAAAAGAGAAAATTGTTAAAGAGTTTAAGGAAACGATTTCGCATGCGAATGAATTAGGTTTCCAAGTACTTGTTGATATTAGTCCAGCCGTTTTTGAACAGCTAGGTATTTCTTATAACGACCTTTCATTTTTCCACGAATTAGGTGCATATGGTATTCGTTTAGATGTTGGTTTCTCAGGATTAGAAGAGTCTATTATGACGTATAACCCATATGGATTGAAAATTGAGATTAATATGAGTAATGGTACGAAATACGTTGATAATATTATGAGCCATCGTCCGAACCGTGAAAACTTAATTGGTTGTCATAATTTTTATCCACATCGTTATTCTGGTCTTTCTTATGATCATTTTATAAAATGCTCAAAACAATTTAAAGATTACGGCATGAGAACGGCTGCTTTTATTACATCATTTGATGCAACATATGGTCCATGGCCGGTAACGGAAGGACTATGTACGATTGAACAACATCGTGAGTTGCCAATGACAACGCAAGCGAAACATTTATTTGCAACAGAATTAATTGATGATGTAATCATTGCGAATGCATATGCATCAGAAGAAGAATTAAAAGCGCTTGGAGAAGTAAATAAAGAAAAGCAAACGTTTGATGTAGAAATTTATGAAACAACGACAGAGTTAGAAAGAAAAATTGTCTTAGAAGAACCACATTTTTATCGTGGAGATGTGTCTGAATATATGATCCGTTCAACACAAAGTCGTGTGAAATATAAAAAAGAAGAGTTTAAACCTCATCATACAAGACCGATTAAACGCGGTGACCTTCTTATTGATAACGAACAATATGGTCAATATAAAGGAGAATTACAAATCGCTTTAAAAGATATGGTTAACACTGGAAAAACAAATGTAGTTGGCCGTGTTGTAGAAGAAGAAATTTTCTTATTGGATTATTTACAAGCTTGGGATAAATTTGAGTTTGTATTAAAGAAATAATAGGTTGATATGTATGAAGCCATCATGTATACATGATGGCTTTTTTGTCGAGAAAAATCTAGAGGAATGTAAGTAGAATATATGTTAACGGAACAAGATTTTATAGCATTTAATCTGCATTATGCAAAGCATTCTAAAACAGTAAAGCGTTCTTTATTTCTTCAACGTTATATTGTAGCTATTATTTTTTTTTGCTGTTCCACTTAGTGTTTTTTTGATAGGACCGCCGGGGCAGGTATATACGGGGTTACCTGTTATTTTTTTATTGGCAGGTGTTATATGGATCTTATTCTATCCTAAATATTTCTATAATCATATTAAAAGGAACCTTGAGAAGATGCTTCGGGAAGGAAGTTATAGCAATTTACTAGGTAAGCACAAGGTACAAATAACAGATGAGGGAATTATTGAAACAAATAGTGGTGGAGAGACAAAGCGGAAATGGAAAGGGATCGAGAAGGTAGAAGAAAATGAGGCATACATTTTTATTTATGTGAGCTCGATGAGTGCAAATATTGTTCCTAAAACTGCCTTTGCCCGCGAGAATAGTAAGAGTGAGTTTATAAAAAAATTGCAAGCCGGTATGGTATCTTCAATAATATAAAAAAGGTTGCCTTATAATGGGCAACCTTTTCCTATTATTCATATCGTAAGCATTCAATTGGATCCAGTTTCGCAGCTTTGTTAGCTGGTAGTAACCCGAATAGAATACCGATTAACATAGATAATGCTACTGAGATTAAACCTAATTTTACAGAAACAACAAGTGGCCATCCCGCAAAGATTGCGACAATCCAAGCGAAGAAGATACCGAGCATAAACCCGATGAATCCGCCTAATGCTGTTAAAATACAAGATTCAATTAGGAATTGCATTAATACTTTCCCGCGCGTTGCACCAAGTGCTTTACGAATACCAATTTCACGCGTACGCTCTGTTACAGAAACGAGCATGATATTCATAACACCGATACCACCAACTAAAAGGGAAATTGCTGCAATCCCACCGAATACGCTTTTTAGTATACCTGTAAAGCTATCAACTTCTTTTAACATTTCTTGTGGGTCTGGTACTTCGAATTTCCCTGTATGTTCTGGTTTTTTTCCATCATTTAATGATTTTACAACTGCATCTTGCACAGTTTGCTTATCTTGACCTGGAGCAAGTTTGACTGTAATACCATCATAGTTGTTTTTACCGAATAAAACAGGCCAGTTTTCTGCGGAGATAGCACCTTCTTTAAATTCCATGCCACCCATCATTGCTGTTGATTTAGTAGAATATACACCCATTACTTTATAGGGAGTACCCTTTATATCAATATATAAGTTTGGTTCCCATGAAGAGAATAATTTATCAAATGCATCTTTGTGTAACACGATTGTATGCTGAGGTTTATCTAAATCAGTGGCAGTGAACAACCTACCGTGCTCAAGTTTGAAGCGAGATGTATCTTCAAAGTAATCGCCTTTTACACCAGTTATGTCAATATCCAATTCTTTTTTTCCTGCATACACTTTTTCTTTGCCTCTCACATCTGGATACACATCTTGAACACCAGAGATTTTTGAGACGTTGTCATACATGCTTGAAGATATTTTGCCGTCCATATCAGCATAATCTTCTGTTGTATAGTTTACTGTAAATTGATCTTTCTTTTCTTTCCCGATTTGTTCACGGAACTTGGCATTCGTTCCGTCTCCAATAGAGATGATTGTAATAATCGCACTAACCCCAATAATAATCCCTAGCATCGTTAAAACAGAACGCATTTTATGAGCAAAGATAGAGGAAAGGGCCATGCGTATATTTTCACTTGTGTTCAAAATTAACCTCTCCAATCTTGGACAATATTTCCGTCACGAATTACAATTTGGCGTGCTGCCGCTTCCCCAATTTCACGATCATGGGTAATCATAATGATTGTGGAGCCTTGTTTGTTTAATTCGTAAAAGAGGTCCATAATTTGTTTACTTGTTTTTGTATCAAGTGCACCGGTAGGCTCATCGGCCAAAATGAATTTCGGGTTATTTACAATCGCACGGGCAACAGCAACACGCTGTTTTTGACCACCAGATAATTCGTTTGGTAAGTGAGTTGAGCGGTCTGCTAAACCTACTTTTGTTAGTGCAGCTAATGCACGCTCACGTCGTTCTTTCTTATCTACCCCAGCGTAAATAAGGGGGAGTTCTACATTTTGCAGTGCATTAAGGCGAGGGAGCAACATAAAGTTTTGAAATACAAATCCGATTTCTTTATTACGAATATGAGCGAGTTCTGTTTCCGACATATTTGAAATATTTTGTCCGGCTAACGAATAAGTACCGTCTGTCGGTTTGTCTAAGCAACCGATAATATTCATTAATGTTGATTTACCAGAACCAGATGGTCCCATGATAGAAGTGAATTCGCCCTGATTCAGAGTTACATCAATACCGTGTAAGATTTGAACTGTTTCTTCACCGTTTTGAAAGGATTTCGTGATGCCTTTTAAATCGATCATTGGGCATTAACCTCCATGCCATCTTTTAAGTCTTTTTCTGGTTTAGAGATGATTTGGTCACCTTTCTTTACGCCAGAAACTTTCGCTTCGCCATCTGTTTCAAATTCAACAGTAACTGCTTGTTCTTTTGCTTTCCCATCTTTCACGATGAAGACAACATTTTTATCGCCTTTTTTCACAATGCTGCTTTTTGGAACAACTATACCAGTTGCTTCGCCAGACTTGCTTGTTACGTATACGTGGAATCCAGTTTGTAGTTCTTCATTATTATCTAATGTAACAATAAATTGATAGTTAGAAACTGTCTTGTTTTCATCCATGCTTTTTATTGGTGTTGTACCGATTTCTGTGACTTTTCCAGTCCATGTTTTTCCTGGTACAGTTTTTGATGTGACAGTTACTTCTTGCCCAACTTTTACGTTAGCTAGTTCATATTCTGATAGCTGTCCTTTTACTTTTAATGGACCAGCGTGACGAATAGTAATACCGCTCATACCTGTTTTTTCGTCTGCATTTTTTGTAATATCATCAATTACGCCATCAACAGGGCTTGTTACAGAAAGAGTAGTTAATTTCTCTTTGCTTGTTTGAATCATTTGATCAGCTTTTTCAACCTCAAATTTTTTCATTTCAAGCTGTGATTCAAGCTGTGCGATTTCAGTTTCTGTTGCTTTTAGCATTTCAGCAGGCGCACCAGCGTTTTTATCTTTTTGTAATTTTTGTTTTGCTGCATTTAGTTGTTTGTTTAATAATTCTACTTCTTTATTCGCAAGTTTTTTTTGCATTTCTGCTTCCGTTACACCTAATTTCATAGTAGGGTCATTGTATTTAAAGAGTAGCTGTCCTTTTTTGACTTCATCGCCTTTTTTTACAGCTAGTTCATATGTTCCTTTTGATGGATCAAATACGATTGTTTCAATTCCATTTGGAATGACTTCACCGCCAAATTTTTGTGCATTTTCAATTTGTTTTTCTGTTACTTTATAACTGCTGTATGCCATAGCTACATCAGAACCGCCACCAGCAAAAGCAAAATATGAACCTGCTGCAATCCCAATTGCTACTACACTCGTAATTAACACTTTATTTTTCTTCTTCATCTATTTATCACCTTTTCGTTCGTTTTTGGTATCTGTTTTTAGTATAGAAGAGAAGGAAAATGTGACAAATCGTTTTAGCTTACAATAACATTACAGTTTTGTAAGGTTGGCGTATTGAGATAAATGGGATTGAGATTTGTATATATGAGGTCTTTTCATTTAGGGGAAGGGTAGATTGGTTGACGAGCCTTTTTGTTCTTACAATAATATAAAGTTTATCCCCCTATTTTAGGTCAGTAAGACCACCACCTCAAGATTCAGAGAAAAACGAGGAGGAGTCTTGAATATAGATGGAATTCTTGAAAGGTTTACATACCGATTTGGTCACGACATCTTTTCCTTTTTATATTATTACAGATTACCTATTGATTTTTCGGTATAGAAAATATTTACAATTCTGAAAATTATTTATAAAATAAAGCAGAGTATAAATAGAATGGAAATTTGTATAGAGAGAAGGGGAAAAATGGCAAGAAAGGTGATTTCAAATGGAATAGAGATTACAGTGCAATTTATTCTTTCCATCATTGGTATTATTTGTTTAGGCGCTCTTCCAAAACTATTCGAAGACTTACATATTAATTTTTCGCAGTATGTACAGGCTTTAAAGATGTTAGTTATGAAGCTGATAGATGTTCCAAACTTAACGTATGGGATGAATCGGCCGTTATTTCCGCAACTATTTATTCATTACAAAGAAACGATGATTATTTTTTTAGCTTCATTTTTTATCTCATTATGTATAGCTTTTTGCATTGTGTATATGATGATGAGAAGTCGCCCGCACATACAGCGGCGCATTAAAACATTTCTGCTTTTTCTTGAGTCCATTCCAGACATTCTACTTATTATTGGATCACAAATTCTTGTCGTATGGTTTTTTCAAAAGACAGGTTTTTTACCTATTAAGATTGCTGCACTAAGAGGAGAGTCTATTCGGGGCTTACCTATTATTTGTTTAAGTATTCCCACTACGATTATGTTTGTAAAGTTATTACTCCTTCGTTTTGAAACTGAATTAGAAAAAGATTATGTGTTATTTGCACGGGCGAAAGGGTTTGATCGCTTTTATATTTTAAATCGCCATGTATTGCGGAATGTGTTGCTTAGTACATTGTTTTTTGCGAAAACAAATATTTGGTTTATGTTATCAAATTTGTATATTATAGAGTGGCTTTTTAACACACATGGTATTTTTGTATTCATTAAAAATTATCAACCGGTTGAAGTTTTTACAGTGAGTATCTTACTTATTTATATCCCGATCTTTATTCTATTTAAGTCGTTTCATTATTTCGTTCCAGATGCGATGAAAGAGAGGGCATAAGAGATGTGGAAATATATAAAGCGCGATAAAAAGTTTTGGTTTAGTATTTTATTTCTTGTTGTGTTAGTTGGACTTAGCATTGGGAATACGTTATGGAATGGAGGACATATTCGCCAAGTTTCAATACAATATGATGCGCAAGGAAATGTAGAAGCTCCACCATTTGCGCCTTCATGGCAATTTTTACTTGGTACAGATCGAAAAGGTTATGATTTGTTAAATCTAGTTATTGAAGGAGCAAAGTGGACCATTGGTATATCCGTTTTTATTGCGATGATGCGGGTGGCTTTAGGTGTCTTTTTTGGTGTTATATTAGGAACCTATGTAAAAAAAGGTTTTTCAAAAATTGAAGCGTTTTTTGATAGCTTTACAGTTATTCCCACTGTTATGATTGCGTATTTTTTTCTTCAGTTTGCAACTAGTTTTGTGAATGGCGAAGCGACGACCAGTTTTTTTGAGAGGGCATCATTTCAGGTCATATTGCTTATTGTCCTGGCAGTTCCGACAATTTCTCTTTATGTTGCAAATGAAGTGCGGAAATTACGAAAGGAAGAGTTTATAGATGCTGCTCGTATATTAGGCGGAAGTAGACGGCGTATTATTGTGAAACATTTATTTCCGCACTTATATATGACATTTGTACTTGTATTGATGCAGCAGTTTATTCAAACGCTTATTATCTTTCTTCACCTAGGATTGCTTCAAGTGTTTTTTGGAGGGACAGTGAGTTTTGGGCCAATTGAGGTAGATTCTTACACACATGAATGGTCTGGTTTAATTGGCGTATATTTTCGTTCTTTAACAGTGCATCCATGGATTCCGCTCGTACCAATTACTTTTTTTGGACTCACTATCTTCTCAGGAAACATGATTGTAAGAAGTATAGAGGATGCGATAGCAAAAGTGAGATTAGGAGAAATGAAGAAAGACGAGGAAGTAGAAGAAGTGAAGTCTATTTCACTTCCTAAAGAAGAGTTATTTACATTTAAACATACGATGTAAAGAGCCTAGGAAACTAGGCTCTTTCTTCATTTTCTCATTACAAGATTGTAAGAATCATGTAATGAAAATCGATAGGGGGAATGTCATATTTTCGGTACACTGTGTATATCGAAATGTACGAGAGCAGGTGAGAATCAAATGGATTTTTTGGAAGTATCGAAGCGAAGTATAAAGAGGAATATTCGTGATTATTTACTATATTTTATATCTTTAGTAGGTAGCATTGTTATTTATTTTACATTTGTCTCAATTAAACAAAATGAAAGTGTAACCGCACTTTTAAAAGAATCAGATAAGATCGAAACGACATTTACGTTTGCACAAATTTTGTTAATGATTTTTTTAACGATTTTTATCTTTTATTGTAACGGATTCTTTTTACGAAAGAAGAAAAAGGAAATTGCTTTATATAGTTTGTTGGGAATCCGAAATAAAGAAATCGCTCAGTTATTATTTTATGAAACGTTGTTACTTGGTATAGGAGCGAGTATTGTCGGCATTATTATCGGTATTTTTGTCGCAAATATTTGTGCTGGACTACTTGTGAAATTAATGGGAAGTGCTTTTACTTTCACGTTTTCAGTTTCATTTTTATCAATAGTAGAGGTACTTGTAACATTAAGTATTATTTTTGTTATTGCATCATGGAAAAGCAAGAAACTTATCTATCAACATCGTTTAGTTGAATTGTTATATGGTGAAAATCAAGAAGAAGAGACACCGACCTTTACAAATAAGAAAGCAAAACAAGCAATTGTATTCCTTGTAGCAGGTTATGTTGTTGCATTATTAACACAGCTGTTTGGATTTAGTGCCGTTTTTATAACAGGACTTATCATTTTTGTATTGATCGTAAAAGGGACATTTTTATTATTTGAACAATATACAGTTAGATTCTTGCACAAAATAAAAGAAGATAAAGGGAAGTATTGGAATGGAATAAATATTTTATCGGTTTCTTCCTTATTTTTCCGTATCAAAGGAAATGTAAAAATGCTTGCGCTTTTGTCTCTCTTAAGTGCGGTGACGTTATGTACGATTGGGATGAGTTCTAGTATGTATTACGGCGCGAAGAAAACAGCAGCAACGATGAATCCGACAAGTTATGAATATGTAACGAATGGAAAGCATTTAAATGAGAGAGTAAAACAGACAATTCAAGACTCTCATTATGATATAAAAGGAGAAACATCAGTAGCACTACTTTCAGCGGAAGGGCGTATCGATGGATCATCAATTTTGACAGGTTACCAAGTTGGCGATGGAAATATACAAATTATAAAGGAATCGGATTATATTAGAACATCTGCCCAATTAAAAAATGAAGCAGTTACACTTCGTTCTGAAAAAGATGCTGTTTTATTAGATCCGTATAAGTCATATAACTTGGAAAATACATCTTTTAAAGGAAGAACAGCATCGATTAATAATGAAACAGTGACATTTGTTGATCATAGAGAAGAGACGATTGTAAGTGCGAAATTAGCTCCAATTGGAATTGTTGTTAAGGATTCATTGTTCAAGAAAGTCCAGCAAGGAAAGGCCGTATCACGCGTAAATGGACTTATCGTGGATGGAAATGGGGATGCAAAGTTAACGGAAATGTTAATAAATATTGTCCCAAAGGAAGCAAAACTCCAGTCATTTGAACAGGCCAGTCAATCTGAACTACAAGATGGAGCGGTACTGTTATTCGCAAGTGTATTTTTAGGAATCGTATTTATCTTAGCAACAGGTTGTATTCTATACTTTAAGCAAATAACAGAAGCGATGGCAGAGCGCCCTGCTTATGAAATGTTAAAGAAGATTGGGTTAACGAAGCAGGCGGCTAAGCAATCTGTAAGAAAACAAGTAGGAGCTATGTTTTTTGCACCATTACTATTAGCAATTTGTCATATGTTCTTTGCCTTTTTAGGTGTAATGGGTTTCAAAGGGATGACGGAATATATGGTGCCGATTTTAAGCAGCATTTTCGCGTATATTGGTATTTACTTCTGCTACTACATGTTAACAGCTCGCTCTTATACAAACATTGTATGGAGTGATAGAAAATAAAAAGAAGCAAGCATTTTATGGAATGCTTGCTTCTTTCATTATTTCGTAGAAACTTCACCTTCTGTTTGTGTTTGCGGGATAAAGTATCCGACAATACCTCCAATGATTGCCGGGATGATCCAACCAATTCCTAATTTGTAAAAAGGAATTGTGCTTACAATAGATGTAATAGCAGCTGGCATCATTCCCACATTATCAAGCGCGTGAATACAGCTAGTGACGAATGCAGCAATCATTGCACCGATGTATACAGATGGTTTACGCTTCGTATATTTATCAATAAATGATACGAAAATTAAAATGATTGTAATTGGATAAAGAATAATTAACACAGGTAATGTAATTTTGATTAATAAGCTTAGTCCTAGATTTGAAATGATAAAGCTGAAAATACAAACATATAATACAAGCTTTTTATAAGAAACATTTGTTAATACATTTGTAAAGTAGTTAGCAAATGCACTAACGACACCAATAGCTGTCGTTAAACAAGCAAATATAATTGCGATGCTTAGCAAAATATTACCGCTTGTCCCAAATAATTGGTACATAATGGTTGCTAATAGCTGACCGCCATTTTCAAATTGTCCAAGGTTTCCGTTTGATGCTCCGATATATCCAAGTAAGAAATAAACGATTGTTAAAAAGAAAGCAGCAATGCTTCCACAAATAATCGTATATTTTGCGATAGATTTTTTTTCTGTGACGCCATTTTGACGGATAGCATTTACGACAATTGTCGATAAAACGAGAGCGCCAATCGCATCTAATGTTAAAAATCCTTCTAAAAACCCTTTGAAAAATGGAATTTCTTTATAGTCGCCGACCGGGGGTGTAAATGATCCAGTTGGTGAAAGGATTGCTTTTGTCGCCATAACAGCAATAATCCCAAGTAAGATTGGTGTTAATATTTTTCCAATATGATCAACTAATTTGGATGGATTTAATGATAAGAAGTAAACAATCGTAAAGAAAATAAAGCTAAATAGTAACATAGAATACCATTGATCCTGAAAAAGTGGTGCGATTCCAATTTCATAAGAAACCGATCCAGTTCGTGGAATAACAAATAGTGGGCCGATTGAAAGATAGATAATGATAGCTAGTACTGCTGCGAATTTTGGATGAACACGGCTCGCTAAGTTTTTAAAACTACCACCTGCAAGGGCGACAGCAACGATTGCTAATAATGATAAACCTACGTCTGTAATGACAAATCCTGAAATAGAAACCCACATGTTTTCTCCTGAAGAAAGTCCAAGAAGGGGCGGGAAAATCATATTACCAGCGCCGAAAAAAACTGCAAATAGCAATAAGCTAATGGAGAGAATTTGCGATGGCTTTAAAGTTGTATGCATGTATAGAAAATCCTCCTATCGATATTTTTGTCGAAAATTCAAATAATTTGTCGAGTAACTGTTATAATTTTAATCGTCTGATGACTAGAAAGCAACAGGGAATTTTAAAAAATTTTAAAAATAATGCGTTAAGTTGGATAATTATACGTTTATACTTTTCTAATCTATGGTGGCATACTACATGTAAAGATGTTTCGGATTAAGAAAGTAAAACTTTAACCAGTAAAGGGTCCTTTTCTTAAATCATGAGGTGAAGGTCTTAATGCCTGCGAATAGCGAGATAAAAATGTGTGAAGTAAAGAAAGGTGAAATAGTATGGATTATGTAGAGATTTTTTTTGAACTACTATTTGGCTATGCTGTGTTGTTTTTAGTCGTTAAAATCCTTGGGAAAACACAAATGAATCAAATTACACCATTTGATTTTATTTCAGCACTCGTCTTAGGAAATTTTTTAGGGAACGCTGTTTATAATAAAGAGGCTCATATAGGAAGGATGATTTTTGTAGTTGTTGTGTGGGGAGCTTTTATACTCATTACAGAGATTATCACCCAAAAATGGAGAAAAGCACGTTTATTTCTTGAAGGAAAACCAGCTATTTTAATTGCAAATGGAAAGCTAGATTGGAACGAAATGAAGAAAAACCGTTTAGATGTTGATCAGCTTCAGCATTTGCTTCGGGCAAAGGATATATTTTCTCTGCAAGATGTAGAATTTGCAATTTTAGAAAATGATGGGTCGATAAGTGTGATGAGAAAATATGATGTAGATATACCAACAAGAAAAGATTTGAAAATAAAGGGGCAGGAAAAGGTATTGCCGGTTGTTCTTATTAGCGATGGGGAGTTCATTACATACAATTTAAAAAAGTTTGGATTACAGGAAGTATGGTTGCGAGAAGAGCTAAAGAAGCAGAGAACAGAATTGAAAGAAGTATGTTATGCAGAGTGGAGTAAAGGAGGGAGCCTTTTTATTCAAAAATATTAGTATTAAACGTGCACATACCGTTTCGGTATGTGCACGAAATATTTAAAAGTATATTTTTCTATCGCGTTCTTCTTTTAAAATTTCAACAGCTTCGCGGAAACGCTGGGAATGAACAATTTCACGCTCGCGTAAAAAGCGTAGACTATCATTTATATCAGGATCATCTGATAGATCGATTAGCCACTGATAAGTTGCTCTTGCTTTTTCTTCTGCAGCAATGTCTTCATATAAATCTGCAATTGGATCACCTTTTGCTTGTATGTATGTGGCTGTAAATGGAACACCGCCTGCATTGTGATAAAATAGTGCACTATCATGATTGGCGTACTGAGCATCTAGTCCAGCTGCTTTCATTTGTTCAGGTGTGGCATCTTTTGTTAATTTATACACCATTGTGGCAATCATCTCAAGATGTGCAAACTCTTCTGTACCGATATCTGTTAATAAACCGACTACTTTATCAGGAATGGTGTAACGCTGATTTAAATAGCGGAGAGCGGCAGCCAATTCGCCATCTGCACCACCATACTGCTCAATTAATAATTTAGCAAGCGCTGGATTACAAGTACTTACTTTCACAGGATACTGCAATTTTTTTTCATAGATCCACATATTTTATCTCCTTTATATTTGCCATGGCCAAGGACCTTTGCTCCATTCCCACGGAGCATTAGAGTAACTATTTCCAAACTGCTGGAGTGGACCATATTTTTCCTCGATTTTTTGCTTTTGCAATCTTCTTTTATAGGAAAAATCATTAAATTGATTGATAGCTGCGGCGTCATCTGGATGGGTATCTAAGTAAAGCGTGAGTTCAACTAATACAAAATCGAGTTCTTGCAACTCTTCTATCCACTTATAATATTCATCTGGCAATGTTTGAGCCACGGATTTCCTCACCTTCCTTTCTTATAGGGGTTTTCATAAAAATCATAGAAAGCAGGCCATAAAGTGCCTTTTCTTAATGCTTCGTTAGGCGGGAATTGAGGCAAGTTTGGTGGTTGGAATCCCATGAATAAATGAGGAGGAGTTGAATAAAATTTCTTTCCAATCGGCGGACAAGGATCGTTTGGACCATGGAAAGGTGTGTAAGATCTCATAAATTTGTCCATCACATAAGCCTCCTTTACAAGTGAAACATTCATCACTACGTATTGTATTCAGACATAATTGTCATTTATGACTCATATAGAAAAACTAGTAGGGTCAAGGAGGAAATATATGTGGAGACGATTACAAATAGCATTGTATTAGAAGTGAGAAATTTAAAGGAAACATTATACTTTTATGAAGGGATTTTAGGATTTAAGCCGAGTAGACATCGGCCACAATTACATGTGCCTGGTGTTTGGTATGATATTGGACCAACGAGAATTTGCTTCGTTTTAAATAGAGGACAAGGCGCGGGAACTAGCGGAGCATTATCCTCTTATATACATTTAGATTTGCCATGTTGTGATATAGAAAAAGTGCGGAAAAAACTAGAATTTTATTGTGTGTCATTTGAAGAATTAAAGGGCTGTAAAACGGAGAAAAGGGGAATTGTTGTACATGATCCAGACCAGTATAGAATTCTAATTGAGTCGAGAGAGTAGCTGAGACTATATGAGGGGGAATCAATCGGATGAATAGCGCATACCAAGAAAGTGCCTTGTTTGAACATAAATTTTGGCTCAAGGTTCTTGGGGATCATGCCCAATTTCTTTTAGATGCTTTAGCTCCAAGTGAAAAAGAAGATATTCAAAAAGCGATGTATTTTGTCCAAACATTTGATAGATTTCTCAATAATATTCATACAGTAAATTTGATTGCATTTGCGAAAGATGCACATGAAGCCGCAGAGGGAATTAGGAAATTTAAGTTAAGTATTATACAAAGGCAGCTAGAAGGAAAAATCAAAATTCATTTTACGCCAACTTTTCTTAACCATATGGTGAACGAAGTGGAAGAGTATATAACAGTACTAGAGTATTTAATGAAAGGGGAAGTGCCACCTATTTTCCATGAATTACATTATCATCTTGCTTGGTTAACAGATGCAGCAGGGCATGCAGGTTCCATTTCAGGTGGGCTAGATCTTGTCGAAAAACGACTGAAAGAGAAGTGTGCGGAATATGAAAAGCACTTTGAACAATTTTACTTGAAAGCTGTGGAAATGACGGGTTACTTACGGACGGAACTACATTCTTTTCCAGCCCTAAAGAAATTTACAAAAGATGTTTCATTAGAACTAACACTATTCTCACGTTTCCTTCACGAATTAGAGGAATTAGAGTTATCTAATCAAGTATTAAGCTTAATATCTGGAAGAATGGCAGACCATATGGCTAGAGAAGAATGTTATTATTTAATGAAATTAGCACAAGCTTCTGGATTAGAGATACCAAAGTGTAATCCGCTTTAAGTCATACTATATAAAAATTCGCAGTGATGTGGATTTTTATATAGTATTTTTGTTTTGTTAGGAGATGCTAGAAAAGAATTATAGAAAGGGGAATAGTAAATGCAATTAGCTACGCATGAATTACGTGACTTAAGTGAATTGATTGCTGGAGATTATAACACGATTAATACAATGTCTACATATATACAACAAGCACAGGATCCTGAGCTGAAACAACTGTTGCAGAGACATTTGCCTTTTCATGTACAAGCGTATAACTTGAAGGTGGAATTTGTGCAAAAGGAATCTCCCCCTAATATTTCAAAGTTTCAGCCATCCAAATTAAATCCAGTGTTACCTTCGTATACAGAGGCACCTTCACAAGAGTACTTGCCAGTTACGCCAAGTATAGCTGCAAAGCCTCCTAATGATCGATCTATTGCACTTGGGTATTTATTGAATCAAAAGTCGTCTGCATTTAATTGTGCAGGTTCTTTATTAGAGTTTGCGAACCCAGAGTTAAGAATGCTTTTAGAAAATACGTTTTTAAATAGTAGTCACCATGCATATGACATTTGGCAGTATATGGTGAAAAAGGGATATTATCAGTTATCGCCAGCACCAAGTTCTGAAATGCAAGCGATAGCAAGTATGTACAAGCCACTTCAACAATAGAAAAGGATTGACAAGTTCTATCAAATATTTTAAGGTGATTTTATAAGATTGCGTATATAAAGGGGAGTAACTTGTCACAATAAAGTCGTCATTACAGGGAGAAACCCTCGGCTTTATTGGCAACAGTTTTGTTGTTAGTGAGACCTTTACCAGCAATGGTAAAGGCCCCTTATTGTCTTTTTTAGGACCTTTACTATATTTGGTAAAGGTCCTTTTTGTATGCAAAAAAGGAGAGGTGAAAAGTGAAAAAGTTTATAAACCGATTTCGATTGATGCTTCACTTTCGTCGATTTGGTCCATTTCTATATGACTTTTTTACGTCGAAAGAAGTCGCTATGCAAAAAAAGGTACTATCCATTGTTTTTTTAATCGGATATGTCGTGTTTCCCTTTGATCTTATCCCTGATTTTCTAATGTTTTTTGGGGTATTAGATGATGTTGCTGTTGCCCTATTTATTTTGCAGCGAATTGTGAAAATGGCACCGAAGCACTTACAAGAAAAATACAATTTAAATAAAGGATAGGAGTGAACAAATGGAGCAGTTTATTTTAGATGTAATTGATTATTTAAAGCAGTTTTCTTATTTTGGTGTCATTCTAGCATTAACATTCGAGTTTATCCCGGCAGAAATCGTTTTACCGCTTGTTGGGTATTGGGTATATGAGGGAGATATGAACTTTTGGCTTGCAGTATTAGCTGGGACGATCGGAGGGACAACGGGTCCATTGACTTTATATGCACTCGGTTATTATGGGGGGCGCCCGTTATTATTGAAATATGGAAAATACTTTTTTATAAAAGAAGAACAGATTCAAAAAGCGGATGACTTCTTTGAAAAATATGGACCAGCAGTGGCGTTTCTTGGACGTTTTATTCCAGGGGTTCGTACACTTATTTCAGTTCCGTGTGGAATTGCCAAAATGAATATTTGGCAATTTAGCATATACACATTTGTGGCGATGTTACCGCTCACGGCGCTATATGTATATATCGGATTGAAGTTAGGCCCTCATTGGAAAAAGGCAGGGGCAATGGTCGAACAATATACGTTACCGATATTAGGAGTTGTTTGTCTCATTGTAATAGGAATATTCATTTTCAAGTTTGTGAAAAAGAAAAATAAAGTGGAGTCGATGTGAAAACGCCTATAAAGGCGTTTTTGCATTGGTAAAATAGAAGAATTATGCATATAGATAAAAGGAATAGAAACAAAAATGGTGTCAAACGCTGTGGAACTTTACAAGAAACTGACGCTATTTTTACAAAGATGTAATATATTTCATGGTTCATTTAAACGAGATTAATATGTGTTAGCTACAATAATCCTTGTACTGAATCAAACATACGAGGAGGATTTACGTGAGCAGGAACATGTTTCAGAAAGTAAGAGGTCTTATAGGTGTATTAGCAGTTTTTATTTTAGCATTTGTATCATTTCCTTGGAACAATTCTGTACAAGCAGAAGAGAAGAAAGAAGAGAGAAAGCCGGAGGAGAAAAAACTTGTCTTTCCGGTTGTAAGTGACGTACATATTAAAAATAGCGGAACGGATGATACGTTTCGTTGGAAGAGAGCGATTGAACAATTTAATACACTTGCGCCAAAACAAGATGCATTTGTTATCGTTGGTGATTTTACAGATTCAGGTTCGAATCAGCAATATGATCGTTTTATGCAAGTGTATAATCAATATGCAAATAAAGATGCAGTAAGAATGAATTCACTTGGAAATCATGATTACTGGAATGGTTTATCAGTAGAAGGTGCACAAAAACGTTTCTTAGAAAAGACAGGCATGGAATCTATTTATTATCATAAGGTAGTGAAAGGATACCACTTCCTTGTTATGTCACCAGAAGATGGGACGACACATGGGTATTATTCTGACAAACAAATTAATTGGTTGAAAGAAGAAATTGCAAAGGCAAAAGCTGATGACCCAGAGAAACCAATCTTTGTGTTCTTGCACCAGCATATTAAAGAAACGGTGTATGGTAGTCATGAATGGGGAACGAAGGACAGTGCGAAAATTAATGAAGTACTAAAAGATTACCCACAAGCAATTACGTTCTCTGGTCATTCGCACTACCCATTAGATGATCCAAGGTCAATTCATCAAAAAGACTTTACATCCGTTGGAACATCTTCAGTAAGTTACATGGAAGTAGAAGGCGGGAAAGTGCAAGGAAACATTCCGCCAGGTGCAAGCGAATTAAGCCAAGGCTTATTAGTAGAAGTCGATGATAAAGAAGTAACAATTAACCGTCGTGATTTCCATACGAATTCTTGGACAGGTGAACCATGGAAGATTCAGTTGCCAGCTAAAAAAGAATCGTTTAAACATGTGGAAAACCGAGATAAAGAAAAACCATCTTACGAGAAAAATGCAAAGTTAAAGGTTTCAAATGTAACTGAGAGCTCAGTAACAGCGACTTTCCAGCAAGCCGTGGATAACCTACTTGTTCATTCTTATCGCCTACAAGCACGAGATAAAGAAACAGGAGAAATCAAAAATAAGCTGTTAGCATTCTCAGAGTTTTATCGTGATCCAGTGCCGAAAGAACTTACGTTTACATTGGCGGGGCTAGATAGCGGAAAAACATACACGTTAGAAGCAGTTGCTATCGATTCATTTGGCAATGAGAGTGAACAGTCATTACAAGCGGAAGTAACAACGAAAAAAGAAATTATTGATCCGAATGTGAAAGTGCCAAAAGCAGATGTATTCGATGTTAACTTTTTAGATGGTACATTTAAAGATAACTCGCCATTTGGAAGTAAAGGCGATGTAAAAGGGAATGTATCAATTGAATACGATAAGGCATTGAAAAAACATGTCATGAAATTAAATGGAAAAGCAAATACATTTGGCTACATCCCGTTTTCAGCAGCACAAAAAGCAAAAGTAACGGATGCATTTACATTAGAAGCTGCATTTTCTATGAATGAAATTCGCGGTCAAGCTATTATGGAAAATACAGAGAGCGGTGGAATTGGATTCGAATCTACTGGAAATGGATATGTGGAATTATGGGCTCATATTGGCGGTAGCTATAAACGTATAGGTACACAATTAGAAGCAAATAAAACATACCACTTAACAGGAACATATAACGGAAATGAAATCGCAATCTATGTAGATGGAAAAAAAGTAAATAGTCAGCCAGCAACAGGAAAAGTGTATCATCCAAATGTACCATTTGCGATTGGAGCAGATCCAACAAGTGATGGTAACGGTGGGGTTCCATTGAACGGACAAGTTGCGCTTGCAAAATTATATAGTAAAGCACTAACTTCATCTGAAGTAGTAGCGACATACAATGAATTCTTAAATCGTACAAAGTTAGAAGAGTTGAATGTTTTATATGAAGAAATCGGTAAGGCAAAAGAAACATTAGCGGGTTCTTATGAATTTGGTGAAAAGCCAGGTCAATATTCACAAGCTGCATTTACAGAATTACAAAAGGGTTATAACAGAGCAAAAGCAACATTTGAAAATATGGCGACTACAGGAGAACAAGCAATTGGGACATATCATAGTTTAAAAACAGCGCATCAAGCATTTGTGCAATCGAAAGTAGTTGAAGAAAAACCAGAGCCAAAACCAGAAACACCGAAAGAAAAATTACAAAAAACAATCGATGCAGCAAAAGCTTTATTAGCGAAAGTTCAAGTAGGACAAGAACCAGGGCAATATCAAGAAGGCACGGTTAAAGCGTTAGAGAAAAAAGTCAAAGTAGCAGAATCTGTAGTAAAAGATAGTAAAGTGAAAGATCAGTATGTAGAAACAATGAATCGTACACTGCAATATGCGGTGCAACTTGTTGAAAAGAGTGTAAATAAGTAAACAAAAAAGAAGCTTGTCATCACAAGCTTCTTTTTTGTTATACTAAAAGTAGAAAGACAGGATAAGGGAGCGAAAAATTTGGAAGAGAAAAAGCTAAAAAGAATTCTTGAATACGTATGGATCGCTGTTGTGCTCCTTGTTGGGTATTATTTTTTGAAAGATAAAAGCATATGGATTCTGTTTTTAATGACTTTTTTATTAGCGGGACTCGGAACGCTGTTTATTAACTTTTTCTTTGATAGTTTAAATGCATGGAAAAAGAACAAGGAAAGAAAAAAATAGTGAAGGAGAATAGATATGCGAAAGTGGCAGCTTGTGTATTAATTGTTTTACAGCTTGCATCAGCATATTTCTCATTCTACAAAAGTTAACGGAGAAACAAACTCGAACGTAAAACAGCTCGCTATATGGCGAGCTGTTTTCTTTATGCTTCTTTTTGTTCATCATTATTTTTTCCGGTCAGTAAGTGGCTATTACGTCTAGAGTAGAAGAAATATACACATAGTCCAATGACTAGCCAAACAGCAAAGCTTTTCCACGTTGTTGCAGAAAGGTTAATCATTAAATAGAGACAACAACAAATTGCAACGATTGGTAATATAGGTACGAATGGGGCACGGAAGCCGCGTTTTAAATTTGGATGTGTTTTACGTAAAATAAGTACAGCAAAGCAAACGAATGTAAAGGCTGTTAGTGTACCGATATTCACTAAGTTTGCAAGTAGGTGTAAATCTAATAATCCTGCCAATAAAGCTGCTGCTATTCCGGTAATCCATGTATTGAATAATGGAATTTTAACTCTTTGATTGATGCGAGATAATGCTTTTGGAAGTAGGCCGTCACGACTCATTGCATAAGAAACGCGAACTTGTCCATACATAACGACTAAAAGAACAGTTGTCATTCCAGTCATGGCACCGACAGCTAATAATCCAGCAATTGTATCTTCCCCAACAAAATGAAGGGCAAAAGCAACTGGATCAGAAACATCTAGTTGTGTGTAAGGTACCATTCCTGTTAACACAAAGGATACAATCATATAAAGTGCCGTACAAATGAGAAGGGAACCGATGATTCCAATTGGTAAATCGCGCTGTGGTTTCTTCGTTTCCTCCGCGGCTGTTGCAATGGCATCAAATCCTAAGAAAGCAAAGAATACAGTTGCTGCACCTGTAATAATTCCATCATATCCAAATGGTAAAAATGGTGTCCAGTTTTCCGGTTTAACGTACTTTGCACCCGCTACGATAAAAGCGATAATAACCGCTAATTTAATTAGTACCATAACATTATTAATGCGAGCACTTTCACGTACACCGAAACTAAGAAGCAGTGTAATTAAAAGTAAAATACATACAGCTGGCAAATCGACTATTCCACCTTTTTCCATTCCGGGGGCCGAGGCGATAACGGCGGGGAGGTGAATATTAAATCCGGAAAGTAACGATTGTAAATACCCGGACCATCCGACGGCTACTGCTGCAACAGCTAACAAGTATTCTAGCATTAAACACCAGCCAACGATAAAGGCAACAACTTCTCCAACTGTCATATATGCATAGGTGTAAACACTTCCTGACATAGGGATAGAAGAAGCAAATTCTGCATAACAGAAGGCCACGCATGCACAGGTAAATGCGGCAATAAGAAAAGATAACATAATACCGGGACCAGAATGTTTGGCCGCAACAATACCTGTTAAGACGAAAATGCCCGTCCCAATTACAGCGCCAATGCCTAAAAAGGTTAAATCTAATGCGGTTAATGTTCTTTGTAATTGCTGTGGTGATTCAGTCGTAAGTGGTTTCTTTCGTAATAATGATTTCACTTGGACTCTCCTCTCATTCTTAGATCTTCACAACTGCATATAGTATGAGCCCATTGTAAAAGAGTATGTAGGTGAATAGAGGCACAGTTGTGTGAGTATAAAAAATATAGAATTGCTGTAGTCATTTTATTACAATTCAGAATATTTTGTCAAATAAAAATATGGCAAATAAAATCGTAGATGTAAGGAAAAACTATCATCAGAAATAGATGTATTTTATAAAGTAGGAGAAGATACTATGCTGTTTTATTTTGAACTTGTCGTGATTTTACTTTGTACGAAGTTGGCCGGCGATATTAGTGTTCGGCTTGGCCAGCCATCGGTATTAGGTAAATTAATTGTTGGAATTATTATTGGACCAGCTGTTTTTGGAATCATTAATAGTTCTGAACTGATCGATGAACTTAGTGAAATTGGTGTTTTATTACTTATGTTTATGGCAGGCTTAGAAACGGATTTAGAAGAATTAAATCGTAATTTAAAATCTTCATTCGCAGTAGCAATGGGAGGGATTATTTTTCCTTTTCTCGGTGGGTATTTGGCGGGACTCGCATTCGGAATGTTGCAATCGCATGCCATTTTCTTAGGGTTATTGCTCTGTGCGACATCGGTGAGTATTTCTGTTCAAACATTACGTGACTTAGGGAAAATGAATACGAGAGAAAGTACAACGATCCTAGGGGCCGCTGTGTTTGATGACGTTATCGTTGTGATTTTATTAGCTTTTGTGATGAGTTTTTTAGGTACGCAAGATGTAAGCATTACACTTGTCATCGCGAAGAAAATCATCTTTTTCGTAAGTATTGTTTTCATTAGCTGGAAAGGTGTACCGTGGATTATGAAAATGTTGGTACCACTCCGTGTATCAGAGGCGTTGATTAGTGCAGCACTTATTATTTGTTTTTCATTTGCGTACTATAGTGAACAAATGGGGATTGCTGGTATCATCGGTGCATTTGCTGCAGGGATTGCTATTTCACAAACAACATATAAACACGAAGTAGAACATAAAATAGAGCCGATTGCCTATGCGATTTTTGTCCCGATCTTTTTTGTGAGTATCGGGATGGAAATTACATTTCAAGGGATTGGAAGCCAAATATGGTTTATTGTAATCATGACTCTCATTGCAATTTTCACAAAATTAGTGGGATCTGGATTAGGTGCAAGGTTAACAGGGTTTAATTTGAAATCCTCGATTAGTATTGGGGCTGGAATGGTATCGCGCGGAGAGGTAGCGCTCATTATTGCGGCGAATGGATTAACAGCGAATTTATTGGCGAAAGAAAATTTCACAGCGATTGTGATTGTCGTTATCCTTACGACGATTATTACGCCGCCTTTGTTGAAGAAGTATTTTGTGTAAAGAGAAAGAGTTTATCCTTTGTGGGTAGACTCTTTTTTATATTCATAAAAAATAGTGCTAGTGTAGCGTGGCGAAGTAATAATTGTGTTAAAATTTATGTGTAATCTAGTATTAGAAGGAGAAAAATGAATGAAGATTACATGGAAAAAAGTCATATGTATAGTTGTACTTCTTTTAATATGCTTACCATTTACATTAGGAAAAGAATCAAAAGTTAAAGATTTTTCTGTTTCTGTTTTCTCTTCTTGTATTGCAGGCGATGATTCGAAGGGGTATAGATATACTTCGTTTTTGCCTGATGCTGCAATTTGGATAAAGGGCTGGGAAAAGAAGTGGTCGGAAGGAGAAAGGACGGTCTATCAAAAAGAGGATCGAACCGTAAATGTTTTTCATCCTCCTGGTGAAGATGCCTTTTATCTTTATGACTCACAGGATATGGAATTAGGATATGAAAAATAAAAGCAACCGGAAAGAATGGAGGTTGAATGGTGAAACCCTCAACACTACTATCTAAAATAGAAAATCATATGAATCAATTTTCACCAGCTGAAAAAAAGGTTGCCGAGTATATCATGAATCATGCAGAAATCGTTCCTAATTTAACGACAAAAGAAGTTTCTAATCATGCAGGATCCAGTGAAGCGAGTGTCGTTCGTTTTTGTAAAACAATTGGAATTGGAAGTTTTAAAGCGTTTAAGTTGGCACTCGTTAGAGAATTAACAATTGCCGACTATAATATTAACGATTTTTCGGTGATGAATACAGAGGATGGACCGTTTGATTTATTTAATAAAGTTACATATGTAAATAAGGCCGCGATTGAAGCGAGCATTACTGCGATTGATAAAAAAGAGTTAGAAAAAGCAGCAGATGCCATTTTAGGGGCAAAAAAACTATTATTTTATGGAGTGGGTGGATCAGCAGCGCCAGCGATGGACGGAGCGTATAAGTTTACTCGTTTAGGCTTTACGGCGATGATGCTATCTGATTTCCACATGATGTTGCCTCTTGTAACCAATCTAGAAGAAGGGGATATTTTTGTCGCCATTTCAACTTCTGGCCGGACGAAAGATGTGCTAGAGATGGCGCAGTATGCCAAGCTGCAAGGGGCAACTGTTATTGCGATTACGACACTCGATCAATCATCTCCATTATATAAAGAATCACATATACGTCTTTGTATGCCAGATGTAGAACAAGACCATCGTATTGCGAGTATTGCTTCAAGAATGACGCAGCTTAATATAATCGATGCTTTGTATGTCATTACCTTTAATAGAATTGGTAATCAAGTATTGGATAAATTTACAACGACGAGAGAAGAAGCAATGCGGTTGCGGAAATTGAAGTAAGTGGAAAGAAGGCACATTTCATGTGTCTTCTTTTTTGGTAGATTTTAGTAATGAGTTAGAATATAATAAAAATAACATTTTCTACCTATTATGGTTTATTTAGTAGAAAAAGGAGGGGTAACATGCATTTGAAATATGGAAAACAAATGAATTATCTAGCTATATTTTTTCTTTTATCATTTTAACCGAGAAGATCCCTTCCTCTAAACGACGGAGTGAAGGTGGGGGATGAATCGGTTCTTTCTTTTTTTAGGAAAAACAAGATTTCGAGTGGAACGTATGTTTTGTTGTATAATTACCTCATCAAATAAAACGAGGTGAGAACAGGTGAAGAAAGCGTATTTTTCGAAACGAATCTATAAAACTATGTTACCGCGCGAAATGTTGGAGGGATTAACAGAAACAATTGAAACATTTAACACGGCGAAACGCTTTGCGTTTCAGACAATTGTAAGAGAAAAACGTTGGGATCGTAAGATGTATACGGATAGTCTTCACCTTGTTCTCAAACGGAAATTCCAATTGAATGATTACTATGCGAATAGCGCAGCGCAAGAAGCAAAAGCGTTGTTTGCTGGTTTAACAGAAGTACAAAAGATGTATGAGAAACAAACACAAGAAAAACTGAAGAAATTAAAAAAGAAACTAAAAACAGAACGTACGAAACTCACGCAATTACGCAAAATCAAACAAAGTTGTATCAAAGGAAAGATTACTTTCCCGAAAAACTCTCGTTTTTTAAAGGAAAATAATATCATAGCTGTATCCCGTAAAAAAGATACTTTGATTTGGTTCAGTGAATATTTGTTTGAGCATCAATATATCGATGTGCAAATCAAATGGACGAAAGCGAAAATTGGTCGTTTGATGCACCGACAATTCCGTTTAGAACAGAAACTCGTATCTTATCAAGCACATATTCCGAGTGTGGTGTTTGGGAGCAAAAAACTGTTCCGTTCTCAATTTACAAAGGATGAAATGATGCAGAACCACGACAAATGGAAAACGTTGTTTTCCCGTGCTCGGAACAAGCAATTGATTGTATCCGGTCGTAAAGATGCGAAACATGGTAACTTTGTATTCCAGTACAGCGCAAAGAATCAAGAGTTGTGGATGACAACAAGTGCAGGGAAACCGATTGTATTCCCTTCCGTTACGTTCCCATATGGGCAAGAAAGAGTCGAAGAAGCTGTTACGAACCAATTGCAATGTAAGAACAAAAAAGTACATGGGAAACCAATTGCGTGGTCCGTGGAAGACCATGGAGATTATTATATTGTGAAGTGTTTAGTCGATGTGCAAGAAAACCCAAATACAAATTACAGTAAGTCGGATGGTGTAATTGGTGTCGATTGCAACCTTGACCATTTTGCATGGGCGAATGTAACAAAGGATGGCAATTATAAAGGGAGTGGTTCTCTTCATTTTTCTGTTCTAGGTAAATCAGCAGGGCAAGTCACAAAGATCATCGAAGCGGAAGCGATTCGCTTAGTGGATTTGGCAATGCAATATGACAAACCGATTGTGATGGAAAAACTCGATACCACGAAATCGAAGACAGGTGATCGTTACGGAAGTAAGAAAGCGAACCGTATGAAGAGTATGTTTGCGTATCAGAAAATGACAAGTGCTATCGTGAACCGTGCGGATAAAATGGGTGTGGCGGTCTTTCAAGTGAACCCTGCTTACACATCTATCTCTGGAAAAATGAAATATATGCGAAAACTAGGTATCTCTATTCACCAGTCCGCGGCACTTACAATTGGCCGCCGGGGATTAGGATTTAAAGAAAAAGTGCCAACGACACTCCATACATATATAAAAAATCAAAACGCACATCATTGGAGCCAATGGCATGAGCTACATAAATTATTAGATATTCGTACACATCTGTTTTACAAATTATTCACTGGAAAACAGATTCATATGGATGAAATGCCAGAATCCGAAGCTAAATTGATCATGAAACTGTCCTAATATATTCCCGGACACTTGTACTATACCCTTATTCACGTCACCAGAGCAGATGGCGGGCTATTGAGCAACAGCCTCTATGTTTAAGGAATAGATGCATTACAACGTGTCTGTTAGGCTCTATTCTATACGAAAGAAAGAGGTTTTCTTTGATAGGTGTGTATGTTTGCTCCTATTCAATGAAGTTCGGTATGAACACTTCTTGATTCTTGTATAGTTAACTCATATCGTTGAACGTATGGGGTTCTTAGGTTTTCGAAAATGATCGAAGATTATAAGAATCCCCCCACTTCAAGCGTCATTAGACGGTAAGTGGGGGTAGTTCAATCGCCTTTTTTGGATACATAAGCTTCGTAACTTGGTTAAGTCGATATGTAAGCCCAAACATATTCACTATATTTAAGAGTTCAATGTGGATTTCTATTGCTCTTGCTATTATTGGGTTTAGACAAGAGAAAAGCACCATAGCGGTAATGCTATTTGGTGTTTGTGCTTTGGTGTTAATTGGGTTATATACCTTTGCGATTCTTAGTTATTTTGAACACCCAATGCCATAAAAAAGATGTAAGTCATAGAAAATTTATTAATATATGGAAATTTAAAAAGGAGATCATCACCTATATAGTAGGTTGTGATCTTCTTTTTACTTTCTGCATGAATAGACACAAAGTTGTTATAAAAAGAAATTACATTTCATAAAATATGATATTAATATTGATTTTTAGTTTCGTATAGATATAATAAAAGTGTGAAATAAAATTTCAAAGAGGGTGAGAATATGCTAGAAAATTTATCAACAGAACACCGAAATGAAAATACGATGAACCTAGATGAGATGAGCATAAAAGAGATTTTACAAACGATGAATCGAGAAGATTATAAAGTGGCTGTAGCGGTCGAAAATGAAATCGATCAAATTGAAAAAATTGTTCGAAGTGTTGTTTCATCCTTTCAAAATGGTGGGCGGTTAGTATATATTGGTGCCGGTACAAGCGGGCGTTTAGGAATTTTAGATGCTGTCGAGTGTCCGCCAACATTTGGAACAGATGAGAAACAGGTACAAGGATTTATCGCAGGTGGATTGAAAGCGTTCACTAAAGCGGTAGAAGGTGCTGAAGATCGAGAGGATCTTGCGGTAGAAGATTTAAAGAGTATTGGGTTAAATGATAAGGACACTGTTATTGGAATTGCTGCAAGTGGCAGAACACCTTATGTAATTGGTGGATTAAAGTATGCAAGTGCTGCCGGAGCAAGTACAGCTAGCATTTCATGTAATAAAGGAGCAGAAATAAGTAAATTTGCAAAAATTAGCGTAGAAGTAGAAACAGGTGCAGAGGTGTTAACAGGTTCTACTCGTTTAAAGGCTGGAACGGCGCAGAAATTAGTGCTGAATATGATTTCAACTGCTTCTATGATTGGCGTAGGAAAGGTTTATAAAAATTTAATGGTTGATGTGCAATCAACAAATGAAAAGTTAGTCGAACGCTCTAAGCGAATTATTATGGAAGCGACAGGGGCGGCGTACAAGGAAGCAGAAGCATATTATGAGAAAGCAGATCGTAATGTAAAAGCTGCGATTGTTATGATACTACTGCAGTGCGAATATGGGGAAGCACTTGGAAAATTAAAAGATGCGAAAGGATTTGTGAAAAAGGCATTGTAAAAAAAATAGGGAGGGGGATTTTGTAATGAAGAAAGAACAGAGGATGGCAAATGAAATTACGGAGCAACTCGGGGGTATAAAAAATATTCTTGGTATTGCTCATTGTATGACGCGTCTACGTTTAACACTTCATGATGACAGTAAAGTGAATATGGAACTTTTGAAAAAAGTAGACGGTGTCATGGGTGTGATTGAAGATGAAACATTGCAAGTTGTAGTTGGGCCAGGAACTGTGAATAAAGTAGCTGCGGAAATGGAAGGCTTAACGGGATTACGAATGGGTGAGGTTGCTGAACAACCTCTTGAAGAGCGTGGTCAAGATATGAAAGCAGCAATTAAGAAGAAAAATAATACGCCTGTTAAAAATCTATTGCGAAAAATCGGTAATATTTTCATTCCATTAATTCCAGGTCTTGTCGCATCAGGAATTATTAATGGTGTTGCCAACTTTGCGAAAAATGCAGGGGCAGATCCCAATGCAACATGGCTACAGATGTTACTGTTAATTGGCGGCGGTATATTTACTTTCTTAGGTATTCTAGTCGGATGGAATACAGCAAAAGAGTTTGGGGGAACTCCAGTACTTGGTGCTATTGCGGGTATTTTAATCTTCAACCCGGCTATGGCAAATGTGAAAATATTTGGTGAAGCAATGGTGCCAGGGCGCGGTGGATTATTTGCTGTCATTTTTGCGGCTTGGCTTATGGTTGTTGTGGAAAGACAAGTGCGAAAAGCAGTACCAAATGCAGTTGATATTATTGTGACTCCGCTTATTACCGTATTAGTTGTAAGTTTAGTAACGATGTTAGCAATTCAGCCAGTGGCTGGTTTATTATCTGACGGAATTACAAATGGTATTAACGCTATTTTAAATGTTGGTGGAGCATTTGCAGGAGCAGTGCTTGCAGGAACATTTTTACCACTTGTTATGGTAGGGCTGCATCATGGTTTAACACCAATTCATATGGAGTTTATTAATCAAACCCATGTAACTCCATTATTAACTGTTTTAGCAATGGCAGGAGCTGGACAAGTAGGCGCAGCTATTGCGATTTTTGTAAAAACAAAAAACAAACGTCTTCGCAATGTAATTAAAGGAGCACTACCGGTTGGGTTCTTAGGAATTGGTGAGCCTTTACTATACGGTGTTACATTACCACTTGGTAAACCATTTATTACAGCTTGCTTAGGAGCAGCTGTTGGCGGGGCATTTCAAGCAATTATGAAAACGGCTTCATTAGGGATTGGTGTATCGGGACTTTCATTACTTCCATTAATTGCTGATAATAAATATTTACTATATTTTCTTGGTCTTGTAATTGCTTATGTATTTGGTTTTATCTTTACGTATTTCTTTGGATTTAAAGAAGAAATGGCGGAGAACATATAAATACGGATTGAAAAACCAACATAAAACCATTCCTTTTAGGTGGTGGAGAGGATCCGCAGATGGATAGAAGCGGTCAGTTCCTTTTTTAGCCCCATGCCATGTGAAAACAGAAGGAGAAAATGAGTGGAAGTCTCTTTTTGGTTTTCATAGCCGCAATTGATATGTTGGAAAATCAAATTGGATTTATATATATAGAGAAAGGGATTCCTTTCTCTTTTTTTATGGAAGGAGAGATAACGATGATCGGAGTTTCTATATATCTTTCAAAAGATCGAATGGAGGAGCAGGAAAAATGGTTGGAGACGGTGAGAGAGTACGGCTTTTCTTCTATTTTCACGTCTCTTCATATTCCAGAAGATGACCCTAGAACGTATAAAGAGTTAATACAAATACTTGGAAAGCAAGCAAAAAAATATGAAATGAAACTGATGGTAGACGTTTCACCAAAGTCACTGCAACATTTAGGGCTTACGTATGAAAATGTAGAACGGTTATTAGAGTGGGGAATAACTGGTTTACGCATGGACTATGGGATAGCTCCGAAACAAATTGCGCACGTATCACATAAAATGAAGATTGCTTTAAATGCGAGTACAATTACTGAATCATTTTGGAATGAGCTTCTTAAGGAACATGTGAAAGTAGAACATGTAGAAGCTTGGCATAATTTTTATCCACGTCCAGAAACAGGGCTAGCTAAATCATTTTTGCAAAAACAAAATCAATTTTTGCATGAATGCAGAATAAAGACAATGGCATTTATTCCAGGTGATTGTGAAAAAAGAGGGCCGCTATATGAAGGACTTCCTACATTAGAAAAGCATCGGTATATGCGTCCACTTGAGGCATATTTGGAACTTGTGCAAGATTGCTTCGTTGATAAAGTGTTAATTGGAGATATAAGTACAGCGGTGTATAGTATAAGTGAGATTTCTAGTGTGAAAGAAGGAATCATTCCGATTCGGTATAAACCGCTTGTAGAAGAGGGCAAGTATTAGAAAAAGTAGAGCGGGTACATACGAACCGGTTCGATCCGGCACGTGATGTCATTCGTTCTGTGGAATCAAGAGAAGAATCCTCTTTAGTTTTACAGCCGATGAATACAGTAGAAAGAAGAGTAGGATCGATTACAATCGATAACGTACTATATGGTCGATATGCCGGAGAGATGCAAATTACAATTAATGATTTACCTGAGGATGAAAAGGTGAACGTAATTGGGAGCGTGATTGAAGAGGATCTGTCATTATTGTCTTATGTAGGAGCGGGGCAGAAGTTTCAACTTATATCTGAAAAATAGTAAAAAATCGTCGATAATATGATATCGACGATTTTTTTGTTAGTGACTACGTGCTAAATTTGTACTCGGTTGTACAATCGCTGTTTTAAAATGAGAAAATAAATAACAACCAGTAACGACAATGACAGTTCCTAAAATTTGTACCCACGTTAACTCTTCGCCTAAGAATAAAAACGCTAAAATAGCGGTGAAAATTGGATTGAAATTTAGGAAGATACCTGACGTGGTTGCCCCTAATTTTTGAACACCAATATTCCAAAATACCATACAAACCACAGTTGAAATTAATCCTGTGTATAGTAGTGAAGTAATAAATGAAGCATTGATATGGGAAACAGTAAAGCTTGGTATGTTAAATGGAAGTAATATGATGACACCGAAAATTCCAGAATATAAAGTGGCCATCATTGGCGAGGCCGTTTTTGTTGCCCATTTACTACAAACAGAATAAATGCCCCAAATGCAAACCGCCGCAATCATCCATAAATCTCCGCTGTTAAAATGTAATGAAAATAAAAGCGCAATATTTCCTTTTGAAAGAACGAGAAGAACGCCGAAAAAAGAAAGAATCATAGAAAGAATTTGAAGTCCATTTATTTTTTCTTTTAAGAATAAAGACGAAAATAATGCGATTGAAATTGCATTTAGTGTAGAAATGAGTCCAACGTTTGTTGCTGATGTGTGTTCTAATGCTAAAAACTGAAAAATGTTAAAGAGAACAACGCCGGTGATTCCCATAAGTAGTAAGGGTAGAATTGCGGCACGCGGCGGGAGAAGTTTCTTTTCTTTAAACCAAACAATTGGTAAGAGGCAAACAATCGCAATCATCCACCTTAAACTTGTAAGCGTCATTGGAGAAGCATGGTCTACAAGTGATTTTCCAACGACAAAGTTTCCTCCCCATAGTAAGCTTGTTAGCAGTAGTAAAAAGATATAAAAATATGGCATAGCTTGTGACTCCTTTTAGTAGTGTGTAAAAACCTCTTTCTTTTTAGATGGGAGAGAGGATCTAGCCGTGCGTAGAAGCGGTCAGATCCTTTTTTGGCCCCATGCCGAGTAAAAACAAAAAGAGAAAACGAGAGCAGGTCCTGTTTTGTTTTCATAGCAGGAATTTATGTGTTGAAAACCCAAAATGGATTTATATTATGTGAATTGTAAATAATTTTAGCATTTTTCTTTGTTATCTAATATATTCTTTTGTATAATGATGAAAATTCAATAAAATATTTTGTTTTAGGTTATAATTCCAAAATTTCATTTGGTTTAACTAGTGTTGTTATGCATTTTTTCGAAGAATCGTCGGTAAGAAAAAGGGGGATTTTTATGGAGTCGTCTGTTATTAAAGTATTAGATGATTTGGACGTACAAATTTTAGATATTTTACAAAAGGAGTCACAAGTGAGTAATGCTGAACTTGCACGTCGGGTTAATTTATCACCGGCTGCGATGCATGCACGAATAAAAAGGCTAGAAGGGGAAGGTTTCATTGATAAACAAGTTGCGATTTTAAATCAAGAAAAGCTTGGATTTGATTTATTATGTTTTATTTTTATGAGTACAAATATTCATCAATCTGAAAAACTTGAAGTGTTAGAACGAGAATTGGAGTCTATGCCTGAAGTATTAGAGTGTCATTGTTTAACAGGGGAGTATGATTACTTGTTAAAGGTCGCAAATAGAGACCGGAAAGAACTTGAGCGTTTTATTAGAAAGTTAAATAAGCTTGGGATTACACGAATACAGACGAGTTTAGCGCTAAGGGAGATTAAATCTTCTACGGTATTGCCGATACGGGAATTGGGGGAATAAGATTTAGAACCATTCTTTTTTGGGGAAGAGAGGGTCCGGCCGAGCATAGAAGCGGTCAGATCTTTTTTAGCCCCATGCCATGTGAAAACAAAAGGAGAAAAAGAGAGGAGGCCCTCCTTTGTTTTCGAGGTTTTTTGTTGTGCATTGTTTAAAATTTCAAACTTCGTATCATAAGAAAAATCGGTCTTTATTTTTATATGAAAAATTCAGAATAATAATTGACGCGATTGCAGAGTGGGTGTATTATTATATAAATTTATGAATTAATATACATTTAAAGTTATAAATATTTAATATAAGGAGACCAATTATGCAAATTTCTAACGCAATTACAAGTGATGTGAAAGATATATATAACTTGATAGAAATATATTCGAAAGAGGGGGTTGTTCTACCGCGTTCACTTTTGTCTCTTTACCAGTACTTACAGTGTTTGTATGTTGTGAAAGAAGAAGAGAAAATTTTAGGAGTCGCTGGTTTGCATGTTTTAGGTAAAGATCTTGCGGAAATACGGTCATTAGTTGTATCGGATACATATGCAGGTAAAGGATTGGGACGCATGTTAGTCAATCATGTAATAAGTGAAGCTTCTAAAATAAATGTGAAAAGGGTCATTTCTTTAACGTATCAAACGACATTTTTTCAAAAATGTGGATTTGATTTTGTTAATAGGGAATCGCTACCTGAAAAGGTGTGGGTTGATTGTCGGCATTGTCCGAAATTTGATTGTTGTGATGAAGTTGCGATGATTAAGTATATTAGTTAAAACTTCTCCTCTAAAGGATGTGAATTTAGAGGAGAAGATTCACTAAGTTGATGGAGTGGGATGAATCCATAACTTCGAAAAATCTGTCCAGCCAAAAGAATCAATGGCTACGTTCTTTAGGGAAGATGGATATATTTTCTTTTTCAAAACATGATAATTAAATAGAATAATATATTCCGCTTGAAGAAACTCTTCAATTTCATACATAAGTTCATAACGCTTTTTTTTATTTTCTTCTGCTAAGAATGTATCTAGTAAACAATCGATCTGTTTTTGATAGTGAGGGTGCATAAAACGATTGATAAAACAGCTTTTATTTTTGAATACATTTAAAAAGGCGATTTCTAAATCAGAATCAAAAACTTCTCCCATTAAAATAATATCGGCGTTTTGATCAATAGAACGATCCGAGTAATTTGAGACTGGGAAAGGGTGTAGTTCCACTTGTATGCCTAAGTCCTGGCAACGTTCTTTTAGCCAAATGGCATCATGAGCACTATCTTTAAAAGAGAAAAAATAAATGTGTATCGTTTCACCTTGATATGGACTCTTTTGCAAGTATTCCTTTGCTTTGCATAAAGAATAGGATTGTTTCATTGTTGCGCGGCTTTGATTTGGAAAGAAACTGGATGCAGTGATAGTTCGCATACCTTTTAAATCACGAATGATAGATTCAACATCATATAGTTCTCTCCAAGCTTTTCGAAAATAAATATCATGATGTGGACCGGGTTTTGTAAAGTTAAATGCAGCATATATACATCCAGTTTCTTCTATTTGTACCTCATGTTCTTTTTCATTTTTATTATTTGGAATTTCACAATGTTTATGTATTTGTGCATGTTCTGGAATACGCCAAAACTCGATACGATCAACTAAAGCGCGTTCTTTAAAATAATCAGGAAATGCTTCTAATATCACTTGATCTTCATCATAACAATGTAATGTAAAAGCTCCTGTACCGATATAATGGTGATTTTGCACTTCTGCATCATGAGGTAGAATGGCTAATTGCATCGAACTTACATAACGCAGGAAAAACAAATTTGGCTTTTGTAAGTGAAAGCGGATTTGTAACGGTGATGGTGTTTCAATCTGTACAATCTCTTTAGTTAGCCAGGCATAGGGAGATTGTACACAGCGTAGTCTTTCAAATGAAAATTGCACATCTTTGGAAGATAAAGTTGTTCCATGATGAAACTGGATTCCTTTTCGTAAATAAAAAGTCCATGTAAGTTGATCCTTACTAACCTCCCATGCATGAGCGAGATGCGGCTCGATTTCTTCTGTGGCGTAGTTGTAATGAACTAATGTATCGAAAATTTGGCGAATGAGATGACTCTCTGTTGTGACAGCTGCAAAGGCTGGATCAAGCGGTAATATTTTTCGTGAACAAGGTATCTTTAGCACGTCATACATATCGTTTAAAGGTTGGTATCCAAATTGTTCTTGTAGTTTGTCTTCTAGTTTTTTTCGAAGAGCAGCAGAAAATGGTTGTTTTAAAAGAAGAAAGACTTCCTTTAACTTATCTTGTTGTAAAAGAGACTCAGCATAAGGAATAACCACTTCTGAAATGGTATGGAGAAAGAGAATCTTACTTTTATTTCCACGTCCTCGTCCTGCTGTCCACGTAATTAATTTTTCTTCAGTCATTTTTCTAAGTAAAATTTTCACGTTTTTTGTACTGCAATATAAAATATCGGCCAATTCTTGTAAGCTATTTTGCATGTACTGTTTTTCTGGAGCATGTAATCGCAGCTGAATATAGTAGTCCATCACTTTCATGTTTAAACGACTCCTTCTTTCTAAAAGGGGAAATTCTTTAGAATATTCTAACCTTTTTCTTCCACTTTTTCAAAGTAAAATGAATACACATAAGGGGGGAGAGAAACAATGGGATTTTGGAGTATGCATCGAAATATAAAAATTAGAATTATAACATCATTTTTAACACGTACGGTATCAACAATGATTTTCCCGTTTATGGCAATTTATTTTTCAGTAAAGCTAGGCAGTGTCCTTGCAGGTGTTTTATTACTAATAAATGTATTGGCAGCACTGATTATTGGCCTTTATGGAGGCTATATTGGAGATCGATTAGGACGAAAAAAGGTCATGATTATAGGGCAAGTGATACAAGTTGTTTCAATTGCTTGTATGGGAATTGCAAATTCAGATTATGTAGATTTACCTTGGTTAACTTTCATTTTTATGTTAACGAATAGTCTTGGTTCAGGACTTATGAACCCAGCAACAGAGGCAATGCTAATTGATGTGAGTACACCTGAGAATCGAAAGGTCATGTATAGTATCAATTATTGGGCAATCAACTTGTCTATTGCGATTGGAGCAATCTTTGGGGGATTATTATTTGAACATTACCGTTTTCAACTATTTGTATTATTAACAGCGGTCGCACTGCTGACATTATATTTGATTACTGTATATATGGAAGAAGTATATGTCACTCGGCAAAAAACAAAACAGAAACATGTGTTAAAAGAAATGGTAGAAAGCTACAAGGTCGTGATGACAGACCGGCCATTTTTGATATTCTGTTTAGCGAGCATATGTACATTATCGTTAGAATTTCAGCTTAATAATTATTTAGGTGTACGTTTGCAAGAGGAATTTGAGACGGTGCAGTTTGCATTTGGAAATCATATCACTTTTAATTTAACCGGTATCCGCATGCTAAGTTGGATTTCTGCGGAGAATACAATTTTGATTGTTTTATTTTCAGCTCTTGTTATTAAAATGACGAAGCGTTTTAATGATTTAAAACTGTTATATGTCGGCTTGTTCATTTATACAATTGGATTTACAATACTTGGAGCAAGCAATAGCTTGTGGATCTTATTATTAGCGGGGCTTTTTCAAACAGTTGGAGAGATGATGTATGTGCCAGTTCGGCAATCTATTATGGCAGACATGGTACCAGATAATGCGAGAAGTTCCTATATGGCGATTAATGGAATGGTCTTTCAAGTGGCAAAAATGAATGGAGCATTAGGGGTTATGCTCGGTTCATTCATTGCATCGTGGGGAATGAGTCTTGTTTATTTCTTGATTGGTGTAAGCAGTATTGTATTATTTATGAAAGCGATCAGAAGGAATGAATATCGTGAAGAAAATATACCTCATATAGGATAAGGAAATATACAAAAAGCGAATCGTTAGTATAATGATTCGCTTTTTATATAGCATTTTTTTTCTAAAAAACATCTTCTTCAGCTAATGTATTGTTAGCGCGAGGATTCATTAAAAGATTTTTCAGTTCACCTACTTCAGAGAGAGCAACAAGGATATAGCCACTAATTAATACAATGAGTCCAATGACCCTTAATGTTTGCAAGCTAATTTCTCTTTTGTTTTCCTCGGAGTGATTTGGGGGCGTTGAAGTTTGCTTGTTGTTCATAGGCGGGCTCCCATCTTTTATATATGTGATCAAACATTTTGTCATACGATCAGGAAGTTACTAGTCATTTTTACTATATGAGAAATGCCTAAAAAAGTGATTAGAAATTAGGAAAAGTGTATTGGATAATAAAAAGAGGACACGATGTTTAGTATGAGGAATGCATCTTTTTTTGCTATTTTAAAAATTTGCAAGTAGTTAAAAATAAACATTGCACTGTGTCATTTAGAAACAATGCAATGTTTATTTAAGTTATAAGCTAGTATTTGATTCACTCATGGTCGAGAGCAAATTTTTATATAGACGCCTTTTTCTATTGTTTGCTTTGCTTGTTCTGTCAACGCCTTGGTACTAGCAGACAAGTTGGATACGGGAACAGGTTGACCTGAAACGATAACAAGTGGGTCAATTAGGCGCTGTTTTGTTGTTTGATGGACGTCAAAACAAGATGGCGTTCCTTTCTCTACTTTACTGTTAAACAACGTATGTAGCATAGCAGCAATGCTACTATCGCCAGAGTCCTTTAACAAGCGAATTACATCCTCATCTTCTTTCAGAAAATCTTCTATAGTTAACACATCTTTTTGCAAAGCGAGCCTTAATGTTTTTGCAAGTTGATCATTTCCAAACATATTAAGCGGGTTCATAAAAAGCCCAATAACCTCTTTATAATATGTGCTCACAAACCATTCCGCCGCTGATTGGTCGCTGCAAACCATTTTTCCGTCTAGAGTCACAAGTTGGTCTAAAAAACGATGCACTTCTTGTAATGTTATATGACCGTAAGCATATAAGTCACGCAATGTATAATCAACACGATCTGCGCATAATTGTGGGGCTGGTTGTTCCAGTAAAGTCCATTGACTATCATCAAGCAAAATGCTTTCCCAGTCCAATCCAGCTTTCGCCAAAATTCCAGGGATTGACGATCGAGCAACGATTTGTTCATAAATCGTTTCGTGGTAATTTTCTTCTTTATGCCCTAGGACATAATCAATAACATGGGAAAATGCTGTATGTGAGACATCATGTAATAAAGCTGCCACTTGCTCTTCCAATGAGCCTCCGAGTTTATTCACAAGTAACATCGTGCCAATGGAATGGTCGTACCTTGTGTTGTCCCAATTTGAATTTACAAGATAGCTAGCTCCTCCTTGGTAAATCCCTTTTAATCGTTGCATTGGTTCGCTACAAATAAGTTCTAACAGGACACCGTCCATCTCAAATTCGCCATAGATGGCATCGTTAAGCTTTAAAGTCATTGTCATTCTCCTTTCGCTATACATATCATGTGTGTAAGCCCAAACCGGTTGGCTAATTGCTTATACTAGGCTAGTTTCATAAGCCTATACATATAAACGTCATTTCTTGTTTGTACAATAATGGAGGCATGTATTACAGCCAATGTTAATCAATACAAGAACAAAGTCGCTCTTGTGCTCATTGACATCCACTGGAGATGTACTCCAATGCCTGCTGCAAATGTCATAGACAGTACCTCATAATAAGATTATACCGCTTTTGATGTTGTTTTTGTTTTTTTGTTCCGTATAGACGCAAGTCCAACAAATAAGGCCGCTAGCACCAGTACGCCACCTGCTACAGCATTCATCTCAACACTGGAATGTTTAATTATAATACCGCCAATTGTTGAACCGAGTGCCATTCCTACATGAGCGGCTGAGTTGTTTAGGCTTTGCTGAATGTCCGATGTATCAGGAGCAGATAGGATAAAATAGCTTTGAATAGCTGGTTGAAGAGCCCAGCTTAGCATGCTCCAAATCACCATAATAATAAGGAAAAGTGGTGTATTGAATGTTGTAAAAGGAAGAATGAAAATTGATACTGCAAATACAGAAATCACACTAATTATTGTTTTCTTAGGACCAATGCGATCAGATAACAATCCACCAGTACCCCCACCGATGATGGCGGCGGTGCCGACAATCAAGTACATTACGCTTATCCAATTCTCCTCATTTAGGTAATAAATAAAAAAATCATTATAAAAATCTTGTCAAGAGCGAATTTATCGCTTAACCATGGCTTTATATTTTTTATATAAATATATAATATTTCTTCGTGCTATACTTCACTCATGAAATGTGCACGTTTCTAAAATATATAACTATAAGAGAATAGAATTGAGGAATAGCTGTATGTATCCAGCCATTTGCGGGCAGTAAGAATCCGTCTAAAAGAAATTAGGTGGGGATGAAGAAATTCTCCATTGCTTAAAGTTTCACTGTATCTTGATAATGACTTGTTTCAATCAGTTACTCAATAACCTTGAAAATAGTGAGGTAAACAATATGAATCAAATGCACAATGGAATTATTTTTACTGTAATACCAGATAAATCGAATCAATATTATCGACCATTTCATGAAGATCTTATTTATTTTAATGAGAACCTAAATGAAAATAAAGCATGTACCGATCAACTTATATCTTTAACTGTTGAAGAACAAGACTTTGATACAAACTTTTTTGAGTATGATGACATTTGGTTGAGAGACGTTGCACCAGTTGTAACCAATCACCTCGTTAAATTTAAATACCAACCAGATTACTTACCTGAAAGTCAAAGTCGATATTTAAATCAACAATTCAATAAATGGCTGAAGAAAAATGACTTTGAATACATTACTTCTCCATTGATACTAGATGGCGGTAATCTCATTTGGAATAAAAAAGATACAATTATACTAACGGATCGTATACTTGACGATAATTATGATTGGACAGAAAAAGAAATTATCGAGCAACTGGAATGGGATTTAGATGTCAGTCGTGTTATTATCATTCCTTCTGAACCAGGAGATGTACTTGCGCATGCAGACGGTATGATTAAATTTATTGATGAACATACCATGTTTATTAGTGACTTTCTAGGAGATTCCGAATTTAGGCATAGCATTCAAGAAATTATTCAAGAACAGATGCCAGAAGCTGAATTTGTAGTTGTTCCTTCTTCCTATACAGAGAAAGGGCAATATGATCAAGAGATAGCATCAGCCAAAGGTTTATATATAAATATATTAGAAACAAGAGATGCTCTCTATGTTCCTAGGTTTGGATTAACTAAAGATCAGGAAGTCTTACAATACATCCAAAAACATACTAATAAACAAGCAATTCCAGTTCATGTAGGAGATATATCAACAATGGGAGGCGCAATGAATTGTTTAACATGGTATTGTCCCATTCATTTGTTACCTCAAAAATTCAAAAGAATGAAAAACCGAGAGGATCAATTTTCCATTTTAGATTTTTTTAATTGGAAGTGACGTTGTTTTTCAGTTATTAAAATGTAACAACAATACGAGTTGACCTTGACACTATGTTAACGTCTATTCTATTTTCAAAAGCAGTTTATCTTAATACAAGGAGCAAAAGTATGAAAAGAATTCCGAAGAAAGCAATAATGGCCATTTGCCTGATTTTTAATATGATATTGATTTCAGCATGTACGCCTGAAGTAGGAGGAGCCAAGCAAAATAGTACTGTCCTTCCTAGCAATTTGCCAGACAATGTAGTATTTAAAAGTGGCGCAATCTATACTTCTAATCAAAAACAAGATATGGCAGAAGCTGTAGCCATTAAAGGTGGTAAAATTACATTCGTTGGTTCCAACAAGGATGTAGAAGAATTTATAGATAAAGATACGAAAGTCATAGATCTACAAGGGCGTTCCGTCCTTCCTGGTTTTGTGGACAATCATAATCATATATTTGAAGCAAAATCACCAGCGGCAGGGGATTGTAGTGTGTCACCGGATGCTTCATTACAAGACCAACGTTCGCATTTAAAGGCTTGCCAAAAAGATGTAAAAGAAGGGGAATGGATAAGCGGATCAGGATTTAGTTTGGAGAGTTTGTTAAAAGATATGGACGAAGAATCAGAAGAGCAAACGCCATTACAACTCCTTGATGAGCTGTTTCCCAATAATCCTGTAGTAATTATGGAAAGAACCGCTCATTCTGTATGGGTTAACTCTAAAGCAATGGAGTTGGCTGGAATGAATAAAGAGACGAAAGATCCGCAAGGGGGAAGAATTATTCGGGACCCGGAAACAGGAGAGCCTTTTGGTATTCTTTATGACTCAGCTGGTGATATTGTGATGGAAAAAGCATGGAGTTCCCAACCAAATCTGTTTGAAAAAAATTACGAAGGTTTGTTGGATGGTTTAGATGAAGTTGCCAAGAATGGTATTACTACAGTTGGTGATGGACGTCTATATTGGAAACGAGGTTGGTTAGATGTCTGGAATAAAGTTTATGATGAGAAAAAGTTAACATCACGAGTAGTACTTCGTCCGTGGGTGTATCCAAATTTAAATGAAGCAGAACAAATTGAGTATTTCAAAAAAATTAAGCGTGATGATTCATCGTCTCGAATGCTTATTAATCAAGTGAAAATGTATAGTGATGGAATTAGCATCAACAGCACAGCTAAAACACTGGAAAAATATAAATTTGAGTGGTTTAAAGGAACTCCATATGGTTTGAACTATATTCCAGAGCAGAAAATGAAATGGTGGTTGACCGAACTCGATAAAATTGGTTATGGTGCACTGATTCATACAATTGGAGACGGTGGAGCAAGAGAGAGTTTAAATGCAATTGAAGCAGCGAAAAAAGAAGGAGCAAAACAGCCTTATACGCTCACGCACGTGGAAATGGTAGAAGATAGTGATATTAACCGTTTTGCGGATTTAGGTATTAGTGCGGATTTTCAAGTAGGGCATGATTTTGCGGAAGATCCTAAGCAAAGCTGGGCAAGTATGTATTTTTCAGATCAACAGATGAAACGAATTATGCCGTTAGGACGAATTTGGGAAACAGGAGCAAATGTATCGCTTAGTAGCGATTGGGATGTAAATGAACTGAATCCACTTGTCACTATTTCGAATTCACTAAGCATTGGTGAAAAAGGTTTACCTGATGTATACGCAGCTATTGATGCTTATACAATTAAGCCTGCCAAATCATTAGGACTTGATCATATAACTGGTTCTATTGAAGTAGGTAAATCTGCTGATATGATTGTACTTGATGAGGATATAACTGAAATGAGTAAGGATAAGATTCCCGATGCAAAAGTTTTAATGACAGTTTTGCAAGGAGAAGTAGTTTACCACAAGGAGAAATAGGTGAAAGGAATAGCTTGTGAAATTGATGCAAGCGAAAGCAGCTGTATACTCTTATTGGAAAGCAATTAATCAATGAGCGGATAAAATTATCTATTGTTACTCATGCAAAGAAAGAGAGCACATTCAAATGCTCTCTTTTAATTTTTAAAATAAAAGAAGTATAAATCATGATTCTAAATGACTAACAAGCTGTTAAGTCCCTAATTTAAATTCCAAAAGAAGAAATTCGTTTTTTTGTTTTTGGAACGATAATAAACTTGATAAGAAGTATGCTCACTATAACAGTTGAAAGAACAGGCAAAAACTCCAGTAGCGAAGCGAATAAAATAGTAGAAAATACCGCTAGCTGAACGATTGCTAATGAAAATACAAGAGTGAGAAATTGGTGTACTCTTTCTTCAAATGAAATCGGATATAATGCTACAATATTATTTCCCAAAAAATATTTCCATAAGGAACGCAATTGCATAGAAGTCATGTATAAGAGACAACAAGTAATAGCGCCCTTTGTAAATACATTTGGTACGAAATATAAAATGAAAGAACCGAGAATAGTTAATCGCACATATATACCAAAATAATCATTTGCACGTAAGAATGATAAAGTGTTCAAATATAAAAAAGTAGATTGTTTTTTATGTAAGATAGGTTCTAGCCAATTTGTAAGCCATTTTCTTTGTTTTACTTGTTTTTTTAGCTGCGGAACATCGGTGAAAAAGTTGGCAAATTGGTAAAAGTGCATGTCCATTTTTTCTTCTTGCTCAATGATATATTCCCATCCAATTCGTTTTGTTGGTTGTTTTACTGTATAAATAAGTATCAAGGCTGGAAGCAAGAGAACAGCACCTAATAGAACGACTGATACGGACTGAAAGAGCATATAAAGAATGAGTGCATTACAAGTCAATCGAATGATCAACCAGATTTGGCCATTATATTGATCACGCCATATCCAATTGATATATAGGTTCCAACCTTTTAGTAACATTAAAATGAAAAAGATCGTACATAAGAATGGAACGGTTGTCTGTAATGTTTGCATTGCCAGCGGTGTAATGATTAGAAACGTAAATAGCAATGGAAATAACTGAATGACATAATTATAGAGAAGAGATTGTCTGAAATAAGATGTTAATTTCTCTTCAAGTGCCAGTAAATAGACAGCGTCAGGTTTTTGGATAAACGTGCGGACCTTACATCGCGTTATCATGATTGTAAGCACAGTTATGATGAGTAATAATGCGATTCCTTTAGAAGGAGATGTTTTAAGAAACTGCGCATAATAATATGCGCCTATGCATGAAATAAAGATGAAGCTATATAATAAACCACTAATCATACGGAAAAAATATGTGAGACTGTTTTGTATATGTTTTTGAAAACGAGTGCTCCATAGTGTTTCAATTGACATGTTTTTCACCTCTATTATCTATTATAAAGGTTTCTTTCTTGTACCAAAATAAAAAACGAGCAAATTGCTTTAAGCAATTTGCTCGTTTTTATTTTCTTTATTTCTTTTTTGATCACGATTCATTAATGGATAAAAGGCAAAGCCAATTACAAATAAGCCAATTCCAAGAAGGAATGTTTTGATATCTGAGGCTCCTGTTTTAATCACCCATAATGCATAGCAAAGAGCAATGACTGCGACAATACCATCTATAATTCGTGAAACCATTTCGTCTTTGTATGTCTCACCAGTTGCGACCAGTTTTAATTGAAAGATCGGTGAAACGAGATAAGGGATTAAGTAAGCTAAAGTTGAGACAGTAATAACGAATGTATAGGCCTCAGCAATTGTCCCTGATAACGTTGAGAATAGGAAGACTTGCGACATAATATTTGTCAGTCTTAATGAATAAATCGGGCTTCCTTTTTTGTTTGTTTTTGCAAAGAAGGAAGGGAAGAATCCTTCTTTTGCCGCTTGATACGGTACTTCTGAACTTAATAAAATCCAGCCTAAGATCGAGCCGAATAGGGAAGTAAGGGCAAGCAAGGCCATTAATTTCCCGCCGCCATGACCCATTGCAGCATTTAATGCATCAGCTAATGGACGTTCAGACGCTTGTAGTTTATCCATATGAAGAACACCCATTGTTAAAATGGTAATTCCTAAATAAATGGCAACAGTTATTAATAAGCCAGCAACAGTTGCATGTTTTACCGTTTTTGGTGATTTCGCACGGTTTGATAAAAGAACGGCTGATTCAATACCGATAAATGCCCAAAGTGTTGTTAGAGCAGCTAAATTTACTTGCGAAAGCAGTCCGTGTGACACGCCTTCTTTATCAATCATTGGTGTGTACCATTGTCCAAATTTTGAAGCTTGAAATGCAAACAAAGTAACAACGATGAATAGAAGGAATCCTGTCACCTTCGTTGTTGTTGCTAAGAAGTTTAATTTTCCAGCTCCGTTTACACCGTTTGTTAAAATCATATGTGTTCCCCATAATAAGAGAGAACAGATAGAGAATGTAATGAGTTTTCCAACTTCCACATCGAAAGTGCCAATTGAAAATAAGAGGCGTGTATCTTTCATAATCGGGAAGAAGAGTGATAAATAACCTGCAAAAGATGTAATAATAGCAACATTACTTGCCCAGTTTGCGACCCAGTAGCCCCAAACCATGCTGAATCCAGCCATTTTTTTCTTTTTTGGTGATGAAAATAAAGCATATGCATGACTTTGTGGTCCTGTTGTTAAATCAGGACGACGAATTGCTAAATTACCGAAAACAAGAGCTAGCATTAAAACACCAAACCCTGTTGTTAACCAAGCTAAAGTAACACCGAGAGGGCTTGCTGTTTGTGCTAATGTACTTGGCACCATGAAAATACCAGCGCCAACCATATTGCCGACAACAAATGCTGTCAGTACCCAAAAGCCCCATTTTTTCTGTTGCATAAAAAATACCTCCAAAGTTAGTATAACCAAGTCAAGCGAGGAGATATGTATGTCTTCCGAAAAGGAAGAAAGGCAAGCTTCATACAAAACAAAAAAAGCACGTGTCATTGTCGCTACGTGCTTTCTATCTTATAGGAAACCCACGACATACCTCTCGATAGCTCTCCACAAACAAATTGTTTGTGACAGTTCTGCATTTATTAAATAGCAGACCCAGCAAGAATGCATGGTGGGCATTACTTACTTCGGCAACCATTCCTTTCCCATTCATTCATCGATGCCACTACATCTCCTGAAATGATACTCTTAATGACTGCAACCTCTACCTCACCGAGATACGAATGAGGATTTATGTATTAAATTAACGTATTTAAGGGTAACAAATGTATTTTTATACGTCAATGGATATAGAAATAATCAGACTATAGTGAAGAATTTGTCATTATAAGAAGAGGGAGCTTTTTCGAAATTTAGGAATGTAATGGATTGGTTAATGAATAGTAGCCCTAAAGCATATGAGATAAGTGAATAGGTGAATGAAAGAATATATATCCAACTTGATTTTCCAACATATATATCCATTTTTATTTTCAAGCACCTAAGTCGTGGTTATGAAAATAAAAGGAAATCTCCACTCGCTTTCTCCTTTTGTTCTCACTTTGCATGAGGCCAAAAAAAGCACTGACCGCTTCTATACATGGCCGGACGCTCTCTTCCCACCTAAAAAGAATGGTTTTTGCCCGGTTTTTCATTTTGTATTTATCCCGCATTAACGGGCAGTAAGACCCCTACCTCAAGATTCAGAGGGAAACGAGGAAGATAGGTGGGGGATCAACTGCCCGTAAAAGCCCGATTGGTGAGGGCTGATAATCAGTGGGGGATGAAGAAAACCCCCACTGATTAAAGTTTCACTTTATATAAAAAGAAGCTAATCTACAGCGGTAGACTAGCTTCTAAAATGTTACATTAAGTTTAATACAGTTACTTTTTCACGTGTCATAGACTCAAGGCTCTTACGAATACCTTGTGCTCCCATACCAGAACCTTTTACGCCGATGAATGGGAAGTGGTCAGGGCCACGCTCTGTACGTCCGTTAATTTGAACAGAACCAGTATCGATTTTATTTGCAATTGCAAATGCTTTATTAATGTCTTTTGTGAAGACACTTGCTTGTAAGCCGAAATCTGATTTGTTCGCAATTTCAATTGCTTGCTCATCAGAAGAAACGCGGATGATTGGAAGGATTGGACCGAATGGCTCTTCCCAAGCAACTTTCATATCTTCTGTTACATTGTCAATTAATGTTGGGTAAATCAAGTTACGCTCGCGCTTGTTACCGATAACGATTGTTGCGCCTTTTTCTACTGCATCGTCAACTAAACCTTGAACGAAATCAGCAGATTTATCATCGATTAATGGCACGATTGTGCTGTCTTGTTCTGGAGAACCAACAGTTAATTCAGCCACTTGATCTTTTAATAAGCTAACAAGCTCGTCTGCTACATTTTCATGCACAAGCACGCGTTTGATTGCAGTACAACGTTGACCAGAGTATGAGAATGCACCGCTTACGATATGTTTTGCTGCTTCCTCTAGGTCAGCATCTTCACGTACGATACCCGGGTCTTTTCCGCCAAGTTCTAATACAAGTGGAATCATAGCAGCTTTTTTCGCTAAGTGAGCACCTGTGTTTGTACCACCTGTGAACGATACCATATTTACGCCAGGATGTTCCACTAAGTAGTCACCGATAACAGAACCGCGTCCAGTTGCTACATTTACAAGTCCTTTTGGAAGACCTGCTTTATGAAGTGCTTCAACCATTTTAATACCGCTAATTGCGCCTTGTGTTGCTGGTTTAAAGATAACAGCGTTACCCATAATAAGAGCTGGTGCAAGTTTTGCAGCAGATAAGTTTACAGGGTAGTTAAATGGTGCGATTGCTAAAATGACACCACGTGGTGCACGTTGAACGATTGCAAGTTTAGATTTAGATCCGCCAGGGAAGCTATCACCCATCATGCTTTCGCCATGCATATGTAATGCTTCGTCTACAGTGTAACGAATAAGATCTGCTGTACGAACAACTTCTTTTTTCGCATCTTTATAACCTTTACCGACTTCTTTCATTACGATATCGGCAATTTCATCTTGCATATTTACAAGCTCATCAGCCCATTTATATAAATATTTTGCACGATCTTGAAGAGATGCTTCAGCCCAGTCCTTTTGAGCTTCTTTTGCTGATGCAATTGCTTCGTCAACTTCCCCGCGAGTAATCGCTTGTACTTGTCCAATTACTTCATGTAAATATGGTGACGGAATATCAATTGTTTGCCCAGAAGAGCTTTCTCTCCATTCACCGTTTAAATAAAATTTGTACGTATTGCTAGTTATCGTTGTCATGATTCGTCCTCCTAAAATAGCAACTTGTAAGAGTGAGTATATGGTGATTGTAGGGGGTTTGAGAATATTTTTCAAACAAAATGTTTATGAAAACGATTTCTTATGTGATTTTAATTTTGTATGCCCTTTCTGAAAGGGGTTTACTGTATTTTTAAGTGAAATATAGGGTTTATAAATAGTATTAATAGATAATTTTTTTCGAGTATGGGAAAGGGAGTATGTATTTTATATTTCTTGTGATAAAAATTTGTTTTATAAAATAATAAAAAAACAATTGACAGAAAAGTTCATAAAGTTATAAAATTAAAAATGGAAAATAAATGAAGGAGGTGTGCGTGATGATTGTAATTGTAAATATGACTGGCTTAGCGGTATTACATGGCGTGGAACATTCATATCATTACGCAACCCGTACGGAAAGATAGTGCTTTTTTGTCTTTAAAAAAGCGTACGTTGCGTATTTCGTAACGTACGCTTTTATGCGTTTTTGCGCATATCGTCAAGCGGCGGTATGCGCTTTTTTGTCTCTATTTTTGGTTGTTTCCATACTTTGTATGGTTTCGATAAAGAAAAATATGGAGGGTGAGAAGGTATGGTGAAACAGTATAGTTGGCTTGGTGTAAAATGGGGGGCTTTTGATAGCGGATAACAGAGATAAACTGAAACAAGATCGAGAAGGGAGAGATTTCATTGTTTTCAGTATTACAAAAGTTAACATGGTTTTTTAAAGAACATTGGAAGCGGTACAGTATCGCAATTGGCGCGCTTTTAATTGTAAATGTAGTAGAGGTAATTCCTCCAAAAGTAATTGGCTTAACAATTGACCATATAAAAATAGGGTCTTTAACAAGCGAAGTAATTATGAAGTATATTTGGATTTTAGTAGTGACGACGATAGTTGGATATATACTCACGTATGTATGGCAACATCAATTATTTGGTGGTTCATTTGTTCTTGAAAAAACGATGCGTTCAAAATTTATGGGGCACTTGCTGAAAATGACACCGACCTTTTATCACAAAAATCGTACTGGTGATTTAATGGCAAGGGCGACAAATGATTTAAAGGCGATTTCTATGACTGCTGGTTTTGGGATTTTGACACTCGTGGATTCTAGTTTATATATGCTAACGATTGTTTTTATGATGGGATTTTCAATTAGTTGGGAACTTACAATTGCGGCACTTCTTCCTTTGCCGATTATGGCATATGCGATGAATATATACGGGAAGAGGTTACATGAACGCTTTACAATTGCTCAAGATGCGTTTGGAGATATGAATGACAAAGTGCTTGAATCGATTGCAGGCGTGCGTGTGATTCGTGCATATGTACAGGAAAAAGCGGATGAAGAAAGGTTTCATAGGTTAGGAACAGATGTATATGAAAAAAATATGAAAGTAGCAAGAATTGATGCGCTGTTTCAGCCAACTGTGAAGATGCTAGTTGGTCTTAGTTATTTGATTGGTCTTGTATATGGAGCATTTTTAGTATTCCAATCAAAGCTGACGCTTGGTGAACTTGTTTCCTTTAACGTTTACCTTGGGATGATGATTTGGCCGATGTTTGCGATTGGTGAATTAATCAATGTTATGCAGCGTGGAAATGCTTCGCTAGATCGTGTTAATGAAACATTAGCGTATGAGCCAGACGTGAAGAACGTGAGAAAGCCAACGCGTGTACACGAACCAGAGTATATCGACTTTGATAAAGTTTCCTTTTCGTATCCGGCTTCACCAGATATGAATTTGAAACATATTTCTTTTTCATTAAAACAAGGAGAAACGCTTGGTGTTGTTGGGAAAACAGGGAGTGGTAAAACGACTCTTATTCGTCAGCTTCTTCGCCAGTATCCGCTTGGAGAAGGGGATATTACAGTGTCTGATGTTACGTTTGGTAAAATTTCGACTGAAAACGTAAGAGGCTGGATTGGGTATGTACCACAAGAGCATATTCTATTTTCAAAAACAGCAAGGGAAAATATTTTGTTTGGAAATAGGGAAGCAAGCGAGGAGGAACTTGAAAAGGCTATTGAAATTGCAGCATTCAAAAAAGATTTAGAGTTCCTTCCAGAAGGGTTAGAGACGCTTGTTGGAGAAAAAGGTGTTTCTTTATCTGGTGGACAAAAACAACGGATTTCGATTGCACGAGCAGTGATTCAAAATCCAGAAATTTTAATTTTAGATGATTCGTTATCAGCTGTAGATGCCAGGACGGAAGCGGCGATTATTGAAAATATACGAAGAGAAAGAAGCGGGAAAACAACCATTATAACAACGCACCGGTTATCAGCTGTGCAGCATGCGGATTGGATCCTCGTTATGGATAATGGTGAAATCATTGAAGAAGGAACGCATGATAGGCTCGTGTTGAATGACGGCTGGTATGCGGAGCAGTTTGAAAGACAGCAGGGCGAAAAGGCCGAGGGTGAGGTGAAAATATGAATGTAGGAAAGAGGTTATTTAGGTATGCTATGAAAGTTAAGGGGCCCATTTTCACGGCACTAGCAATGTTATTTATTTTCGTTATTGCAGAGCTGGCAGGTCCATTTGTAGCAAAGATAATGATTGATGATCATATTGTCGGGATTGAGAAGCCGTGGCATGAAACAGTGCAAGGTGAGGATGCCGTACTTTATAACGGAGCTTGGTATAAACGAAGCGACCGTTTTGAACAAGGGGAACAAAAAGGGAAAGAAGTTCGTATTATACAGGTCGGTTTCACTTATTATTTTGTACCTAATAAAGTTGCAGCAGAAGGAACACGTTCTGTAAAGGGAGATATGATTACAGTTCAAAGCGGGAAAGCAACGCAAGTGTATAAAGCGAAAATGTTAACAGGTAAAGAAGTATATTCGTTTTATGAACCTGAGATGAAACGATTACTGTTACTTGGCGGAGGGTATTTTGCACTATTGTTAGTTGTATCTTTATTTGCATATGGTAAACAGTTTTTCTTACAGAAAGCGTCTAATAAAATCATTCAAATTATGCGTGAAGATGTCTTTTCTCATATTCAAACATTACCGATTCGTTATTTCGACCATTTACCAGCAGGAAAAATTGTATCGCGTGTAACGAATGATACGGAGGCAATTCGGGAGTTATATGTAACAGTTTTAGCGACATTTGTTTCTAGTTTTATTTACATTATCGGAATTTTTATTGCGTTATTTTTACTGGATATTCAATTAGCACTTTTATGCCTAATCATCATACCAATTTTAATTGTTTGGGCTGTTGTGTATAGAAAATATGCCTCTGTGTACAATCATAAGATGCGCTCACGACTATCAGATATTAATGGAACAGTGAATGAATCCATCCAAGGAATGCCGATTATTCAGGCATTTCGTCAAGAGCGTACAACGAAGAAAGAATTTGAAGAGTTAAATGAAGACTACTTTAAGTATCAAAATAAAATTTTAAATTTAAATGCAGCGACATCACATAATTTAGTAGGTGTGTTGCGCAACATTGCCTTTACGGGAGTTATTTGGTACTTTGGCGGCGCCTCTTTGAGTGCGACAGGGATTATCTCTTTAGGGGTGCTGTATGCATTTGTCGATTATTTAACAAGGCTCTTCTCACCAATTACCAATATGGTGAATCAGCTTGCGAATTTAGAGCAAGCGCGCGTTGCATCGGAACGTGTATTTGAACTGTTAGATGAAAAGGGAGAAGTAGTTGAAGAGGAACGTATCCCGCGTCTAAATGGAAATGTTCGATTTGATGATGTTTCATTTTCTTATAATGGGAAAGATGAAGTGTTAAAAAATATTTCTTTCGAGGCGAAAAAAGGAGAGACGGTTGCCCTCGTTGGTCATACTGGATCGGGGAAAAGTTCCATTATGAATGTACTTTTCCAATTTTATGAGTTTCAAAAAGGAAAACTTACAATCGATGGGCATGACGTGAAAGATATACCAAAGCAAGCACTCCGAGAACATATGGGGATTGTACTGCAAGATCCATTTTTATTTAGTGGCACAGTTGCATCGAATGTAAGCTTAGAACATCCGAGGATTTCAAAGGCTAAAATTGTAAAAGCACTGCACGATGTAGGGGCAGAGCGATTTGCTAATAATATAGAAGAACAAATTACGGAAAAAGGAAGTACGTTATCAACCGGGGAGCGTCAACTTATATCTTTTGCACGTGCGTTAGCATTTGATCCGGCCATTTTAGTGTTAGATGAAGCGACTTCAAGTATTGATACAGAGACTGAAGCGATGATTCAAAAAGCATTAGAAGTCGTTAAGAAAGGAAGAACAACCTTTATCATTGCGCATCGCCTTTCAACAATTAAGAGCGCAGATCAAATTATTGTGCTTGACCGGGGTACGATTCTTGAAAAGGGATCTCACGAAGAATTAATGGCGAAAAAGGGTCGTTATTATGACATGTACAAAACACAAATGGAAGGAAGCCAAAGTGCGTAACTTTCACGAAATGTTCAGAAAACTTTAAAGCAATGTTTACAAATGCTTCCGTCCCTCTCCTTATCCATGTGATATGTTGGAGGAAAGGGGGAGATAGGGATGGAAGAATTATCCGTGACATTTAACATTGCTTTCTTTTTATTATTGTGCGGGATGATTGGATATTGTGTATTAGAATCTTAAAGGAGCTTGCTACTGTAGCAAGCTCTATTTTAGTAGGAATACTTTGTTGGTATTTGTCGATTGATCGATATTCTTTGTCGAACCGCCGATATATTCGAATTTGCGCCGATATATATATTTTTTGAGAAATGGTCGATATATTTGAAAAATCGCTGATAAAATTTCATTTATCAATCATTTAGCAACTCAATCCCGGATATGAAGGACAAAAGAAGATTCCTGCTCATTTTTTTACACGCCCCTGACCGCACCTATGCCTGGCTGGACGCTCGTTTCTCCCTAAAAGAAGGGTTCTATCTCATGCTTTCTAGATTTCTCCACATTAATCACTGCTATGAAGAGAAAAGCAGATCTCCACTTGCTTTCTCCTTTTGTTTTCACAAGGCATGGGGCAGAAAAAGGTCCTGACCGAATCTATGCCTGGCCGGACGCTCTCTCCTACCCAAAAAGGAAGTTTTTTGTTTTACCTTTTCCTCTATAAATGCTATATTTAAACATGTTACTTATTTTTTGTATGTATCGATTTTGTATCATTTTGTTTGATTATGAAGAAAAAGGATACACTAATGACGAACATTTTCATTGAAAAATTGTTCAAGATTGCATACAATCAATATAGTTTTTAAATTCCTATCAGAATACTTGGAGGATTAACATTATGAAAAAAATATTTTCAGTGCTTGCAGTAGCTACACTAGCAGTCGGTATTGTGGCGGGCTGTGGCAAAGAAGAGAAAAAAGATACAGCTAGTCAAGACGCATTACAACAAATTAAGAAAAATGGTGAAATCGTTGTCGGTACAGAAGGTACATACCCGCCGTTTACATTCCACGATGGAAGTGGAAAATTAACTGGATTTGATGTTGAGTTAACAGAAGAAGTTGCAAAACGTCTAGGTGTGAAGCCAGTATTTAAAGAAACGCAATGGGACAGTTTACTTGCTGGACTAGATGCAAAACGTTTCGATATGGTTGCGAATGAAGTGGGAATTCGTGAAGATCGTCAAAAGAAATATGACTTCTCTAAACCATATATTTCTTCTTCAGCAGCACTTGTTGTTGCAAAAGATAAAGATAAACCAGCTTCATTTACAGATATTAAAGGTTTGAAAGCAGCTCAGTCTTTAACAAGTAACTATGCGGACATCGCAAAGAAAAATGGCGCGGAAATCCAGGGTGTAGAAGGATTTAGCCAAGCGGTAGAACTAATTAGTTCAGGACGCGTTGATTTCACAATCAATGATAAATTATCAGTGTTAAACTATTTAGAAACGAAAAAAGATGCAAACATTAAAATTGCAGCAACAGAAAAAGAAGCGTCACAAAGTGGGTTCTTATTCCGTAAAGGTAGCGATACATTAGTACAAGAAGTAGATAAAGCGTTAGAAGATATGAAAAAAGATGGAACGTATGACAAAATAACGAAAAAATGGTTTGGTGAAAATGTATCTAAGTAGTGCACTCGTTACAGATCGATTGTCTACATGGATAGATATCATGCAAGCATCCTTCATGCCTATGCTGGAGGGTGCTCTTTTCACGACAATTCCATTAACGCTTATCACATTTGTGATCGGTATTATATTGGCGACATTGACAGCTTTAGCTCGTATTTCAAATAGTCGTTTGCTGCAATGGATTGCTCGTATCTATGTATCTATTATTCGCGGAACACCACTTCTTGTACAATTATTTATCATTTTTTATGGACTTCCAACTTTAAAAATTGAGATTGATCCATATCCAGCAGCTATTATTGGATTTTCATTAAATGTTGGTGCGTATGCATCTGAAATTATTCGTGCATCCATTTTATCTATTCCAAAAGGGCAATGGGAAGCAGCGTATACAATTGGAATGACATATCCACAAGCGCTAAAACGTATTATTTTACCACAAGCAACACGTGTATCGATTCCGCCGCTTTCAAACACGTTTATTAGCTTAGTGAAGGATACTTCATTAGCATCGTTAATTTTAGTAACAGAGATGTTCCGAAAAGCACAGGAAATCGCATCGATGAACTATGAGTTTTTAATTGTTTATTTTGAAGCAGGCCTTATGTATTGGGTGATTTGTTTCCTACTATCTATTGTGCAACAAATATTAGAAAAACGTTCAGAACGTTACACTCTAAAATAATCCTTTCATAAAAGGAGTTTTTGTTTTTATGATTTCAATTCAACATTTACAAAAAAGTTTCGGTGATAATATCGTATTAAAACATATAGATTTATCCGTTGAAAAAGGTGAAGTAGTTGTAATTATAGGGCCATCTGGTTCTGGTAAAACAACATTTTTACGTTGCCTAAATGTATTAGAAACGCCAAATGCAGGTATTGTTCGCATTGGTGATAAAGAGCTAGATTTCTCTAAAAAAGTAACGAAGAATGATATTGTAAATCTTCGCACACAAACGGGTATGGTGTTCCAGCACCATAATTTATTCCCGCACTTAACAGCAATCCAAAATGTAATGGAAGGGCTTGTTACAGTGAAAAAGATGGGGAAAGAAGACGCGAAGAAAAAAGCGACGTATTTCCTTGAAAAAGTTGGACTTGGTGACAAGATGGATTTATATCCTTTCCAGTTATCTGGTGGCCAGCAACAACGCGTAGGGATTGCCCGTGCGCTTGCGATGGAACCAGAGGTTTTATTATTTGATGAACCAACGTCAGCATTAGACCCAGAACTTGTGCAAGAGGTCCTAAAAGTTATGAAAGAACTTGCAAAAGAAGGAATGACGATGGTGATTGTAACGCATGAAATGCGCTTTGCTCATCAAATTGCGAATCGTGTTATTTTTATGGATGGTGGCGTTGTTGTGGAACAAGGAACACCGGAAGAAGTATTTACTACTCCGAAAGAAGAACGAACAAAGAAATTCTTGCAAATGCTTCAGTAAATAGAAAGGTCTCAGGGCGAATGCCCTGAGACCTTTTTTTGCCATATATATTTATTTTTGGTATCCGCCAAGGCTTTGCTCAGCCATTGCTACTAAACGTTTTGTGATTTCTCCACCAACAGATCCATTTGCACGAGCTGTAGAATCTGCTCCTAATTGTACACCAAATTCTTGAGCGATTTCGTATTTCATTTGATCGATTGCAGCTGTTGCACCTGGTACTACTAATGGATTTGAAGAATTTTGGTTTGCCATAGGAATAAATCCTCCTTAGAGTATAAAAGTTTTTTGGTTGGATTAGCTGGAGTTGAACCAGATTATCGCCCCGCTTGGCGCCAATCCATCGTTTGTGTTGATTGTACTCATAGTATGGATGTTACCTAGAAAGATATGCGAAATAATAATTTGTAAATTTTGTAAAAACATAAATTGGTTTTAGTTTTTTGATATAAGTCACGGCTATGGAAGAAAAAGCAGGTTTCCACTCGCTTTCTCTTTTTGTTTTCACATGGCATGGGGCGAAAAAAGGAACTGACCGCTTCTATGCATGGGCGGATACTCTTTCCCACCTAAAAAGAAGGTTTTTTAATTTGTATTTTTCTAAAAGAAGGTCACACTAATCGTAAATATGAAACCTCTCTGATTGGAGGAGTTGTAATGGAAATATGTCCACTTTGTAATGCGTTAGAGGCTCAAACATATTCTTGTCAAACTTGTACAAATGTACTCCAAGATTATGGGAAAGTTGTGGACTATATAGATGATTATAGTGCATACATGGATCAAGATTTGTTAACAGCAGTAGACGGTTTAACAGGGGAGAATTCGGAGGAATATTGTGTTCATGTTTTTTATTGCGGGACGTGTGGTACACAAACGGAACAAATGGTGAAACTGGTGTAATGAAAAAACTTCCACCTATCATAAGGCGGAAGTTTCATCTTCTCGTAATCGCTGTTTCGGGCGTGGGAAAGAGTGTTCTGTTAAATGGAGGGCATATTCGTAAAATAACTGCTTCGTCAGCTCACTATGTTCTTGTAATTTCTCGGACTGAAAGACAGTTCTTCCAGGTTTGGAATTGGCTTCAAATAGCCAAATCTTCTCATCTTTATCTAAACCTAAATCAAAACCAATCTCTCCAATATTTCCTTTCATGCACTGGTCTAAAGTAGAACTTAATTGTATGGCTACATCCGTTAATTTATTTGTGATTCGAACACGCTCTGTCGCATCAGGAAAAATATCTTGGAGTAGTTTTACTTCTCCGCCACTATTTATATGAGTTGTCATACTGCCTTTTCCAGCGATTTTCGCAACGATGGCACTGACTCTCCAATAACCAAACCGATTTTTATTTGTATGAACTCGAAAGTCTACCGGTTGCCCACCTATACGTAATAATACAATTCCTTGCTGGACGATAAATTCTTTTAAATCCTGTCCTTGCATAACGTGATTGATCAATGTTTCTAGAGAGTGATACTTTCGTAATTTGTTTTGTGTCCCTTCACGGTAACGGCAATAATAACAGTTTTCCGTAGTAGAATAAAAAATTTGATAAATGTTTCGCCCAAAACTCCCATGCACAGGTTTCATATAAACGTGTTTGTATGATGATAAGAAATGTTCTACTTGCTCGAAGTGCTGAAATGTTTCTGTTTGAGGTAACAGAGAAGCAACCGTTTTTTCATTTATAAGAAGCTGGTGTATATTCCATTTGTTGAAAAAACCTGGATTGAACCATGGAATGCCGTACTTTGTTTGTAATCGTTTTTTTGCCCTGATAATAGGTTTATAAAGTTCTGCATCTCGATTAGGGAGCCGATCGTAAATAACATTTGGAAAAGGAACTTTACATTGCACCCAGCTTTCCTCTTTGAAAAAGTATCCATCAATCGTTTCTTCGTCCCAGTTGATATGTTGTGCACCAAATAAGAAAACGAATGGATGTAAAGAGTCGGATGGAGTTATTAAATCCTTGAAACCGATAGAACGATTGCCGATGGGATGGGAAGCGGATTCCGTAAAACCTGTTGTAAAAATACCGATTAGTGGTCCAAGTATAAGGGTCTGATTTTGAATGAAAGCATGCATGACGGTTGAAGGTGGAAGCAAGAGTTCTTTCGCAATCTGTTCGCCTATTATAATTTCGTGAGCATAAGTATAATGAATTTCAATATTTTCACATGCCGTATGTCGCGATCCAAAGGAAAGAAATGTAAGGGAAGAAGTACTAGAAAATATATAAGGCAATGTTAGCGACCTTGGATGATCGGTAGAAATTTGTAATGTGTAAATATGATCTTTCAATATAGTCGTCACTCCTTTTTCAGTTACGGTGTAAATAGGTTAAACCGTAATGGGCTGTAGGTAGCTTCTTTGGCCAGTGAATAATCATGCTATTTTCGGATTCGCATGTATAATCTTACGTGCTCTATTCCATCCACTATGTAAAAAGAGAAGAGATAACTGCTTAAACGTTTTTTATTTCTAATGTAAAATTGCGTGATAATGGTTTCAGAGCGGTTTCGTTATATACGTTACAAACATGCTTCCATATCATTATACTGTTGCCTGTATAGCGATATTCTATTTTTGGAGGATCAATGTGTTAGGTGGCAAGTTGAAAAACGAGCAGAAACCCTTTTCTTTTTTGGTGGGAGAGAGAATCCGGCCATGGATAGAAGCGGTCAGAGCCTTTTTTTCCTATGCCAAGTGAAAACAAAGGGGGAAAGTGAGTGTATCTCAAAATGAATGGCTAGTTGCGTATTGTCCTTGTAATAAGTTGTAGTAAGATATAGATATATATTTGGAGAAATGGAAGGCTGGTATTGGAATGAATATGTGGTTAAATATGTTAACAACGACAGGGTTAGGAGCGATAATTGGTGGATATACGAATCATTTAGCGATAAAAATGTTATTCCGCCCGCATCGCCCTATTTATATTGGAAAGTTTCAAGTACCGTTTACACCAGGTTTGATTCCGAAACGCCGTGATGAACTTGCTGTTCAATTAGGGAAAATGGTTGTGGATCATTTGTTAACGCCTGAAGGAATCGGAAAGAAATTAACAGATGAAAAATTTCAGCAAGAGCTTATTCAGTGGGCGCAAGTAGAAATAGAGAAAATGTTGGTGAATGGGCAATCGCTGCGAGAGGTTTTAGAAAAATGGGGTTTGGAGCATGTGGAAGGGGAGACAATCAAAAAAATTGAAAGTATGATTGTCCAAAAAATTGATACGTTTTTATCACAATATGATACATATACGTGGGAACAAGCTTTGCCTCGTTCTGTTCATGAAAAAGTGGAGCAAACCATTCCGAATGTAGCATCATTTATTTTAGAAAGAGGGATAAGCTTTTTTGAAAGCGAAGAGGGAAAAGAGCGGCTTGCTAAAATGATTGATGACTTTTTTGCTTCGCGAGGTACATTATTAAATTTAGTAGGTATGTTTTTAGGGAATGTAAGTTTAGTGGATCGTCTGCAGCCAGAAGTGATTAAGTTTTTAGGACAAGAAGGAACGAAGCAGCTTTTAAGTGATGTCCTGCAAAAAGAGTGGGAGAAATTAAAGGGAAGAGAAGTGAAGGAACTGGAGTCCTTTATCGAGAAAGAAACGGTTGTAAAGTCAATCTTATCAGCAATTAAAATAGAGGAAACTGTAAGTGGATTTTTCAATCAATCTGTTCAAAAAGTGTGTGAACCAGTTAGGGAAACAATTGTACAAACAATGATTCCGAATGTAGTGAAAAAAGGTTTAGCATGGGGTAGGCACAATACCGAACAGATTTTGAAAAATTTCCGTCTTGCTGAAATCGTACAACAAGAAGTAGCTACATTCTCAACAGAGAGATTAGAAGATCTTGTGTTATCGATTACGAAGAGTGAACTGAAGATGATTACCTATTTAGGAGCGTTATTAGGAGGAACAATTGGATTGATTCAAGGTGTGTTGTTGCTTTTCTTAATGTAATGAAATGAATTGAAAAATCTTTCTTTTTTTGAAGGAAGAGAATCCGGCTGTGAAAACAACAGGAGACATTCACTTATGTTCTCCTGTTGTTTTCACATAGCATGGGTTTGATCACTTTTATGCATGAACGTACACTTTCCCACTATCTTAGTTATGGTTATGAAACTAAAAGAAGACCTACTCTCACTTTCTCATTCTGGTTTCATACGGCATGGGGTTAAAAAAGGCCATGACCGCATCTATGCAAGGGCGGATCCTCTCTCCCACCTAAAAGAAAGATTTTTGAATGTCTTATCAATTAGATAAATAAAGTGAAATTTCTTCACATCTTGTGCATAGTTTGTTATTGTAAGAGGGTGCGTATCAAAAGGTACTCAAAGGGCGAGGACAATAGACCAAGCCCGTTAAAGGAGGAAAAATACAATGACAAAAAACACTCATGATGTTGCATATGAATTACAAAAGGCAATTGCAGAAAATACAGATTTCCAAGCTTTAAAAGCTAGTTATGCAGAAGTGCAAGGAGATGCAGCGTCAAAAGAACTATTTGATCAGTTCCGTACAATGCAATTAGAGTTACAACAAAAGATGATGCAAGGTCAAGAAATTACAGAAGAAGATAACCAAAAAGCACAAGAAGTTGTAGCGCTTATTCAACAAGATCCAAAAATCGTAAAATTAATGGAAGCAGAGCAACGCTTAAATGTTGTAATCGGCGACATTAACAAAATTATCATGAAGCCACTTGAAGAATTATATAGTGCATATCAAGCTTAATGTAAGAGGCGTTTCCTGAATGAGGAAGCGTCTTTTTTATGGAATTCATTCATAATTTGGCAGAAGCTCCTTTTCTTAACTAATTGTAGAAAATTAAAGTGATATAAGAAATAAGGAGGGGAATATGTTTCGAAAATATGTGATACGGATGGAAAAATTTATAGTAAATATTATTTCGATATAACAGAATTAATGTAAAGGCTTTCATTCGACATTGTCAAAATACTGTCAAATTCATATTATTGGAAAATTGATATATTCGTAATATAATAACTAACAAGAGGTATTACACTATATTAATTAACTAGGTGTAATATGTTGTGTAGTTTACATAAAAAAGCTCTATTGTACACGATTTTGACATAAAGGGATGATTAGTTTGAGTACAGATGTAAAAGCAAGCAACGTGAAAACAAAAACAACAAAAGGAGCCGATCTTGTTGTCGATTGTTTAATCCAGCAAGGCGTTACGCATGTTTTCGGTATTCCGGGTGCAAAAATTGATTCGGTTTTTGATGTGTTAAGGGAGCGAGGACCAGAGTTGATCGTTTGTCGTCATGAACAAAATGCAGCATTTATGGCAGCGGCTGTTGGAAGATTAACAGGAAAACCAGGTGTATGTCTTGTTACATCAGGACCAGGGACATCAAATTTAGCGACAGGTCTTGTTACTGCTACGGCAGAGAGTGATCCCGTTGTTGCTTTAGCGGGTGCAGTGCCGCGTACAGATCGTTTAAAACGTACGCATCAATCTATGGATAATGCTGCACTATTCGAACCAATCACAAAATATAGCGTAGAAGTAGAGCATCCTGATAATGTGCCAGAAGCATTGACAAATGCATTCCGCAGTGCAACTTCTACTCATCCGGGAGCGACGCTTGTGAGCCTTCCGCAAGACGTTATGACTGCTGAGACGTCCGTTTCATCTATTGGTACGCTTTCTCAGCCGCAACTTGGTATCGCTCCCACACATAAAATTACCGCAGTTGTAGAACAAATTAAATCTGCAAAATTACCAGTTATTTTACTTGGTATGAGAGCGAGCACAAATGAAGTAACAAAAGCAGTTCGTGAGTTAATTGCTGATACACAATTGCCTGTTGTTGAAACGTATCAAGCAGCTGGAGCAATTTCACGTGAATTAGAAGATCATTTCTTTGGACGCGTTGGGTTATTCCGTAATCAACCAGGCGATATTTTATTAGAAGAGGCTGATCTTGTTCTATCTATCGGTTATGATCCAATTGAGTATGATCCGAAGTTTTGGAATAAGTTAGGAGACAGAACGATTATTCATCTTGACGATCATCAAGCTGATATTGACCATGACTATCAACCAAATTGCGAATTAATTGGTGATATTGCATTAACTGTAAATAGCATTGCAGAGCAATTACCGAAACTTATTTTAACAACGAAATCAGAAGCTATTTTAGATCAATTACGCGCGAAGTTATCAGAACAAGCTGAAGTTCCAGCTCGTGATTCAGAAGGGCTTACACATCCGCTGCAAGTTATTCGTACACTTCGTTCCTTAATTGACGATGAAACAACAGTGGCATGTGACATCGGTTCACATTACATTTGGATGGCAAGATGCTTCCGTTCTTATGAGCCGCGCCGGTTATTATTTAGTAACGGTATGCAAACGTTAGGTGTTGCACTTCCTTGGGCAATCGCAGCGACATTAGTGGAACCGGGTAAAAAAGTTGTTTCTGTTTCTGGAGATGGCGGCTTCTTATTCTCTGCAATGGAACTAGAAACGGCAGTGCGTCTTAACGCTCCAATTGTTCATCTTGTTTGGAGAGATGGTACATATGATATGGTTGCCTTCCAACAAATGATGAAATATGGCAGAACATCGGCGACAGAATTTGGTGATGTTGATATTGTCAAATATGCAGAAAGCTTCGGTGCTACTGGACTTCGTGTAAATTCTCCAGAAGAATTAGAAGATGTGCTGAAAGAAGCAATGAAAGCAGAAGGCCCTGTAGTTATAGATATTCCAATTGATTATCGCGATAACATTAAATTAAGTGAAAAATTACTACCAAACCAATTGAACTAGTGGTAAAGGAGTAGAATAGACATGAGTATTGCACAATTATTAGATATTGATGCGAAAAAGATGAAAACGAATAACGAAGTATATCAAACATCGACAATGCTAGCTTTACTAGATGGTATATATGATGGCATTATCAACTTTGAGAAATTAAAAGAGCACGGCGATTTTGGCATTGGTACATTTGATCAATTAGATGGTGAAATGATTGCTTTTGATGGGGAGTTTTATCATTTGCGTTCCGACGGTTCTGCAGAAATGGTAGCACCGGAAGAAACAACGCCGTTTGCCACTGTAACATTTTTTGAAAAAGAAATGAGTTATACAATTGATCGTCCAATGAATCGTGAAGAAGTAGAAGCTTTATTACAAGAACTTATGCCAAGTAAAAACTTGTTTTATGCGATTCGTATGGATGGTACATTCCGTGAAGTAAGAACAAGGACCGTTCCGCGTCAAGCAAAACCATATACACCACTTGTAGAAGTAACAAAATCACAGCCGATTTTTTCTTTCTCTCATACGAAAGGAACAATGGCAGGATTTTGGACACCAGATTATGCGCAAGGTATTGGAGTGGCCGGTTTCCATCTACATTATATTGATGATGAACGAAGCGGAGGCGGACATGTTTTTGATTTTACTGTAGAAAACTGTACGATCCAAATTTGTCAAAAAGCACATCTGCATTTAGCGCTTCCAGAAACAGCTGATTTTATGGCAGCTGATTTGTCGAGAGAAAATCTTGAAAATGATATTGCGACTGCAGAGGGTGCGGAGTAAAAAAGAGACCGATATTTTGAAAAGAGTCTTCTATGTGAAGGTCCTTTTTGCGTTATGAAAAATATAACTTAAGAGTATAACGATGCTTCGCGAGATGATATAAAGAAACTTGTTATATGTGGAATCTGATTGCTTGTTAAGAGTCGGATTGGTGGAAATCTTTGATAAGTGTGACGAAAAGCTTTATTCATTAAAGATCTCTTATATTTTTCTGAAAGGTTTATTGTGACAATAAAAGCGTTTATTATATAGTTGTCGAAAAAACATTGCGTTTAAGCGAATATATTTTTCGGTGAATGAAAGAAGATGATGATGTATACTTATATTTACAGAAGAAGGAGTAATTGGATTTTTATTAGGGATTCAAGTTTCTTCTCTGGCCGCTTAAACGCTATTTATTCCTATATTTTGTTGTCTATAAACCCTATATACCGTAGATTTAATAGCGTGAAAAGTGACAAAAACCTCCTTACGTATAAGGAGGTTTTTTGCTTACCTTTTATTTGAAAGGCACTCTTATATCATATATACGTTTTACTTCGAAATAAATGGATGCTTATGAAAGTAAAAGCGCCAAGGGTAATGAACAGCTTCTTCCGCATAGTCAATATTAATGCGGGGGCCCGCGGTGATCTCATATTGAGAAGATAATTGTTCCTCTTCAGGAACGAGTTCAATATATAATTCATTACCTTGTAAGGATAAGCCGCGTTCTTCTAAAGTAATACCAAGTGCGCGGCATAGTTTCCCAGGGCCATTTGTTAAGTTTTTGTATTGTGCTTTCGTAAGCTCTGTTTTACCGTAGCGTGCCATTTTCATTTCTTCTATTCCATCGACTGGTTCTAATGCCCGGATCAGAACGCCTTGCGGGGTGCCAACTGGAGCAGTGATGACATTAAAACAATGATACATACCATAAATAAGATAAACATAAGCATGTCCTGGTGCGCCAAACATAACTTCAGTCCGCTCCGTTCGTCTTCCCCCGTAGCTATGTGCGGCTTTATCATCTGGTCCTTTATATGCTTCGACTTCTACAATGAATCCACTTCGTTTTATCCCATCGACTATATGTACAAGCTTATGACCAAGTAGCTTTTTAGCAACTTCTAATGTATCGCCCTCATAAAAAGAAGGAGGTGCTTTCATATTGGTATCTCCTTTACTGGTGAGTTACGTATATATTAAACCAAATTTGTGTGCGAGATTCTAACTCGTTCTAATTAATAAATTTCTTTCATAAATTATGGATAGAGTAAAAGCAGCTAAGAGGAGGGAATACGACATGATTTATCGCTTGTTGGCTCTTAATATAGATGGGACACTCGTGCAGAAAAATGGGAAGATACCAAAAGGAACACGAGAAGCTATTGATTTTGTAAAGCGAAAAGGCGTATATGTTACGCTGTTTACAAGTCGGCACTTTCAATCTGCTCATAAAATAGCGAAGTCATTAAAACTAGATTCCATATTAGTTACGCATAGCGGCGCTTTTATTTCTGCTTCATTAGATAAACCGCTCGTCCAAAAACGATTATCAGAAGAAAAGACGTTTAATATTGTGCAAGTACTTGAACATTTTGAATGTAATGTCCGGATTTCACATGAACGTTTTTCTATTGGTAACCGTGAGCGGAATACACCGAATTTAATTGCACGTACTGTATTATCAAGCACAGAACCACTATTTTATCCTGTTCAATTTGTGGATTCATTAGGTGATGCACTTCGCGACCAGCCTGTTGCAGCTCCGAAAATTGATGTTGTGTTTTCAAGTAGAGGAGAAAAAGACCGTGCGCTCAAAACATTGAAAAAAGCATTTGAAAATGTGGAGTATATAGAATCTGGTGGAGGAAGGGTGGAAATTCTTCCGCAACATATATCGAAATTAAGAGGGTTGCAATTATTAGGAGAACATCTTGGGGTAGAACTGAGTGAAATGGTGGCAATTGGAGATAGTTTGGAAGATTTAGATGTCATTGCGAGTGTTGGATTAGGAGTCGCAATGGGAGATGCACCTATTCCAGTGAAGCAAGCAGCAGACTGGATTACGCGTTCCAATAGTGAAAACGGAGTGGAATATATGATTAAGGAACATTTCCGAAAGCAATTTCCAATTCCATTTCTGAAAAATCACTCGCAGGTTCATAAACGATGATAGGGTTTCTAAAAAACGTAGCTTAAAAGCTACGTTTTTTAGTGTCTTTATTCCACAGTTTTGTGAGGTCTTTCCGGGAAAATGAGGTAAAAGCTTCTGTATTGACCTGTACACGCCCTTCAAGTAAACTAAAGAGAGTTTACAAATGAAAAGGTGATAAGTGTTGTTAATTTCAATAAAAACGTTACAAGATGATCGTTTTTTACGTCCGCTGCAAAATATTAGCGGCTTATTTTTTGAAGAAAGCACGATAGGATTTGAGAAAGAGGATGCGAATCTTATTGTTGAAATACAGATAGAAGGAAACGTGACAGCTTCAGCACGTTTAACAGACGTCCAAACTGGCAATGTATACGAAGAAACGTTTTCAAAAGATTTATCTTCTTTCGCAGAAGAAAAAGAACGTATGAAGCAAGTAAAGCATGTCGTTTCTTATGTATATCTTTCGGTTTTACAACAGTTAACAGGATTGGAGCAGAGTTGGGGTATTTTAACAGGAGTGCGTCCAACAAAGCTTCTTCATAAAATGTTGCAAAACGGTATGTCAAAAGAAGAAGCACATAAAGAACTTCGTGAAAGTTATTTAATTCATGAAGAAAAAATTGAACTTCTGCAGCGCATTGTTGATTGCCAATTAGCGGTTGTTCCAGATTTATACCGCTTAAAAGAAGAAGTTAGTATTTATATCGGTATTCCGTTCTGTCCGACAAAATGTGCATATTGTACATTCCCGGCTTATGCGATTAATGGACGTCAAGGATCTGTCGATTCTTTCTTAGGCGGTCTGCATTATGAAGTTCGTGAAATTGGGAAGTTCCTAAAAGAAAAAGGTGTTAAAGTTACAACGATTTATTACGGAGGCGGTACGCCAACAAGTATTACAGCAGAAGAGATGGATATGCTGTATGAAGAAATGTACCAATCGTTCCCGGATGTAAAAGAAGTACGTGAAGTAACAGTTGAGGCTGGTCGTCCTGATACGATTACGCCAGAAAAACTAGAAGTATTAAATAAATGGAACATTGACCGTATTAGTATTAATCCACAGTCGTACCATCAAGAAACGTTAAAAGCAATCGGACGTCATCATACGGTGGAAGAAACGATTGAGAAGTATCATTTGGCACGTCAAATGGGAATGAACAATATTAATATGGACTTAATCATTGGGCTTCCTGGTGAAGGGCTAGATATCTTTAAACATACGTTAGATGAGACAGAAAAGTTAATGCCAGAATCATTAACAGTTCATACATTATCATTTAAGCGTGCTTCTGAAATGACGCAAAATAAGCGTAAATATAAAGTAGCGGGCCGTGAAGAAATTACAGCGATGATGCATGAAGCAGAAGAGTGGACGAAGAATCATAATTACGTACCATATTATTTATACCGCCAAAAGAACATTTTAGGTAACTTAGAAAATGTTGGCTACGCAATGCCTTCGCAAGAAAGTATTTATAATATCGTGATTATGGAAGAAGTACAATCGATTATCGGTCTTGGCTGCGGTGCATCAAGTAAATTTGTTCATCCAAAAACAGGGGCAATTACGCATTTCGCAAACCCGAAAGATCCGAAATCATATAATGATGGTTATATTAAATATACAGAAGATAAGCTTGAGATTTTAAAAGAGCTATTTTCTTAAGAGAAGAGGCTGACCTAAAGGTTCGTATATTACGAAGCTTTAGGTTTCAGTCTTTTTTTATAAAAAATTTTTCTTTTTGGATGGAAGAGAGAATCCGGCCATGGCTAGAAGCGCTTAGCCCAATACCAAGTGAAAACAAAGGTAGAAAATGATTGGACATCTGCTTTTCTTTTCATAGCTGTGATTTGTATGTTAGAAAATCAAAATGAATACATATTTGTAAAACAGTGTCGAGAATGATCAGAAAAAGAAGATAAAAATGTAGAGGAAATGTCAACTTATAGACGAAATGATAGATTTATGAAAGTTAAAAGGGGGCATAGTTTGACATGTATATGACGATTGGGAGGATTTTTGATTTAACAGTTGGCAAGTATCCGAATAAAGAAGCGTTAGTAGAACCGGAAAAGAATATTCGCTGGACATATAAAGAGTGGGACGAACAGATTAATAAAACGGCGCATGCTCTGCTGGCGGAAGGTGTGAAAAAAGGAGATACTGTATCGGTTTATTTATATAATTGCCATGAATTTGTAAACGTTTACCTCGCTTGTGCGAAAATCGGTGCGATTTTTAACCCGATTAACTTCCGTTTAAAAGCAAAAGAAGTAGCTTACATTCTCCAAGATGCGTCTTCAAAAGTTGTTGTATTCGAAAAAGCTGTTGAACAAACAGTTGCGATGATTGAACGAGATTTCCCAAACAGTTCTTTTTGGTACATAGAAGAAAATGCACCTTCATACGCTGCTTCTTATCATGAAAAAGTAAATGCATCGTCATCAGAGCCGGTTGATATTGTCATTGAGGAAACAGATTATTGCTCGATGCTTTATACAAGTGGTACAACAGGTCATCCAAAAGGGGTTCTGCATCGTCATCGTGAAATGGCTGAACATAGTATGATTTGTACGTATTTCTTAAAATATAACCGTGATAGTGTTGGGCTTGCTGTAGCACCGCTGTACCATTGTGGTGAATTAAATGCTGGTATTATACCAAGAATTCAAGTTGGCGGGAAAAATATTATTTTACATCATTTTGATACAAAGACGGTATTACATACAATTGAAAAAGAAAAAATCACGACATTCTTTGGCGCGCCAACGATGTGGAATATGATGTTACAAGAAGATTTGTCACAATATGAATTAAGATCGATGAAAATTGGGATATACGGCGGAGCAGCGATGGCACCAGCACTTGTAAAAGAATGTAAAGAGCGTCTACACATTGACCTTGTTCAAATTTATGGAATGACAGAAATGGGTCCGGTTATTGCATTTTTAGTAGAAGAAGACCAAATTACGAAAGCTGGTTCAGCTGGAACGCCTTGTTTTAGTCACGAAATTCGAATTGTAAAACCGAACGAAGAGGGGCCGGCAGAACCAGATGATGTACTGCCACCGTATGAAGTGGGGGAAATTATTTCACGTGGACCAACGATGATGGCAGGATATCATAATCGCGCGGAAGCGAACGCAAAGTCTATGTATAAAGGTTGGTACCATTCGGGAGATCTAGGTTATTTTGATAAGGATGGTTATCTATATGTAGCAGATCGCGTTGACGATATGGTGATTAGTGGCGGAGTGAATATCTATCCGCGTGAAATTGAAGACTTCTTGCATAGCCATCCTAGCATATTAGATGTGGCTGTACTTGGTGAACCGGATGAGTTATGGGGGGAACGCGTTGTTGCGGTAGTGGTCAAAAAAGATGAACATATTACAGAAGCAGATTTAGAAAGATATTGCAAAGAAAGTGATGAATTAGCTGACTATAAACGTCCGCGTCATTATATATTTGCAGATGAACTTCCTCGTAATGCGAGTGGGAAGTTACAGAAGTTTGTGCTGAGAGAAACTTTAAAAGGTGCTAAGAAATAATAAAAGTGCCTTACTGGTTTGTTTTATTAAAATGTTGTCCATTATATAAGAGATGAAAGAAGGATAGCTGAAGCAGAAGATACGTATGCCTTAGCTATTCTTTTTCGTACTACATATGACCTCATTTACTATGACAACTCTTTCATTTATTACAACAGAATGAACTTAATAAATGAAAGTTTACTTCCAAAAATTTACATTTGTATTGAAATTCATCTCAAATATATATCGTGTCATGTAATGAACAATCACTTATATCCATATATTCTTTTCATAATTCATACAAAAAAGATGGCTGGATACCATCTTTTTTGTACAATATCTTATCTAGGTTACAAACAATCATAACTAAAAGAAATTGGTTTGTTATTAAATGCTATGCTTGTTCTGATTGTTGAACATGCAATGGAGGTGGAATGATCCAACCTTTTTTCTTATTCATACGAAGCAATGTAGCTCCAGCCTGTGCTTTTTTCATATGGAATTGACCAAACATCATTCCTACATCTTCTCGAAGAGATTGTCCCATAGCTTGGCTACATGCTACTAAACCAGCAGCAAGGTCCATAGAAACTTTAGTCGCAATTTCTGCATCATTAATACGAGCGCCAGGGGGAATTGTTTCAATAGATGCAACTGGTCTTTCTGGGGGTGCTGGTGGCAATGCAACACCATTTAACTTCAACAAATTTTTTAATTGTTCAACTTCGGATTGGATATCATTCTCTATAAGATTTTCTAAAAATTTCTTTAAATCCTCATCGCCTGTATGATTAATAAGAACTTGATATCCAGCAATTGCACCTTGTGCTGCCGCAAGATAGCTCCAAATCCCAAAGACTTCTCCGTAGTGCATTGGCTCATGTTGTGGATTTCCGCTTAAAACACCCATTAAAATATTCCTCCTTAAAGAAATTAAATTTCTAACAGCGATGCTTAGTATAGAAAAAATTTTCCCAACCATGTTCAGAATTAGAGAAAATAAATTCTTATAACCCATATGGAACACCTTACCCAAATATAGTAATTACACCTTTTAGCATATACTGTTGCAAAAATTTTATTCTTATGAATAACACATGTATTTTAAGTGCTATAATCTATTGTCATCGGTAGAAAAGGTGCAAATACCTAAGTCTAAAAATACTTTCATAGAATTCTTTGAGTAAGATAAATAGCGATATAAAAGCAGCATTTAAAAACATCCAAAGCTTAATGAAGTAGAAGCTCGAAATGAATGTTTCTTAATATTTCCAAAGTCATATATTTTTTTACCTTCGTTGTATTTGTCAGTATCTTTAGGAATGGAAGCTAAATCCATTTATCGTAAATTTAACCTAAATGGCTTTATATATTCTTGAACGAATACCATTCAAAGAAGCTGGAGACATTATTAAATACGAAAGGAGAGAAAATCATGACAAAAAAATTATCATCTATTTTAGGCGCTTTAGTAGTAGCTATTATGGTTTTTGGTACAAATGTACATGCTGAATACGATGGCAACAATGTGGATAGAGTTAATAATAATAATATTACGACTCGAGTTACTGACGACAATATGAATAGGGTTAATAATGATATTAGAACTCGAAATGTAAATACAACAAATGATTTGAACAATGATCGCGATAATAATAATTGGGCATGGCTTGGCTTATTAGGACTAGCAGGTTTATTTGGTCTTAGGAGAAGAGAAAAAGAAGCGCGTTAATGTAGAACAATGTATGTAGTTTTAAAAATACTTATTTGTCAAAAGAATAGAAAAAGAAGAAATTAAAAATAACCAATTGTGTATATGTTCATAAACACAATTGGTTATTTTTTGTTATGGTAGAGAGAGCTTATCAAATAAAAAGTACACCACTATAAAATAGTGATGTATCCTCATTCATATAATGTGCAATACATTATTTCAGTTATTGTTTTTAAAAACTTTATAACTTGTCTTTCATATTACAGAGTGGAAAGGCATTTTTATTATTTGCGCGAGAAACCTTCTTCATCCAGGTATTCTGCAGCTTCTGGATAAGAATTAAATGTTCCATCTAAATTCACGCCAGCGTATACATTCCACATATCATCTTCTTGGATAAGAGTAAGGATGTGTCCATCTTCATTCTGCCATTCTTCTTCTTTAGCAGGTTCAGCTTGTGCTACAACTTCTTCTGGCTCTTGAGATAGAAGTTCAATTGATTTTTGAATTAGTGAGCGTAGTTCGTCTGCTGAAAATTCACGGATGTTAACCATGCCTTTATCGTCTGTTTTATAACCGCTAATACCGCCTGCGTATACAAAGCCATTACCATTTGGGTGTAAATGATAAACAACGTTCTTTTTGTCTAAGCGGCTTTCTTCAAAGTGAAAGTTCACACGTTTTAATGATACGTTCTTTCTTTCCAGCTCTGGGAAAGATTCGATAATCGATAATTTTTCTTCAAAAGTTAGCATAATGCCTCCAAATATATAGTAAAAGATTTAATCTGTTCATTATAGCACAGTCGCTTATCTTTCCAAAGGTAGAAAAAAGAGAGAGAAAGAAGAATGAAGGGCGATGGCACTATTAAACTTCATGGATCATACGGAGAAAATGGGTGCGAGTGTAACACTTGAACATGTACAACCACATATTGAAAAGACATTGCTCAGCTTGGCAAATGATAAGCAAAGAGAAAAGTTAAACATGGTGAAAGAACAATAGAATTGTAAAGCGTCATTCCGAAAAGGAAGGCGCTTTTTTGTATACAGTGCATAGTAAGGGGATGTATTTTTTTAGCAATATATCCACATTATGAGACACGATGTGCTATCATAAAAGTGGGGATTATCTTTTAAAGTTAGGAGAGAGTTTGATGTACAAACAGTTACCACACGGTGTGAAAATGGGAATTACACGTTCAATAGCTACTTCTTTTACAGAATATATGAAATCAATCGATTGGGATGTAGAAAAATTTGATATGCAGCAATTTGTTGAACAGTGGAAACAGTATTTGTATACAAAATCAAAGTGGATCAATCAAATTGATGATGATGTAAAAGAACATCCAGATTTTCATAAAGAGTTAGCAGATCGGATAAATGAAAAAATTAGCCAATTACTTCAAGAAGAACCAGATGAGCAACTACAATTGCTTCAGGTACAGCATGTGCAAATTAAAGAATCACTTTGTAAATTAGAAGCACAATATCAAATTGATCGCTTAGTAGCGAAATGAAATTTTACATATGAAAAGAGCCTGTTTGGTAAGGTGCTATAACCTTACCAAACAGGCTCTTTTGTTAATATATATATTCAACTCGATTTTCCAACATATATCCATTGTGCCTTTTAAGCACCTAAGTCGCGGATATGAAAACAAAAGAAGATCTCCACTCGCTTTCTCCTTTTGTTCTCACTTGGCATGGGGCTAAAAAAGGCACTGACCGCTTCTATGCATGGCCGGATGCTCTCTCCCATCTAAAAAAATGGTTTGATGTTAGTTTTTTAATGTGGATTTATATAGATTGCTATATTATCCCTGCGAGACAACTACAGACCAAGTAGTTAAATTGATCTCTTTCTTTAAAACAGAAGAAGCTGGGAATACGAATGCCCATGGCTTTGTTGTATTTGCTTTTATTTCAAGGTTTGGTAATGTAAATGCCCCTTTTGCAACAACTTCTTCAGAAGCATCTAGAATTTGAAGAGGAAGCTGCTCAAGTTCGATGCTATGAGAAAATCCATTTCGGATTAGGATCGTTACACTTAGGTCACCATTTTCTTGATGCGTTGCTTGTAACCCTAAGAAATTGATTTCGTCTTCAGCAGGAGGCGTTAAACCTTCTGCGAAATCTCGTAGTTCGTCTTTGTTTTCAACGGATAATTGTTGTTCCCATGTTGGATCCAATTCGAATCGATGTAGTTCTCCTAAGTCAAATGCTAATTGCCAATCTGTTTGGGAGAGGGAGGCCTCTGTTATTGTTTCTTCTTCAAATTGAAATACCCATGGCATATTCGTATTTGCGGGTATATTACCAAGTGCAGAAAGATCAAACGTTTTACGTGCACATAATTGTTCTTCATTATTAAATAGAAGTAATGCAACTTTTTCAAAGTTAATCGGTTTGGAAATGCTGCTTCGTAGAAAAGCAGCTACATGATAGGCACCATCGCGTTTTTCCACGTCAATTCCTGATAAAGAAATTTGATTTTCTTTTAAACTAGGTAAATCTTTATGTAAAAACTGATAGATGTATTTGTGTTCGACTGTAACTTCTCCCCAAGAGGGATGGATGTATAATGTAGGCTTTACACTTGTATGTTGAGAAGTTGCCTCTTCTTGTCCAAATAATTGATCTCCAGAAATGACTGTATCTTTTCCTTTTTTCTTTGCTTTTTTGAAGAATGATAACATGAAAGTTCACCTCATTATACGTTTTGTGGAACGGTTAAATGCCGTGCAACATATAGGCACATTTCTTTTTCAAAATTGCTGTATGTGTATAAGAAAATGTCGAGACCTTCCTTTTGATAAATACGTGTTGGGTCTTCTTGTTGATACTGTCGTAATCCGATGCCTTCTTTTAAATTATGCATCGCATCTAAATGGTTTATCCAGTTTTGATCGAGGTAGTGTAACCCTACTTGTCGCAATGCTTGCTGCAGTTCTGCATGATCATTTAGTGCGTGCACTTTATCCAGATAACTTGCAATCGAATCTTTTACTAATTTGTTTAACTCTTCGATCGAATTGACTGTGTTTGCTGACAATAGTGGTAGTTCTTCTGTTGGCATAATAGATTGTAATTCTTCTATTAATCTAGCAAAATTCCATTCTTCTGGAACCATACCTTCTAGCAGGTGTTTTTTTCCGATCGAATCGATTGTATGCTCTATCATTGGAGTGGTAATTTCTATCATGTTTGTTTCTTCATTTAAGAAATGATTGCGAAGTTTATAGATTACATTCCGCTGATCATTAATCACATCATCTAGTTTTAAATTATATTCACGAATTGAAAAATGACTGCCATCGCAAAGCAGTTGTGTACGGTTTATAAAATCATGTACTTTCGGAGTAAGGATAAGTCCTTTATCATCTGTTTTTAATGATTTCTTTAATTTTCCCACATCTTCTTGAGCAAAGCGCTGAAGCATATCATCTTCTAATGAAAGGAAAAATTGTGAACTACCAGGGTCACCTTGTCTACCAGCCCGACCTTTTAATTGGTTATCGACCCGACGGGATTCATGACGTTCTGTCCCGATAACATGTAGACCTCCAATTTCTGGTATACCGTCTCCTAATAAAATATCGGTACCGCGACCAGCCATATTTGTAGCGATTGTAATTTGACCTTTTTGTCCAGCTTTTGCAATTAAATCGGCTTCTTGCTCTGCGCTTTTTGCATTTAGTAACTGATAGGATAAGTTTGCTTCATCTAAGTAACGAACTGCTAGTTCAGATTGCAAGATGGACATTGTTCCAATTAAAATTGGTTGTCCTTTTGCATGCCGTTTGATAACTTCTTCACGTACTGCTGTATATTTATGGTCAGTAGTCATATAGACTAAGTCTTTTAAATCTTCACGAATGACAGGTCGGTTCGTTGGAATCGGTATAACGTCCATTCCGTATACACGATTAAACTCTTTTTCTTCCGTTTTCGCTGTACCAGTCATTCCAGATAGGGTAGGGTACATACGGAAGAAATTTTGGATCGTAATGGATGCATAAGTTTGGTTTTCTTCGGTGATTTCCAAACCTTCTTTCGCTTCAATTGCTTGGTGTAAACCATCGCTTAATGAACGCCCGTCCATCACGCGGCCTGTAAAAATATCGACAAGCATAATTTTGTTATCATGTACGATATAGTCAACATCGCGTTGGAACGTAACATGTGCACGTAATGCTTGAATCATATAGTGATATAAAGTTTGGTGCTCAATGTCATATAAGTTATCGATATCAAATAAATCTTCAACTTTTGTAATGCCTTCATCTGTAAAGCTAGATGATTTCGTCTCCGCATCGTATGTATAGTGAACAGTATCTTGGAATGACTTAATTACTTTCGCACATAAATAATGTAATCCAGAACTGCTAGATTTTTTGCCAGCGATAATTAGAGGTGTTTTTGCTTCATCAATTAAGACACTATCGATTTCATCAATAATTGCGAAATGATAAGGACGTTGTACTTGTGAGGATGATGAAGCTTCCATATTATCTCTGAGATAATCAAAGCCGAATTCTGTTCCGATGCCGTATGTAATATCAGCCTCATAGGCATGTTTTTTTTGGGTAGGTTCAATATCTGGAATATTTAATCCGACTTGTAAGCCGAGAAATTCATGGACTTGGCCGATTAGTTCTTTATCACGTTTTGCTAAATAGTCATTCACTGTAATAACGTGCACACCTTTTCCTTCTAGGGCACGTACATAAGTTGGTAAGGAAGAGACAAGAGTTTTACCTTCTCCTGTTGGCATTTCTGCAATATTTCCTTCTAATAATACAAGTCCACCGATAAGCTGGACGTCGTAATGGCGTAATCCGAGCACACGCTTCGCTGCTTCACGAACGATGGCAAATGCTTCTACTTTTATGTCATCAATTGTTTTCCCATTTTGAAGCATTTCTTTAAAAATAGCAGTTTTTTGGCAGAGTGCCTCGTCAGGTAGTGCTTCTATTTTTGGTTCAAGTGCATTAATTTCATCAACAAGTAGTTCATATTTTTTTAGCTTACGTTTTTGTGAATCCCCTAATATTTTTTTGAACGAATTCAGCATGCTATTACACCCCTCTTACTGACAATAGCTTCATTATAGCACATGTTTATGAGGAACAAGTAGAAGTAGTAAATAGAAGAAAAATATGGATGGAAAAATTGCTAAGTGTAAATATTACACTTTTTAATTGATTCTTTATTTTTGATGTATAAAAAATAAAGAGAGTATTCAATATATAATAAATTTGTTATGATAATTTAATGAGATAATGAAAAAATGGCATAAAACATTTCTTTTTGGGTGGGAGAGAGGATCCAGCCATGGATAGAAGCGGTCAGATCCTTTTTTAGCCCCACGCCATGTTAAAACAAAAGGAGAAAACGAGCGGAGATCCGCTTTTGTTTTTATAGCGACGATTTATATATAGTGAAAAATCGGCATAAAATCTTTCTTTTTAGGTGGGAGAGGATCTAGCCATGGTCAGGGTCTTTTTTAGCCTCATGTCATTAAAATAGAGAAATAAAACGAGTGGAAATCCGCTTTTGTTTTTATGGCCGCGATGTATATGCCTGCAAATCAAGATGGATATATAGTTTTTGTGAATATATACGAAGAAGGAACAAGAAATATATTTCAGATTTAGATATAGTTCTACATGAATTTAGAATATATGTATAGAAAGAAAAGAGAAGAAATATGAATAAAAAATTTGTAAAAGGGGCAGCCATTTTAACAATTACAACCTTTCTATCGAAACTGTTAGGAAGTTTTTTTCAAATTCCTTTGCAAAATATCGCAGGAGATGAGGTACTTGGTATTTTCAGGCTTGTTTTTCCTGTGTATATGATTGCCCTAACTTTATCAGTAGCAGGAGTGCCTCTTGCAATATCAAAGTTAATCGCAGAACGTAATGAACAAAATGATCAGGAAGGGATCGCTAAATTATTCAGGTCTGCTTCTATTATAGGTGTTATATTTGGGGCAGTAGGATGTGTGATTATTCTACTATGCTCAAGTTCAATCGCAGAAATGCTAGGGGGACAAGAGACAAGATTAGCATTGGTCATTACATCGTTTGCGCTTTTAATTGCCCCATATATGGCAGTATATCGCGGGTATTTTCAAGGGTTTGGTGATATGGTCCCGACTGGAGTTTCACAAGTAATTGAACAATTTGTTCGTGTATTCTTTATGCTGACAATTGCCTATCTATTTGTGACTTGGAATAAAAGCAGCAGTGTTATAACTGGCGGAGCGATGGTGGGTTCTTTTCTAGGCGTTATCAGTTCGCTCATTTATTTAAGAGTGAAATATATAAAAAGCTCGTATTACTATAAGAAAATAACGTATTCACTTCAAGATTTAAAAAGAGATGGAAAAAAGATACTCAGTGTATCGATTCCAATTGCTATTGGGGCATTATCAATGCCATTATTAAATTTAATTGATTCTATAACGATTCCGAATGTATTGGACGGAACAGCAAGCGCGATTCAAGCGCAGTATGGTATTTATAGCCGTGGGTCTGCGTTTACACAATTAATTGTTGTATTTTCTAGTGCGATTGTATTTCCGCTAATCCCGTTATTAACATCTGCTTTAACAAAGAAAGATATGAAATTAGCGAAAGTGACGGTGCAGCAAACAAATCAACTTGCACACGTTATAACAACGCCAATGACGATATGGCTCATTGCATTAACAGTACCATTGAATATTGGTTTGTTTACAGATGCAAAAGGAAGCGGCATGTTAGCTATTATGATTGGAAGTTCGTATTTCACCTCTTTTATGGTATTATCAATAGGCGTTTTACAAGGAATCAATCGTTCTATGCAGGCCGCATGGATTGTCATTGGGGCAAGTGTTGTGAAGGGACTGTTAAACCTTATACTTGTTGGAAAGTTTGGAATAGACGGGGCGGCATATAGTACGCTTATCATATATATAATGATTTGCACTATAAATTACGCCTATATTAGAAAGTATCTTACTTATTCGATAAAAATTGGGGGATTTTTATCGGTAATCATTATATCTTGTATATTTGGAATAGGATTGTATGAATTAACTACTATAATAAATGTAACAACTTCGCGCTTTATCGCATTGCTGTATAGTTTCATTGCATTAGGTGTTGTATCACTTTTATATATGATTTGTGCGCTGAAATTAAACTGGATATCAAGAGAGCGAATCCCATTTTTGCGTAAATAAAGTGAAAGCAAGGGCTGTGCAATGGGAATAGTAATGTAAGGGACAGCGTAGTAGTAAATTGGAACGGATTTATTATAGAGAAGCATTTCAATCCTTTCATTTTATAGAGAGAAAAGTTTTAAGCTATCCGATCTTTTGTAATGAGAGATTGCTGGCAATTTGTAAGTTGATTGCGAAATGTTGGAGGAGATTAAGAGTGCGGTTAGTTTTATCAGGATATTATGGTTTTTATAATGTTGGGGACGAAGCGATTTTGCAATCAATCATTAAAGCATTGCATGATGAGGAGCCTAACCTTGAACTTGTTGTACTTTCAAATGACCCTGACTATACAAAAAAAATGTACGGTGTCGAAGCAGTAAATCGCTGGGATATAAGAGCGATTTATAAAGAGATAAAAAAAAGTGATGGATTGATCAGTGGAGGCGGAAGTCTTCTTCAAGATAAGACCAGTATTAAAAGTATTTTTTATTATACAGGTATAATGCGTCTGGCACGCTTTTTGAAGAAACCGTATTATATTTATGCACAAGGAATTGGCCCGATTACAAAGAGACAAAACCGTCTATTAGTAAAATGGCATGTATCAAAAGCGGAATATATATCTGTACGTGACGAAGACTCTTTTTTATATTTAAAAGAAATCGGTATAAAGAAGGATGTTGAAGTTGTTCCAGATCCAGTACTAGCTTGTAATTGTGATGTGAAATCAAACTGGTTGCAAAAGCATTCTGTACAAGGGAAAGTAATTGCGGTTAGCGTACGGTATTGGGATGCAAAGGAAGACTATATGAGAAAATTAGCTGAAACGTTGAAAAAGTTTAAGCAAGAGGGGTATCATATTTTATTTGTACCTATGCATGGACCATTTGATCAAAGTGCATCACGAGATATCATTAATTTGATGGGAACAGAGGCGCATATGCTCCCATATAAAATGGACGTTCAAGAAAAAATAGCGATTTTATCGGAGTGTTCTCTTCTAATTGGGATGAGGCTGCATGCTCTTATTTTATCTGCAGTGGCAAACACGCCGATGATTGGTATTTCATATGATCCAAAGATAGACTCCTTCTTACAGCAAGTAAATCAGCCGATTATTGGTAGTGTTGATGGCGATTGGAGCGAAGAAACCTTATATAACATGGCGGCAAAACAATTGCACCAAAAAGAGACTGTGAAGCATGCACTAGAGCAACGAGTGAGCGAACTGCGTGTGCAAATTTCAAAAGCATCTAAACATATTATTCAGGATTTAAAAGAAAGAGAATGCCCGAAAAGAAAGGTGAAAGCCAACTCTTAGAGGGCATCCTCTTTTTTTATTTAAAAATGAGTGTCATTTCGTAAACGTTATAGTAATATATAGCGTTTCGATTTTCGTTTATTTTTAGATTGTGGTTAGTATATAATTTATGAGTCAATAAATTGAGTTTTATAGTTTGTAAGGAAGAGGAGGATAACAGTGAAGCGAGTTTCAAAACATATGATTACTTTCGGATTGGTAGGATCGCTACTTAGCTATCCGATATCTAGTTATGCAGCAACGGATGATATAACGGGAAACTTTTTTGAGAATGACATGCGAGTTTTAATTGAAAAAGGTGTAATGAAGGGATACGGAGATCATACATATTTGCCTGAGAAGAATGTGACAAGGGCAGAATTTGCTACTTTTTTAGCGAGAGCATTACAGCTTCCGGCAGCTGATTCACATTTTACAGATGTACCAGCAACATATGTTTTATATGATGGTGTAAGTAAAGCAGCTGGTGCCAATATCATTCATGGACGTGGGGATCATACATTTGATCCGAATGCGAATGTGACGCGTGAAGAAATGGCAATTATGGTGAAAAATGCACTAACGTATAAAAAGGTTCAAGCACCACAAGCACCGTTAACATTTGTTGATAACGATCATATTACATATAAAGAGCATGTTCAATTTGTTGTGGGTGCAGGGATTATTAAAGGGTATGAGGATCACACATTCCGCCCAAGTCTTCCCGCGACAAGAGGAACAGCAGCAGCATTTATTAACCGTATGATGCAAGTGATTGAAAATGGGAAAGTGACAGATACAAATGAAGCATACATACTTACAAGTGTAAATCAAAATGGTGAAGAGCGTGAAGCTGGACGATATCAATCTTATGCTGAAGCAGTAAAGCAGGCACAAAATACAGGTGTAACGGCTGTAAAGCATAAAGGTGAGTTTGTTTGGATCAAAGATGGATTTGCAGTAGCAAAGAAGATAGAAGGAAACACGATTAGTTTATATAATAGCAGTAAAGCTTACGTGAATTATTTCCAGTACGGTACTGAATTTAAAGTATTGCAAGTTGAGGGAGATTGGGTAAAAGTACAAACTTCTGATTACAATGGCTATTATGTAAAGAAAAATGAAGTGACATTATATCCTGCTGGAACGATAAAGCCATCTTATTATTATGTGAAATCAGATGGATATTTATATCATAAATATTATTCCTACTATTCTACTACTCCGAATTACATAGATTATAGATACGGAAAAGCACCATCATTTATGAAGCCTGGTCAGCAAATGTATAGTGTAGATGGTAAGACTTTTGAAAATGAAACATTCTACCAATATTTCAATTATCTATCTTTAAGAAGTAAAACGAGCTACACAGCAGAAGAACTTGATCAATATGTAAAATCAAATAAACCTGATTCTCCATTGATTGGTCTAGGAGCGAAATTTAAAGAAGTTGAAAGTAAATATCATGTAAATGCTCTTTTCTTATATGCTTTAGCAGTGCATGAGAGTAATTACGGAACGAGTGAATTAGCAAGAGAAAAGAATAATTTGTTCGGATTACGAGCAACAGATGATAATCCGTTTGGTAATGGATTACAGTTTAATAGTAAAGAAGATTGTATCGAATATGTAGCGAAAGTGTATATGAATGAAGGATATTTAAATCCGTCGCACTGGCGTTATGATGCGGCATATACAGGGAATAAAGCATTTGGTATTAACTCGAAGTACGCCTCAGATCAATATTGGGGAGCGAAAGTAGCTGGGCATATGTCCCGCTTTGATTCCTCTTTAGGTGAGAAAGATTATAATAAATATAAACTTGTACGTGCTGTAAAAAATGCAGAAGTAAAACGACTGCCAAGTACTGATAGTAGCAAACTTTATCAAGTTCGCCAAGGTGCAGTTATAACGGTTATTGGTGAAGAAATTAGAAATGGACAAGCATGGATAAAAGTCATTTCAGATGAGCCTTCCGTAGCAGATGCGTATATTGCCAAAGAGAACGTTGAATATGTGAATCACTAAAAACAGGTAGTTGTAACTACCTGTTTTTCATTTTTGTTACAATGTAAATTTTGTGTAAACTTAAAATGTTTTTCGATGTACACCATAAAAAAATGGTAAATTATGTCGAAAATAAAGAATGAATGTCAAAAATAGTCTGAAGATTACATGTATTGTAGAAAAGCAGTTGGGATTCATAGGAATTTTTTATGCTATAATTTCCATTGTGAAGATAAATTGTTAATATATTCCTATGATAGAGTCGTATTTTACCAATAAAAGGTATTTAATTAACAGAATTAAAAGAATATGTCGAATCTTCTTTTGATAAAGTACTTGTAACGAATCAAACGAATGTAGTATTATGAACATGTTTCAACAATATGGTAAAAAATACGTTTATTACTATAATAGTTATTTTATGCCATATTACACTTGCTTATTAATATGAGCATTCCTATTTGTTTTCTTTGATTTATGGCTTGATAGTTTGTGAGTAACTAGTTTTCAAATTACATATGATGAAACTAGTGTATATTCCTAAAGGGGGAAATAACAGGATGGCAAAGAATAATTCTTACAAAAAATTAATCGCAGGTACAATGACAGCAGCAATGGTAGCAGGAGTTGTATCTCCGGTTGCAGCAGCAGGTAAATCGTTCCCAGACGTACCATCAAATCATTGGGCTGCTGAATCTATTGATTATTTAGTAGGTAAAGGCGCTGTTAATGGTTTACCAGATGGTACATTTGGTCCTACTCAAGATGTAGATCGTGCATCTGCGGCGAAAATTTTTGCTTTAGTATTAAACCTACCAATCGATGAAAATGCACAACCATCTTTTAAAGATGCAAAAAATCATTGGGCTTCAAAATATATCGCAGCTGCTGAAAAAGCAGGTATTATTCAAGGGGATGGAAAAGAAAACTTCTATCCAAATGGAAAAATTAACCGTGCTTCTATCGCGTCAATCCTTGTAAAAGCTTACGGTTTAAAAGATAAAACAAACGGTACATTAGTAACAAAATTCGATGACTTAAGAGGACATTGGGGAGAAGAATATGCAAATATTCTAGTTAACTTAGGTCTTTCTGATGGTACTGATAACGGATGGAAACCAAATAAATCCGTAACACGTGCAGAAGCTGCTAAATTTATTGCGCAAACTGACAGCAAATATGCAAAACCAGATAACAGCAAGGCAAACGTACAAAGCGTGACTGTTTCTGAACCTACAAAATTAACATTAACAGGTACTGGTTTAAATAACCTTTCCGCTAGCGATGTAACTCTTGAAGGAGACAAAGCGACTGGAATCGAAGCAAGTGCAGACGGTACATCTGCAGTTGTAACACTTGGCGGTAAAGTAGCGCCAAACAAAGATCTTACTGTAAAAGTAAAAGGTCAATCATTCAACGTAAAATTCGTATACGAAGTTACGAAATTAGCTGTAGAACAACTTACATTTGATGACGACCGCGCTGGTCAAGCAGTTGTCTTCAAATTAAATGATGAAAAAGGAAACGCTGACGTTGAGTACTTAAACTTAGCAGGTCATGACGTCAAATTTGTTGCAAATAATTTAGACGGTACACCAGCATACATCTTTGAAGGTGGAAACGCTACTTCAACTACTGGTAAACTTGGTGTGAATATCCAACAAGGTAGCTACAAAGTAGAAGTACAAGTTACGAAAAAAGGTGGCTTAACTGTTTCTAACACTGGCATCGTGAAAGTGAAAAACCTTGATGCACAAGCTACTGCAATTAAAGATGTAGTATTTGCAGTAGATGCTGATAAAAATGGTGTCGTATACGGTAATGGACTTACAGGAAAAGACTTTGCATTAAACAGCAAAACATTAGTTACTGGTGAGAAAGCATCACTTCAAAGCGTTGTTGCGACAATTGCTGGTGAAGACAAAGTGGTTGACCCACTTTCAGTTGAAGTGAAATCTTCAAACCCTGGAATTATCTCTGTTGTAAACAACTACATTACAGCAGAAGCAAGCGGTAAAGCAACACTTACAGTTAAAGTGGGCGATGTAACAAAAACATTCGACTTCACTGTAACAACTGATTCTCGTAAACTTGCAAGCGTAAAAGCAAATCCAGATAAATTACAAGTTGTTCAAGATAAAGCATTACCTGTAACATTTGTAACAACTGACCAATACGGCGATCCATTTGCTGCAAACTCTAATGTAATTAAAGAAGTTCTTCCAAAAACAGGTGTTGTTAGCAACCTAGATGTTGTAACAACTGATGAAGGTTCAATTGGTAAGAAAACGTTAGCTATTACAGGTAACAAAGTTGGCGAAGGTACAATTCACTTCCAAAACGGAAATGGTGACACATTAGGATCACTATACGTAAATGTTAAAGAAGGTAACGTTGGCTTCAAAAACTTCGAACTTGTTTCTAAATATGGTCAATTTGGTGAGTCTCCAAACACTAAACTTGATCTAAATGTTTCAAATACAGTTGAATATCAATTATCTAAGTATACTTCAGAACATGTATACTCTGATGCAGAAGATTTAGCTGCTGGCGGTTATGAAGTAGAATCTAAAAACCCTGCTGTAGCTGAAGCTAAGATTGTTGGTAAGAAAGTTGTCGTAACAGCGAAAAAACCAGGTAAAGTGGATATTCACTTAACTAAAAATGGTGCAACATCTGGAAAAGCAACAATCGAAGTTGTTCAAGAAACAATTGCTATCGATTCTGTTAGCTTCAAACCAGTAGAAGTAGAAAACTTCGTTAATAAGAAAATTAACATCAACACTGTATTAGATTTAACAGCAAGTGATGCTGATGATATTGTAAATGGCATTAACTTAACAAAAGAATCACTTCATAAAGTACGCGTTGTAAAAGCTGGAGCAGAACAAGGTAAAGTTTACCTTGATAGAAATGCGAATGCTAGATACGATCAAGGTGATGTAGCACTTGGTTATGTAACTGTTTCTGCATCAAGCGATTCTAAGTTCAATAACTTCAGCACAGATGTGTATAATGCTTTAACAACTCAATACACTGACAAAGGTACACTTGTCTTCAAAGTATTGAAAGATAAAAACCAACCAACAACTGAGTACGGTTCAAAAGCTGTAACAGTTAACGTTCTTAACAACCAAAAACAATAATTGCGTGATTGTTTTATAAAAAGAAGCCCCGTGTAAGTAGTTTACACGGGGCTTCTTCTGAGGTAAGAAGAACCCCTTTCTAATGTCTCGAAAGGGGTTCTTGCATTTCTACTTTTTAAATTTATACATTTCACCACTTAAGTTAGAGTCACTATATACAAATAACACCATATTAATATGATTGTCTTTTATATATTGATAGACGTCCTTTTCGTGATAGTGACGTAAATCAAGAATGGAAGTTCGTTTGAAATTTTGAGCAAGATGCGGTGCAAGCGCATTTGCGAAAGAATCTTTTAAAATGAGCGCATGAACATCATTAGGCGCATCCTTATTTTCAAAAACAATTTCTGGATAATCGCCTGTGTAATACCCTGAATACGTCGTTGTGTCTTTTTGTTTGTCTACACCGTATATTTCATCCAGTGTATGATAAGTTGTACCAGATTGATCTTTGGCAGTTGCACTTGTAAAGTGAAATCCATCTTTCGGTGTATAGTGGCATAGCTTTTCTCCAGTTGCATCAATAAGTTGATACAATTGATTGTTAAAGCTGCCAATGAGATGTTTGTATTTCGCACATGTCCGTGTATAATTCTCTATTTTCACTTCTTTTCCTTTATATATAGAAGATTCTCGGTTAATTGTATCCATAATATATTGATAACCTTGAAAGGCACCGTCCATATTCCAGTGATGATCTGTTTTAAAGTACATATTTTGTATTTCTTTTTGTGTATAGTTTTTCTCAAAGTATTCCATCATTTTAATTGGTTTTACGCTTGCTGGTAGTTTTTTTAGAAAGTAATCTAAATTTTCCTTCGCATATGTTTGGATATGAGAAGGTAGCTTAAATGATAATGCATTTGTTTTTGACGGTGGTAAAGCAAAGTAAAACTCAATGTTTCGTTCTTTTAGAAATCGCGACAGTTCTTCTACTGCAGGCATGGATTGATCAATTTCAGTATATTTTGGTGACCATGCAGGGTTTTTTAATAACCATTGATCATTTGTTAAGATAATATCGTTAATGAGCGACCTATTCATAGAAATTTGGGCAAGCGTGTATTCTTTAATGAGCTCATCTCTTCCGACTAATTGATCGTTTGTATATGTTTCGAAGTCTTTGAAAAAGCTCCCTGATTTAACGGCTTGCATTGTTAAATCAGGCTTTTGAGCAAGAGGACGATTTTCAACAGGTGAAACGTCCCGGTCTACTTTGAAATAAGATAATATACCAAACGAAAAAATAATGGTGAGAAAACCCAAGAATAGAAGTATATTCCCTGTTTTTTTCATAATGCTTTTCCTTTCTTATCGGTTAAAATCTGAAATAAATAAATGGATTATATGTTGAATTGACAAGGTACATAATTGAAATTATAAATAAGGTCAGTAACAATAATGGACGTACAAATTGAATGGTAACGACATGTACTTTCTGTGAAAGTTCTATCACGTGTTTGATCCAGTTTATAATTGGTGTTGCTGCTAAAAAGGCGATGATAAATATAGCGCCGTATTCATGTATATAAAGCATTGTATTTGCGTCTGTGAGTGGCTGATGCTGCAAGCCGAATAGTGCTTGTAAGTAGTTAAAAGAGTACGTAAAGTTATCGGCACGGAAAAAGACCCAGCCAATCATAACGATGACGAGTACATACATATGTTGCAGTGGCCACCATAATTTACGTAATACCTTTTCTAATCCTGCTTTTTCTAGTGAAATCAGCAGTCCATAGTATAACCCCCAGGCAATAAACGTCCAACTTGCTCCGTGCCATAAACCTGTGAGTCCCCAAACGATAAATAAATTTCGATAGTTAGCTAGTTTTGAGACGCGATTTCCACCGAGTGGAATATAGACATAATCGCGAAACCATGATCCAAGTGTAATATGCCATCTTCTCCAAAATTCAGAAACCGATTTTGCGATGTATGGATAATGGAAGTTACGCGGGAAATCAAATCCAAATATTTTTCCTAAGCCAATCGCCATATCGGAGTAGCCTGAGAAATCAAAATAAATTTGAAGTGTATAGGCAATAATTCCAATCCAAGCTGTGCTGACGCTTAGTTCGGAAGGAGGCATAGCGAAAATTTTATCTGCCACAAACCCAACTTGGTTCGCAATTAATATTTTTTTTGCAAGTCCAATAATGAAAATTTGAATCCCTTCTGCAAAACGTTCAAAAGAATGCACACGCTTTTTAATTTGTTCCGCAACGATATTATAGCGGACGATTGGTCCAGCAATAAGCTGCGGAAAAATCGAAATATAGAGCGCTAAGTTAAGCGGATTTTTTTGTACGTCTCCATCTTTACGATAAATATCAATAACATAAGACATTGCTTGGAATGTATAGAATGAAATTCCGATTGGTAACGGAATTGGTTCTACATGAAGCGATAGGTGCAATGTTTGGTTTAAAATGTCAATGAAAAACGTAATGTATTTAAAGTATGAAAGCAATAAAATATTACCGATAATGGCCATAATTAAAAACGTAACTTTCATATTTTTACGTGTATCATAGTGATGTACAAGTAAACCAAATACATAGTTCAATACGATGGAAAAGAGCATTAACAATACAAAGCGTGGTTCCCCCCATGCGTAGAAAATCAAACTAAATATTAGTAGTACAAAGTTACGTAACTTTGTTGGTACGATAAAATAGAAAAATAATACAATGGGTAAAAAGATAAATAGAAAAATTGAACTACTAAATACCAAATGTCTCTCCTCACTTTTTGTAAAAAATATATCGTAGCATTTATATTCTATAACAGGAAATATGCTCTCGTGAAATGCGACATATCTATTATATAGTCTTTTATAAGAATGTGCTTTCATAGATGAAAATATATTGCTATTTTAGAGAGAAAAATGAGGAAATATAAATAAAAGTGATATCCATAATTTGGATACCACTTTCTTACGTTCATTAGTCTGCTTTCAAATCAACAATGAGATAAGCGAATATGACAACAAAGAAAATACTAACAGCCGGTGCAGTTAATACATGTCCCGCTGTAAAGCCGATGCCGAGTGATAAGGCTAATGCGCTAGCAAGTAGCATATATTTTACCGTTAGAATCGATTTGAAATTTGTAATAACTCGCAACAGTAATCGAATTCCAAAGTAAAGAAATGGTAACAGATAGATTAGAAAACCGAGGATTCCAAAGGAGAAGAATAAGTCATGGAAGTCCATTTCAACTAGTTTAATTTTATCTTTATCTTTATAGTTTCCTGCATAGCCCATACCGAGTAATTTTTGCGACATTGGGGCTTCTTTATAAGATTTTTTATATACTTTTAAAAATCTATCACGGTCACTATAAATTAAACTGTTCATTTCTCCAGCTGTTAGTTTTCCTTCTGCTTCTCTTTTTGCATCTTCAGGATCTTCTTTAATGACTTTCCCTTGTTTTCTTGCTTCATCGTCTCTTACTGATTTCTTATATTCATACATCTGTAAGTGAATCCCCATATTTTTCGCAATCGGAGTAAGCGGTGTTACAACAACTAAACCTCCTAGTACAACGAGAGCAACAACTGTATTTACAAGTTTTGCGAAGCCTTTACCTTCTTTTTTGTGGTTCATCATATATTCAATAAAAGAGAAAAGAAGTGCAACGCCTAGTGTAATGACAATTGCCCCGTAACCAACCTTCGTTCCAACCATAATGCTCGCATACATCGCAAAAATTGTTGGAATCCAGTGGTATACCTTTGAAAATGAAGTTGTTTTATGTACAGAATAAAGTACAACTATCGGGAACGTAATTGCTAAAATGGAACTTAACTCATTTCCCGCAAAGAACCATCCTCTAGAACCGAGTTTTGAATGTGGATAGCTTTGGAAATCTGTTCCAGATACAATTGAGACGAACATAACAATACTTAAAATTAATGTTGTGTATAAGAAATAAGTCATTAATTTATGGTAAGAGTATTGTAAATCTTTTAAAGCTTTGAATGCGAGTATATATCCGAATAATAAACAGATTGGGTATATACTTTTTGCAATGAATTTAATTTCTTCTCCTATATAAAAAGGAGACTTAACTAACACATTGTTTATGAAACCAGCTGCTATCGTTATGCCTAATAAGAATATGTATATAACATATTTCTTATTACCAGGTTGTTTCCAATTGAAAAGTAGATATCCTAGAGCGAGAGTCATAAAGGCAAATCTTACTACAATTCCGACTGTCGCACTCATGTGTAATGTGTAAATAGAAAAAGATGTTAATAAATCTAAAATTGGTTGCAACACGATGAATAGTAACAGGAAATGTGGGAAGTAGTTATTCGTCTGGTTTAACTTGTTAACCATGGTTTCCTCCATTTCTTCATTTTTACATGATAAGGTTCATACATCAAAATAAGAATACACCATTTTATTATAACGGTAAACAAAAGCGGATATGCGACAAATATGTTTTAATTCAGTTGTTTTTTCACATTATAATGGTAAGATTTCTAAAATTCCGGCCTTATTAGACAGAAAATTACGAAAAAAGAAGGGTTTTCTACCTCTTTTCTTTAATTATATAAGTATAATCTTTAAGGAAGAAAGAGGGATATATAATGGAAGTAAAAAGTAAAGCAGAGTCTGTAGTTGTGAAATATGAAGGACGAGTAGCAACGATTATGATGAATCGCCCGGAAGTATTAAATGCATTAGATGAACCTACGCTCAAAGAACTATTAGCAAAATTGAAAGAAGTAGCTGAGAGTTCCGTTCATATTGTCGTATTATGCGGAAATGGACGCGGTTTTTCCGCGGGTGGGGATATTAAATCTATGCTTTCTAGTAATGATGAAAGCAAATTTGAAAGCATCATGAATACTATTTCTGAAATTGTTGTTACATTATATACAATGCCGAAGCTTGTAATTAGTGCCATTCATGGCCCAACTGCGGGACTTGGCTTAAGTATCGCTTTAACAGCTGATTATGTATTGGCAGACATTTCATCTATCATTGCAATGAACTTTATTGGAATCGCTTTAATACCAGACGGTGGGGGGCATTTCTTCTTACAAAAACGTCTCGGTGAAAATATGGCAAAACAAATCATTTGGGAAGGTAAAAAGTTACCTGCAACAGAAGCACTAGAACTTGGGTTAATTGACGAGGTCATCGGAGAAAACTTCCAAGGTGCTGTGAAACAAAAAATCAATGAATGGCTTCAAAAACCAATTCAAGCAATGCTTCAAACGAAACAAATTTTATGCGAAGTCAATCGTTCAAACCTAGAACAAACATTGCAACTAGAAAAGCGTGGGCAATATGCAATGAGAAAAACAGCTGATCATAGAGAGGGGATTGCTGCATTTTTAGAAAAGCGTCCGCCGGTGTTTAAGGGAGAATAAAAGGGAAGAAAGTGTTAACACATTTTAGTATAATTGTGTTAGCACTTTTTTATTAGGAGAAAAAGATGAAAAAAAGAGTCATTATGATTACACTTTTGTTTGCCATGTATATTACGTTACATAGCACCCCTAATTTAGCAATCCGAACGGCCATTTTTCTTTCGGGGCATCCTACTATTGCTTTACAGGGAGAAATTCAAAAGAGACCGAATCCATATCAAGAAGCGATACCAGAATCACTGCGAGTGATATATGGAGAGGAGCAGGAGGATTATGATGTATATTATTTTCCTAGTCCATATGAAAAGGAAAAAGAGCGAGACTGGGGAAGTGTTTACGTAAAGAAAGTATGGTTTATGTACAATGTAGAATTAGATAAATTGTAAAGAATGAGAGGAGCGACAGAGAGACTATGTCAACTTATAACAAGCTAGTTAGAGATTTTGTTCCAGAAAAGATTTTGATGTCTGGAAAAACATATACGTCGAAAAAATTAACAGGTCAAGCATACATAGAAGCATTAGCGAAAATTGGAACAGAAGAAATCCGTGAATTCGCCTCAATGAAGGAACGTGAACACGCATTAGATTCACTTGCGGATGCACTAGAAGTTATTATTTCACTAGCACGTGCAGAAGGTGCAACACTTGAAGATGTTGAACGCATTCGTAAGCAGAAGGAAGAAGAGCGCGGTGGGTTCCAAAGAGGGATGTATTTGATGGATGTTTCGGAGGAGTAGTTAACCATGAATTCTATAGAGAGATAAAATCTTTCTTTTTTGGGTTGGGAGAGAGGATACGCCGATGGTTAGAAGCGGTTAGTGCCTTTTTTCTGCCCCATGCTGTGTTTGAAACAAAGAGGAGGTCTCCTTTTGTTTTCATAGCCGCATATGCAGATGAACAGCTCCCTTTTTAGAAAGAAGGAGCTGTTTATTTTAATTTTTCCGGATTTTTGATTTTAATTGAAACAACTTCCCCACAATCTAAGCAAACGGTATAGATTTTCTGTGAACCAATGCCCATTTTTTTATGTAAAGGACGAAGATTGATATAATCTGTTGCTTGTACAAATGAATTTCCTCCGCAATTTTTGCAATTCATTTCTATTCCCCCTCCATTACTTATGATATTACAAAATTTGTAATTTTAAAACGAAATATACAAAAATCCCCAACGTTATGAGTAGTGGTTTCATGATAATTCCGGTATACTGAATATTAGAAAAATAAAGTGGGGGGAACTACATTGGCACATCATGCAAAAGAAACGATGGAATTAATTAAACAGCTTGTTTCCATTCCAAGCCCATCTGGAAATACAGGTAAGATCATTAACTTTATTGAAAACTACGTAAAAGAGTGGAATATCGAAACGAAGCGTAACAATAAAGGTGCGCTTATCTTAACGGTAAAAGGAAACAATGACGAGCAGCACCGTTTACTAACTGCTCACGTTGATACATTAGGCGCAATGGTAAAAGAAATTAAATCTGACGGTCGCCTTCACTTATCGATGATTGGCGGATTTCGCTGGAATTCTGTTGAAGGAGAATATTGCGAAATCGAAACAGCAAGCGGAAAAACATATACAGGTACAATTTTAATGCATCAAACATCTGTCCATGTATATAAAGATGCAGGCGAAGCAAAACGCGATGAAAAGAATATTGAAGTTCGCATTGATGAGCGTGTATCGTCAGCGGATGAAGTTCGTGAACTCGGAATCGAAGTAGGGGACTTCGTCTCATTCGACCCACGTGTCCAAATTACAGAGAGCGGCTACATAAAATCACGCCACCTAGACGACAAAGTAAGCGTGGCAATCCTACTAAAATTAATTAAAAGATTACAAGACGAAAATATCACATTGCCATACACAACCCATTTCTTAATCTCTAATAATGAAGAAATCGGTTATGGTGGTAACTCCAACATTCCGGAAGAAACTGTGGAATACTTAGCTGTTGACATGGGAGCGCTTGGAGACGGGCAAGCATCAGATGAATATACAGTATCTATCTGTGCGAAAGATTCTAGCGGTCCGTACCACTACGGTTTACGTAAACACTTAGTAGAACTTGCGAAAGAAAACAACATCGAATATAAAGTAGACATCTATCCATACTACGGATCAGATGCATCCGCAGCAATTCGCGCAGGCTTTGACGTGAAACACGCACTAATCGGAGCAGGAATTGATTCTTCTCATGCATTTGAGCGTACACATGAAAGTTCGATTGCGCATACAGAGGCATTGGTGTTTGCTTACGTGTTATCTGATTTAATAGAAGAATAGAAGAGAAATGATTTTCTGAAGGAGTGATTGGTAGTTGTATACCAATCACTTTTTTATCCCGCTATTTTTGGGCGTGATACTCTCACCTCGAAATTCAGCAAAAGAAAAGAAGATAGGTGAGTGTGGATAAAAGTTTCACTTTATTTGAATCATATGATATCATTTAACTTTATTAAAAGAGTATGTGAGCGATTGTAAGGAGTTAGGAATACTAGCTAATTCCTAGAGATAAAGCGTTTTTTACATAAGTAAAGAATCCTATGAAAAGGACTAATAAAAAGAGACAAACTTACCTCGGCTTATTCGTCCCTTTTTCATACATTGCATGTTTATTGCGCCACTGAGCGAATGATATGGATATAGTTCGAGAGGAAGAACAATTTAAAATGATAAAGGATGCGAACAGATTGAATAATCACAGCACAACACCGGCGTTTATATATACGTATGCATTCCGCGAGGATGAACGATCTTTATGTTATATGGAGATGCGCTCTCTTTTTGGAGTGGAGTCTCATGTTAACATTTTAAAAAGTAAGGTCAAAATTGAGCCGAGCCGAAGTCCGTTTATTAAAGAACGAATCGAAGTAATGTATGAAGGAGATGACCTGGCAAATATTTTAGAACAAGTAGACCAAATTGATTTGGCAGGAGCAACATTCAAAGTCATCTTTGTTAAAATCAACGATCTCAATGAGTCGAACAAGATAGAATACGGACAGCGACGTGTAATTGAGAGAGATATTGGTATGGTGATTGAAGGGGAAGCAGACGTGCATCATCCAGAGCGAGTATTTGGAATTGTTCCTCTTGGTGGTCGTTGGTATTTTGGGGAATATATTGAAAGTGAAGCTGTTTGGTATCATCACGTGAAAAAACCACGCAGCTATTCTACGTCACTTAGCACACGTGTTGCGCGAGCTGTTGCGAATATCGCTGTGCCAAATCCTGATGGAGTTAAAGCAATTGACCCGTGCTGTGGTATTGGAACAGTATTGGTAGAGGCACTGTCCATGGGAATTGACATCGTGGGCCGGGATATAAATCCTCTTGTTGTAATTGGATCTAGAGAGAATATTGCGCATTTTGGATTTGAAGGAGACGTAACGGTAGGGCCGATTGCGGATGTCACAACAAATTACGATGTAGCAATTATCGATATGCCGTACAATTTATTTACACATGCGACACCAGAAGATCAATTCTCAATTCTTACACATGCGCGTCGTTTTGCGAAAAAAGTAATTGTTGTAACCATTGAGACAATGGATCACATGATTAAAGAAGCTGGATTTGAAATTACAGACCGCTGTATAGCTAAAAAAGGGACATTTTCTAGAGAAATTCTTGTTTGTGAATAGAGGAAGTCTTTTGTAATGTATAAAGGAAAGTGATTGGTATATATGCCAATCACTTTTTTCTTTATAACCGTAATTCTCAAAAACCACTTAATATATATTCTTACATTAACCTCCTAATGAGAATGCTTTAACATCAATATCTCTTAATATATTACCGCAATTCCCCTGTAATAAATATTTAATATTTGTTATCAATATACGTATTTACTCTAGGATAGTAATGGCATAAACTAATTTAGTTGCTATTGAATAGTAGATTAGTAGAAGGGAAATGATCCCTTCACTTTTTTATTGTTTGATAGAAAGTATTTTTATGTTTAAAAGATTTGAGAGGAGAAAAGTTTTAATGAAATACGGAATAATCGCAGCAGGAATTCTAGCAGTAAATTTATTATCTTCCCCATTAAGTAGTGCAGCGGCAACTCAAACATTTCCGGACGTTCCAAACTGGGCCGAAAAATCCGTGAATTATTTAGTTGATAAAGGAGCGCTTCATGGAAAGCCTGACGGCACTTTTGCGCCAACTGAAACGATTGATCGCGGTTCAGCTGCAAAACTAATGGCGATGGTACTAGGATTAGAGATTAATCAAAGCGCAAAACCAACTTTCAAAGATTCACAAACTCACTGGGCAGCGCCATACATCGCAGCTGTAGAAAAAGCAGGTGTCATTCAAGGTGATAATAAAGGGAATTTTAATCCGTCCGGCAATATCGATCGTGCTTCTATGGCATCTATGCTTGTGAATGCTTATGGATTAGAAAACAAAATGATCGGAGAATTACCAACACAGTTTAACGATTTAAAAGGTCATTGGGGCGAAAAACTAGCTAATATTTTAGTTGGTTTGGGGATTTCTAACGGAACTGATAACGGCTGGAAACCTGATGGAATTGTAACGCGTGCCGAAGCGGCTCAATTTATCGCACAAACAGATATAGGAAAAGCAGATACATCGAAAAGAATGTACATGAATAGAAACTTTATTACATATCATCAGCCATCACTATCATCAGGTATCACGTCAAACCAACATGCTCCGCAAATCATTGTCGTAAAAGAACAACGTACAGATGGTTGGTTAAAAATCGCAACGGATAAAGGTGACAAATGGACGCCGTTAAAAGAAAAAACAGAGTATATTGATAAAGCATTTACTACATATCAAGAAGCATCACACTCATCTAAAGTATTAGGGAAATATGGGGCGCAAACTGTAACGATAATTGAAGAAAAAGGAAACTGGATTCGTATTCGTACAGGTGCGACTTTCCAATGGCTTGATAAAAATCAATTAAATCAAGCAAACTTCTTAGAAGGAAAATCGATTATTATTGATCCAGGGCATGGCGGCGTAGACCCAGGCCATGAAGGTGTAAACATGGATGAAAGTAAAATCGTATTAGATACATCGCTGCGCGTACAGAAACTATTTGAACAAAAAACACCATTCACTGTATTGCTAACACATGAAACTGACGTAAGACCAGGAACAGATTCAAAAGACTCTTTAAAAGAACGTGTTGAATTTGCACAGGAAAACAAAGGGGACATTTTCGTAAGTATTCATGGTAATGGCTATGATGGAAGTGTTCAAGGTACAGAAACATTCTATTATAGATCAACGACAAGCGAAACAAATCCACATGTAGACGAAAGCCGCATGTTAGCAGAAAAAATTCAAAATCGTCTTGTGAATACACTTGGAACACGTGACAGAGGCGTAAAAGAAGGCGACCTATATGTTGTGCGAGAAAACACAATGCCCGCTGTACTAACAGAACTCGGATTCGTTGACAACCAGATCGAGGGTGAAAAACTATCTTCTCCAGAATGGAGACAACGTGCTGCAGAAGCAATTTACTCCGGAATTTTAGATTACTATGAGTGGAAAGGTAATGATGTTTCGGCTTACCGTTTATAATAGATAGAAAGGCTCCCGTGGTGAGGAGCCTCTTTTTTGTGTGGCAGGGCGAGATGAAGTGTGGCGAACTTTGTCGAGCGATCGATATCCTATGTCGAATCGCTGATATCTTTGAAAGAACGATCGATATCGTCTTATCGATGAACCCTAATAGATTATTTTTCTTTAAGTTCTTCTTGCTTGGCTGCTAATAAGTTACGTAAAACATGGGCACGATAGTTTTCTAATTTTCTTCCTTCCAAATAACGGACGCCTAATTTTTTCAGTTCCGCTACGTACCATCCTTTTGTTCCAAAATACATGGAGATCACTTCCTTTTTTACTTTTAAACAGTATATGTTTTAGAATTTATAAATTTCGCTTTTCACACTATATGAATGAATTTTAAATAAATGTCGAATATTCAGTCTATTTGTATTATTATTAGCTTATTATCCGATGACAGCGATTAGCCTCTCTGCATACCCGGATACAATTTCGTTCAGTTTAATAGAAGATGATTGGCTTCTTTCCACTTGAACTTCCTTAGCAGGAAGACGAGCCATAGGGATAGAGACAGTAAAATCCAATGTAACTCTTTACATTGTTTTTCTGGCTCTTTTTATTTTTCCTATAAATAGGAAAAGAGGGAGTGTGGCGTGTGCTGAGCAGGTGGCTCATTTGTAGAAGAATTTAAAGAAAGCGTTATCAATAATAGTGATATTTCAACCTTATATATGCTCACTCGTAGGATTTATGAAAATAAATACGTATAGGTTGGTGATCTTTTGGCAAAAGAAAAACAAGAATTGCAAAAAGACTTAAAAACCAGACATATCACGATGATTTCAATTGGCGGGGTAATCGGGGGCGGATTATTTGTAGGAAGTGGGGCAATTATTCAATCAACAGGTCCAGCTGCCATTTTGTCCTATATTATTGGGGCTTTAATAGTTGTGCTTGTGATGCGGATGCTAGGGGAGATGGCTGCGGTAAATCCTGATAGTGGTTCTTTTTCGACATATGCACATAAAGCAATTGGGCCTTGGGCAGGGTACACAATCGGTTGGTTATATTGGTTCAATTGGCTTATCATTATCGCAATTGAAGCAGTGCTATTAGGGGTGATGATTAACAATTGGTTCCCGTCCATACCGACATGGATTGCGAGTTTGTTTATGATTCTCCTGATGACAATGACAAACGTTTATTCAGTGAAATTATACGGGGAGTTTGAATATTGGTTAGCGTTTATTAAAGTTGTAGCGATTCTTGCATTTTTAGTTTTAGGAACTGCAATGATTTTTGGATTTGTTCCTGGTGTAGATAGACCGAATCTTTCGATTCTCTCGGAAAACGGGGGCTTTTTTCCAAAAGGAATGATGCCAGTGCTACTTAGCGTTGTGTTTATTTCTTTCTCTTTATCGGGAAGTGAAGTAGCTGCGATTGCGGCTGGAGAATCTGAAAATCCAGAGAAGAATGTAATACGAGCAATTAACAGCGTTGTATGGCGCCTTATGATTTTCTTCGTAGGTTCTGTATCGATTTTGGTTATTTTTATGCCGTGGAACAATGCAGAATTATTGAAGTTGCCGTACGCAAGTTTATTCCAGATGGCCGGAATCCCTGCGGCTGCGGAAATCATGAATGGAGTTGTGTTTCTGTCGCTTCTTTCGGTTATGAATTCTGGAATATACACGAGCTCTCGTATGTTATTTTCGCTTGCGAAAAAGGGAGATGCCCCTCTTATATTCTCCAAGTTAAATAGTAGAGGGACACCAGTTTGGGCGATCTATGCAAGTATTGTATTTGGATTTATTTGCGCCATGCTAAAGTTCATATCTCCTGATAAATTATTTGCCTTTTTAGCGAATAGCTCAGGCGGGGTTACGATGCTGATGTATATGTTTGTTGCTATTTCACATATTCGGTTAAGAAGAAAAGCTGAAAGAGAAGACCCAGGGAAACTAAAGGTGAAAATGTGGTTGTTCCCATATCTCACATACGCAACGCTTGCGATGATTATTACGATATTTGTTGCACAAGCATTTATCGCGGATATGCGTATGCAATTTTATATGACGATTTTGGCGACTGCTATCGTAATCGCAATCTATTTCCTAAGAGATAGAAATAAACGAATACCAATAAAAGAAGAGTTTTCGATTATAAAAGATTCAAAGGTTAGCATAGAGAAGGAGTAAGAAAGGGGTATATTCCATGTTAAAAGAAAAGCAAAATATTGTAACGACAAAATCTAATAGTCTACATGAAAGAAGAAATAATGCGGTTCCCGGGGGTCCGTATAATATTACGCAGTTATATGTTCAATCGGCAAAAGGGGCAATTATCACGGATGTAGATGGCAATGAATTAATAGATTTTGCAGGCGGGATTGGTATGCAAAATGTTGGACATTGTCATCCGAAGGTCGTACAAGCAATTCAAGGCCAAGTGGAATCTTCTATTCATAGTTGTTTCCATGTGACGCCGTATGAAAGTTATATTGAGCTGGCTGAGAGAATGAACGAATTAACGCCAGGAGATTGTAAGAAAAAAACGATGTTCGCTAATAGTGGAGCAGAAGCGGTCGAAAATGCGATAAAAATCGCGAGAAAAGCGACTGGGCGCAGCGCGATTGTTTCATTTGAGCGTGCCTATCACGGGCGGACACTGATGACGATGTCTCTTACGAGTAAAGTAAAACCTTATAAGCATGGATTTGGTCCATTTGCGTCAGATGTTTACAAACTACCCTATCCATATTATTACCGCGCAGAAAACGGTTTGACGCAAGAAGAGGTAGATGCGCAAATTTTAGCGTATTTCGAACGCTTTATGTTAGAAGAAGTAGCAAGTGATAATATTGCTGCCATTATTTTGGAACCACTTCAAGGTGAAGGTGGATTTATTGTCCCGAGTGCTACGTTTATACAAGGCGTCAGAAATCTTTGTGATAAATATGGAATTGTCATGATTGCTGATGAAATTCAAACTGGATTTGCTCGTACAGGAAGCTTGTTTGCAATGGATCATTTTGGCGTGGCGCCTGATTTAATGACGTTTTCGAAATCGATTGCTGCTGGGATGCCACTTAGCGCAGTAACAGGAAGAGCGGAATTGATGGATGCCCCTGGACCAGGACAACTTGGTGGCACTTTCTCAGGAAGTCCAGTTGCTTGCGCAGCTGCACTCGCTGTTTTAGATGTAATTGAAGAAGAGCAGTTAGTAGAACGCGCTAGAGTAATCGGCAGTCGTATGATGGAAGTGTTCAATAGTTGGAAGGAGAAATATGAGTGTATTGGAGATATCAGAGGCCTTGGAGCGATGACGGCGATTGAACTTGTCAAAGATCGCAATACGAAAGAACCAGCAACAGAAGAAGTAAAAGTGATTATGCAAGAAACACATAACAAAGGTGTAATCACAATAAGCGCTGGTATTTATGGGAATGTCCTCCGTTTCTTACCGCCGCTTGTTATAACGGATGAGCAGCTTGAAGAAGGACTTGCGATTCTTGAAAGTGCGATTGCGAATCTATCAAAATAAGAAACAATGATGGAGGTAGAGGAATGAAGTTTTTAAATTATATAAATGGCCAGTGGAAAGAGCCATCTACCGATCAATATTCAAAAAACTACAATCCGCATAATGGAGAAGTATTAGGGGAATTTCCATTAAGCTCAAAGGAAGATACTGGGTCTGCGATTGCATCAGCGAAAGAAGCGTTTCAAAGTTGGCAACGGTTATCGTTTCATGAGCGCGCTATTTACTTATGGAAAGCAGCCCAAATTTTAAAAGAACGAGTGACAGAAGTCGGTCAAGATTTAACAAGTGAAGAAGGAAAGACACTTGCGGAAGGAATCGGCGAGACGAAGCGAGCAATCAGCATTTTGGAATATTATGCAGGAGAAGCAAATCAGCCGATTGGAGAAATGATCCCTTCTGCAAATCCGAAAACGATGCTCTACAGTAAACGTGTAGCAGTTGGACCAGTCGGACTCATTACGCCGTGGAATTTCCCAATTGCGATTCCAACTTGGAAAATGGCGCCGGCACTGATTTATGGGAATACGGTTGTCATTAAACCTGCTGAAATTACGCCAAAATCAGTGTATCATCTTGTAAATGCTTTTCACGAGGCAGGAATTCCTGCTGGCGTGATCAATTGTGTATTTGGGAAAGGTTCAGTTGTTGGGACCGAATTAACAGAAAACCTTGATATAAAGGCGATCTCTTTTACAGGTTCGAATGGCGTTGGAAAAACGATTCAGCAAGCAGCGATTGCAAGTGGAAAAAAAGTGCAGTTAGAAATGGGAGGGAAAAATCCATTAGTCGTATTAAAGGATGCCGATATCAAGAAGGCAGTCGACATTACGATCAGAGGTGCATTTATGTCAACAGGACAAAAATGCACAGCGACAAGCAGAGTCATTATTGAAGAGGACATTTATGAAGAATTTCGAAATGAGCTCCTGTTACGTACCGAGGCTCTAAAAGTTGGAAATCCATTGAAACAAGATACATTTATGGGGCCATGTGTATCTGAAAATCAACAGCAATCTGTTTTATCAATGATTGAAGTAGGAAAGAAAGAAGCTTCTTTACTTTGCGGAGGCAGCGCGTCAGAAGATGATGAGTTAAAACGAGGATATTATGTCCTGCCGACTATTTTTGAAGACGTACCGCAAGATGCACGAATTGCGAAAGAAGAAATTTTTGGCCCTGTTATCTGTTTGTTTAAGGTGAACAGTTATCAAGAAGCGATTCATGTAGCAAGTGATACAGAATATGGACTGAGCGCATCTGTTTGTACAAATAATCTTAGCCTAGCCCAGCAGTTTATTGACGATATGGAAGTTGGGATGGTCCATGTCAATTCAGAAACGGCAGGAGCAGAGCCGCAAGTTCCGTTTGGAGGAATGAAAAATTCTAGTGCGGGACCGCGTGAACAAGGAAAAACAGCTGCAGAGTTTTATACAAGAGTAAAAACAGTATATATCGATCAAGTATAAGTTATAAAATGGGGGATGAACATGCGTAAAGGAACTTTTTTCATGGCAGGACACTCAAGACTTCCGAAAGGGATGGCTGTGCGCAGTGTCTATGAAACATTAACAATTACAATAGAGGCAGATCACAAATATCATGTTATTATTGAGGCGTCATGTACCCTTGCTACTGAACATGGGAGGGACTTTATTGCTCAAATGTTAAGAGGACATAGTTTACGAGATGGCATTGAAGAGATCACGCAAGAAATCTCGTATCACTACCAAGGAAAAGCACAAAATGCGATTATTAGCGCGGTAAAAGATTTATATCGCCAATATACAAGCTATGTAAACGGCGAAAAACCGCAAGAAGAATATGAAGAAACAAATCTATAACAAACTGCCCAGTTTATCGTACTTTATTTCCTAAAGTACATTCATAAACGAGAGCCAGTTATATTTCAGCTTATTTGGTGAGCGGAATATAACTGGCTTTTTATTTTTAAATTAATGAGGAGGCTAAAAAAATGTCAAAATTAAATCAAGGTGGAAAACAAAAAAGAAGATGTACGGAAAATGATGTGGTGAAAACCTGTAAGATGTGTAAAGCGTGTACAGCGGTAAAGGAACTACAACATGAGAAGAAATTAAAATTGACGAAATAAACTTATTGACAGTGCGAATATTTTGAATTATAATTTAATTGTAAAGTGATAAGATCCATATGAGAAATTAGCCTTCTCTATATCCGATCTTCATTTTCTGTCTGCCCATATTAAAATAACAAACTGTCTATTATTACTGTACTTTAAGAGATTAAAGAACACTCGTAATTTAAAGCCAGTTGTACGTTTTCTACGATTTGTATAGTAGATGCGTATGACTGGCTTTTTTGTTTACTTAAACTAAAGGAGGAAATAACATGTCAGTGATTACGAAGCAAGAAGTGAAGATGAAGTTCGCAAAGAAATATGAGGGGTATGAAATTGTTCCTCATCCAGAACATAAACGTTTGTATCATATTGTGTTAGACGGGGAGTTGCTTCAGCAATTTTTCCAAGAGGTAAAAGACCATTCTGAGCAATCACTGCAATATATTCCGTATTCCCGCTTTATTATCGCAGATCAAATGAAAAAACGATTTGGTGATTCGTTTATGGAAAATATTCGCGGTATTATTCATGACCGTGAAACAGGTGGATTTACAATTGGGGTACAAGGCGAAACGACAGATGCAGGAGATTATGTGAAATTCGCAACGGCATTAACACATTTAATTGGGACGTCTAACTTTGATGCGATGACAGGAACATATTACGCAAGATTTAATGTGAAAGATACAGACGGCAGTGATTCTTATCTTCGCCAAGCGTATCGATTATTCACGCTCCATACAGATGGAACATTTGTTGACGAACCGACAGATTGGCTTCTGATGATGAAAATTGAAGAAAAGAATGCAGTAGGGGGCGAATCAAGATTACTTCATTTAGATGATTGGGAAGAGCTTGATAAGTTCCGCAACCATCCACTTGCATCGGTAAAGGTTACGTACAAAGCACCGCCAAGTAAAAATGCGCAGGAAATTGTATATCGTGAAACATTTTTTGATGTGAACAATGCACCGTGTATTTGCTTTATTGATCAATTTGCTTATCCTGATAATATTGAACAAGCAACATACTTGAAGGAATTATCACACTCTGTGGAGAACTCTCCAGCAACGCACGCATTAAAATTACCAGTTGGAGATTTAGTTCTTTTAAATAATCTATTTTGGATGCACGGACGCGCGGCTTTTGAGAAAAATAAAGATTTATATCGCGAGCTTATGCGTCAGCGCGGTTGCTTTTCTAAATAATAGATTTGGCGGGTCTTTTCACAAGGCCTGCCTTTCCTAGTATAGGGGATACAGACATAAGGGGGAAGTTACATGTATGATTTTCTAATTATCGGCGGAGGAATTGTCGGTCTTTCAACAGGAATGGCCTTAACGAAAAAATTTCCACATGCTAAAATCGCAGTCATCGAAAAAGAAAATGAACTTGCGCATCATCAAACAGGACATAATAGCGGTGTCATTCACTCCGGCATTTACTATAAGCCAGGCAGCTATAAAGCGAGATTTGCGAAAGAAGGAAACGCAGCGATGGTCGAGTTTTGTAAGGAGAATGGCATTGCCTATGACATGTGCGGCAAGGTGATCGTTGCGACAGAACAAGAAGAAATCCCTCTTTTACATAACCTGTATGAAAGAGGTTTGCAAAATGGGTTACATATTTCGAAAATCGATCAAGAGGAACTAGCGGAAATCGAGCCTCATGTAAATGGACTCGGAGCCATCCGCGTTCCGTCTTGCGGCATTGCCGATTATAAAGGAGTCAGTTATACATTTGCCCGTTTTATAGAAGAGAGCGGGGGAGAAGTACATTTAGGTACAAAAGCAGAACGGATTTTTGAATATAAAGATTTCGTTACAGTCGAAACAAACAAAGGCACATTTGAAACAAAATTTCTCATTAATTGCGCAGGATTACATAGCGATCGAATCGCCAAAAAAACAGGAATACTAACAGACATGAAAATCGTCCCATTCAGAGGTGAATATTATGAACTTGTTCCAGAAAAGCGCCACCTTGTAAAACACTTAATTTACCCTGTTCCAAACCCGGACTTCCCATTCTTAGGTGTTCACTTCACAAGAATGATAAATGGGGACGTACATGCAGGGCCAAACGCCGTATTAAGCTTCAAGCGAGAAGGCTACACAAAAAAAGACTTTGACATAAAAGACTTCATGGAAACAATGACATACGCAGGCTTTTGGAAAATGGCGATGCCAAATATGAAAGAAGGCTTAAAAGAAATGGTTCGCTCTTTCAGTAAACAATCCTTTCTCAAAAGCTTACAGCGCCTAATACCGGAACTCACAGAGAAAGATATCGTTCCAACTCACGCTGGTGTAAGAGCACAGGCGATTTTATCTAATGGAAATATGGTAGATGATTTTTGCATTATCCCTGGTATAAACTCGATGCATATTTGTAATGCACCGTCTCCAGCGGCAACAGCGAGTTTGAAAATTGGAGAGGAAATTGTGGGCAAAGTGCCAGACGTGATCTTGGACCGAATTTCTTTGTCAAAAGCTACTTTTTAAGGTAGCTTTTTAATTTTTTTTTGGTAAATAACAAAATTGGTTGAATTACGGATATATATTGAGAAACAAGCGATATATTTGAAAAATAATTAATATGAAACAAGAATGCTCAATATTTCTGTATGAAATAGGAGGTATCCGGATATTTTCGAAATATTAATAAGGTGTAGTTCCTTTCGTGAAAGCGCTTTATTTGTTAACCTATAATCCATATCGTTAGACAGGGAATTAATTTTATGAAACAATAGTAACAGGTAAGGAGAGGGTGCTTTTCCTTAAGTGCTTCGTATTGAATTTATTCTATAAGAGAAAGTGTGCTTAATGATTTTAAATGAAATAAGGAGCTGTTTTTATTATATGCAACAAAAAAATGATTTAGATTTTGGACCTCAAGATGTAAATGTAGTGAACCCAAAACAAGCCAGGAAAGCCGTTATTGCTACTGGTATCGGGAATGCGATGGAATGGTTCGACTTTGGATTATATGCGTATTTAGCGGTTATTTTAAGTCAATTATTCTTCTCTGGTGTTCACAATAGTGGCTTACAGCTTGTACTAACATTTGGTACCTTTGCTGCCGCCTTTCTAGTTAGGCCAATTGGTGGTATTTTCTTCGGTAGAATTGGTGATAAACATGGCCGAAAGATTGTGCTGAGTACAACGATTATTTTAATGGCACTTTCTACATTATTTATCGCGTTATTGCCAACATACGAACAAATTGGAATTTGGGCACCGATTTTATTATTAGTTGCTCGTATGGTTCAAGGATTTTCCACAGGAGGCGAATATTCAGGAGCGATGGTGTATATCGCTGAATCGTCCCCCGATAAGAAGCGTGGTATACTCGGTAGTGGCCTTGAAATTGGGACGCTTTCTGGTTACATCGCCGCTTCGGTAATCGTTACTGTTTTGACAGTCGTGTTAACAGATGAACAAATGCTTAGCTGGGGATGGCGTATCCCGTTCTTAATTGCTGCACCAATTGGTTTGGTCGGTTTATATTTACGCCGCCATTTAGATGAATCTCCTATATTCCAAGAGATGGAAAAAGCACAAGAAGATTCTGAAGAAGATGAACAATTTTCGTTCATTGATATTTTGAAATATCATAAAAAAGACTTTCTTTTAAGCACAGTCATTGTTGCCTTCTTTAATATTACAAACTATATGATCCTTTCTTATATTCCTTCTTATCTAACACAAGTATTAAAAGTCAAAGAAACGACTGGTTTAATCATTATTTCAATTACGATGGCACTCATGATTCCACTGGCGCTTTATTTCGGGAAATTAAGCGATAAAGTTGGTAATAAACGTGTAGTACAATTCGGATTACTCGGTTTGACATTATGTTCAATTCCTGCCTTTTTACTAATCGGTAATGGACATATTGCAGCAATTTTTATAGGTATCTTTATTTTAGGTTTCTTCCTTAGTGTTTATGAAGGAACACTGCCTTCTTTATTACCATCTCTCTTTTTCACAGATGTACGTTATCGTGCACTCTCGATATCATTTAATATCTCCGTATCCATATTTGGTGGAACAACACCGCTCGTATGTTCATATTTAGTTCATGCTACTGGAAATGCACTAGCACCCGCATTTTACTTAACAGGTATAAGCTTAATTGGGTTAGTTGTATTTAGCCTACTATTTATCACAACGTCAGGTCGCGCCTTGAAAGGTTCGTACCCGACTGTAGAAACGAAAAAAGAAGCACACGAAATAGCGAAGCAAGACCCTGAAGAAGCACTTTGGTGGCACGAAGAATCTTTAGGAATTGAAGAAGTGAAAAACTCATAATACATGAAAAGCAACTTATATTTTTGTAATATTTTGAATTATTTAATTGAATAAGTAACAGAGCGCACTTTTCTCTCATTCAAACGAGCACAAAAAAGCCCCCTTATTACAGATTGAATTGTAATAAGGGGGCTTTCTCATGGTAAGAAATCGGATTGGATTTCTTTTACTATACAGCTTGTTTTTCTTCTTCTGAATTATCTTTTTCCCAACACTCTGTGTTCTGTAAGCCAGGAATAGAATCAGCTTGGAAAATAGGTGTCTTTCCAGTCTTCTTTTGCTTGATATAGTCTGCTAAAGCGGCGTATGCAAATTTACCAAGAAGGGTAATGGCAATTAAATTTGTAAATACCATAAGACCCATAAATAAATCCGCCATATTCCAAACTGTTTGAAGCGTCGCAACGGATCCGAATACAACCATCGCAACCACCGCAACACGATAAATCATTAACCATGTTTTACTTTCTTTAATGAATGCAATATTTGTTTCACCATAGTAGTAGTTTCCTAGTAATGAACTAAACGCAAATAAGAAAATAATAATAGCTAAGAAACTGCTTGCCCATGGACCAATTTGTGAACTTAATGCGTTTTGTGTTAACTCAATTCCTTCTAAATTCGCTTGCTTATATACCCCGGAACATAAGACGATAAATGCTGTTGAAGTACATACTAAAAACGTATCAACGAAAACGCCAAGCGCTTGAACAAGTCCTTGCTTTACAGGGTGTGAGACATCTGATGTAGCGGCAGCATTTGGTGAACTACCCATACCAGCTTCCGTTGCGAATAAACCACGCTGAATACCGAACTTCATTGCTGCCCCAATACCACCCGCAATTGCTTGATCTAAACCAAATGCTCCTCTAAATATTTCTAGAAAAACATCCGGTAAAATATAGAAATTTTTAATCACAACAAAAACAGCTACGGCAATATAAACAATAGCCATTGGCGGAACAATCGTTTCTGTAATACGTGCAATACTTTTAATACCACCAAAAATAATAATCGCAACGAGTGCAGCCATTATAATTCCTACGATGTAACGCTCTAAACCAAAAGCGTTTTCAAATGCTAATGTTACTGTATTTGCTTGTACAGAGTTGAAAATTAACCCATAAGTAACGGTAATCAGAAGTGAGAACCAAACGCCCATCCAGCGTTTATTTAGCCCCTTTTCCATATAATAAGCGGGCCCCCCGCGGAATCCACGCCCGTCTTTTACCTTATAAATTTGTGCAAGCGTACACTCTACAAAACTGGTAGCGGCTCCAATAATCGCGATGAACCACATCCAAAATACCGCACCAGGTCCTCCCATTGAAATCGCTAGTGCTACACCAGCTAAATTTCCGATACCAATACGAGCTGCTGCACTTAAACAAAATGCTTGGAAAGGAGAGATACTATCCTTTTTCTTTCCTTTTTTGTTAAACCCATTACTGATTAACCGTATCATGTCACCAAAATGGCTAATTTGTACAAATTTTAATTTAAAAGAAAAATAAAGCCCGAGGCCGATTAATATTACAATAAGAATATATGACCATAAAATGTTATTCGTTATCTCAAGGAATCTACTAAAAGTATCGATCATGTAATGCACTTCCTTTTTTAGTTATAAGAAAAGTATATGCAAAAAATATCTTAGAATCAAATTCAGTATGAAATAACTTGTATTAATATCGTTTTAAGTAACATTATATTAATTATTCTTATTATTTTATTTTTGTGAATAATTTAAGCGTGAGGGGGAAACCCTTTTTTGTTTGGAATGAGATGGCGAAATTTTCCGGTTGGTCGATAGGGTGTGCCGAATCGCTGATATATGGTGAGAAACGGTCGATATATTTGGGAAATCGCTGATATATTCGCGGGAATGGTTGATATCGTTTTATCGATTGATAAAGATGTCACATAATTAATAATATCGAAGAATGAACAAAGGATTCTTTGTCTATTCCTTTTCTGTAGAGATGCTGTATAAGTATCGTACGGAAAAAAGGTGTAGAGGGAAATGATTGGGAGAATAAAAGGTTTATTACCTGAACAATCCCTTGATAAACAAGGGATTGTTAGGATAAATTATGATATTTAAGAGCGCCTAGAACCAGACTTGCGAGCAGCTAATGTACTTTCATCATCCAGTTCGGCTTCAATGTGAGAAGTTTTTGAAGACTCCCCCATGCGCCAATAAGTGATAAAGCTTATAGCAATACAACCAGCTACATAGAAGTAGAAAAGCGATTCGTGTCCAATACTCTTCAGCCATAACGCGATGAACTCCGCTGTCCCGCCGAATACTGCAACAGTAATTGCGTAAGGGAATCCCACGCCAAGGGCACGGATTTCCGTTGGGAAGAGCTCCGCCTTCACGATGGCATTGATGGAAGTATAACCTGTAACAATAATGAGACCGACCATCATAAGTAAGAAAGCAACGATAGGATATGTCGTTTGCTCCATAATTAGGAACAGTGGCACTGTCAGTAAAGTTCCCAATATGCCGAAACCAATCAATAGCGGACGGCGTCCAATCCGGTCAGATAACATACCGGCAATCGGTTGAAGTACGACGAATACCAGTAAGGCGATAAAGTTAATCCAGCTAACGACTTCTTTAGGAAGGCCTACAGTATTTACCATGAATTTCTGTAAATACGTCGTGTAGGTATAGAAGGCAACAGTTCCACCGAGCGTTAGCCCGACTACTGTCAATACTGCCTTAGGATGTTTCATCAGCACCCGAATGGTTCCAGCGCTCTCACGACTTTCAGAATCCATTTTTGAGAACTGCTCCGACTCATCCATCGTACGGCGCAGCCACAATACAGCTACTGCTCCCATTGCTCCGATGATGAAGGGAATACGCCAGCCCCAAGACTTCATATCCGGCTCGCTCAGTATTTGCTGGAGAACGATCTGAACACCAAGTGCGACCAGCTGTCCCGCAACAAGTGTTACGTATTGAAAGCTCGAGTAGAAACCACGTCGGCCACTGCTGGCCATCTCGGACAAGTATGTAGCGGAAGTTCCATACTCTCCACCTAATGACAATCCTTGAAGCAGACGTGCGAGAACGAGAATAATAGGGGCCATTATACCAATAGTGCTATAACCTGGGGTACAGGCAATAATGAGAGAACCACCAGCCATGATAGTGATAGAAAGCGTCAATGCAGCACGTCGACCATAACGATCAGCATAACGCCCCATTAGTAAGCTTCCGAGCGGGCGCATCAAGAAGCCGACGGCAAAGATGGCTGCCGTATTAAGCAATTGACTGGTCGGATCTCCCTTAGGGAAGAACTCTGCTGAGAAATACACGGCGAAAGCAGAATAAACGTACCAGTCGTACCATTCAATCAGATTTCCAATTGAACCTTTGAAGATGTTTCCTGTGATGCGTTTTGTATTTGCGCGATTGGTGGATTGAGACATGATTAAGACCCTCCTTTGAACAAATTTCTTTTTTTTACACTTGAAAACTATAGAAGTAATTTGAAAAACAGCATTATGGACAAAGTATGAAAGCGTAAATAAATTATATCTTTTTGTTTGAAAAGTCTCAATATAATGAAAAAATCACCCTGTCGTCCCAACGCATGCTGGTGTCAGAGTTACGGCTATTCTATTACATGGGTAAATCTAGTGGTGGATCGAGTGAGTCTTTCGGTGGCTATCTTTTGAGGGGGCTTGTTTGCTTGGAGTGTATTGAAGTTGTGAAATGTGTGGGGTTACTATTTTATATTGAATTGCTGATATATTTGAAGGGTAATATAAAGGATGAAATATAAGACGTAAATAGTGCTACATTGTAAGGTATAATTCAGTTATAATAACTCTTTTGTTTTATAAACTTATAAATGGTGGTGCTAGAAATGGATTACAATTTTGAGATTTTATCGCTTTTAGATAATTCCATTGAGTTTGAGAAGTTGCACAGTAAGTTTAATCGTTTTAATCCTTTTAAAATATTAAAGGTAGATAAGTTTGAGATTAGGCATTCTAACATGATTTCTTGGTTACTGGATCCAAAGGGGAATCATCATTTAAGTTCGTTTTTTATAAATAAGTTGCTGTCTAAAACGTTTGTAAAAATAGAAAATGAAGATTTAATTAGTGAGTATAATTTTATTAAATTACATAAGCAGTCACTTCAAGATTTGGAAGTTTTTCGCGAAGTGCAGACAAGTAAAAATAAGCGGATTGATATTTTAGCAATATCAGAATCACAAAAGATCGTAATTCTCATTGAAAATAAATATAAGTCATCAGAATCCGATGGACAATTACAAAATTACTTAGATTTTGTTAATAGTAAATATGAAGGTTATACTATCATTCCAATATTTTTAAGTTTAGATGGTAGTGCACCAAGTCATAAAGAATATTTTATTTTAGATTATGGAGATATATTAAATATATTAAAAGGACAACTCGAAATTAACAGTGAATATACGTCTAGTACGATTAAAGATTTTCTTTCCTATTATATTGATATATTAGAAGGCGAACTTGTTCGTGATGAGGAAGATATTGAACTAGCATTAACTATATATAAAAATCATAAAGATGCTGTTGATTTTCTATGCCTAAACGGTGATGGGAAAGTAGCTGGAAAGTTTGCCAATAATAATTTGTTAGATGCGGTGAAAGGTTTAAGTGCGGAAGAGAAAGAGGACCTTCGTAAAATTTACATGAATTACGCTGAAACTCTCACCTTTATACGTGAAGCAGGAAATAGTGTCATGAGAGAGGCATTTTTACAATTTGTAAACCAAAATCAAATTCGGACTGACTGTTATCATGAACATATTCGTATTCCGTCTTTTATTTTCCCAGAATGGAAACAACTTGATGATGTTGTCGGCATCCCAACTCATGAGTGGTGGCTAAATAACGCTCTCATTACATGGTTTGAAAGAAAAGCAGATGGGCGTATGAAACTGATTGTCGAAGTTGGACCGCTAGAATACAAACAGAGATTAAAGTTATTATGTAAGCTAGAAGAAAATGGAATCAATATTAAAGGAAGATCTAAAGAATCCGGATCCATGTACACAAGAATTTATGCAGGGTATGAAAAAATAAGTGATTGGGCAGATCAAGATGAGATTCTTCGTGTCATGAATAAAATGTATAACAGTAATAATTTTAACAAAGTAATTGAAGTGATATCGGAAACGATAGAAGGTCTTATATATGGAGAAGAGACACCTTCTTCTGAAATTGTTGAAGTAGAACGTAATCAACAGGAAGTAGATACTTTAGCGAATGCATTTCAATTATTTGTTCAACAACAAAGTTTTCAAAGAGATTTTTACAATATCCATCATAGACTTCCATCATTCATTATGCCAGAGTTTCGATTGCTTGAAGAACAATTTGGTGTACCAAAATGGAATTGGTGGTTAAACAACTGTGTAATTATGTGGTTTGAACGTTTAAAAGACAACCGTTTGAAGTTCATAATAGAAGTTGGGCCGTTAGAATCTCATAAAAGAATATCCTTATTAACAATGCTAGAGAGTAAAGGGATAAAAATAAGTGCAAGGGCTAAAAAACCAGAAGCAGCTTATACACGAATTTATACGAGTACATGTAACGTTGATGAATGGTCAGATGAGGAAGAAGTAGTGGGTGTAATGAATGAGTTGTTTGGTCATAAGGAATGTCAGGGTGTTATAAGTTTATTAACTGAGGTAGCGGGGAGTAAGGTGCTTGGGTAAGATTGTGAGAAAAAGGGTGGAAGTTGTAAAGTAACCTTCTATAAAATGAGTGAGAGGGAGAATACCATTGAAAATCTTAACATGGAACATCCAGCAAGGTGGATCTGATAAACGTATACCTCTAATTGCAGAGCAGCTTCAGAAACATGCACCTGACGTTTTGGTTGTAACGGAATATTGGGAAGGAAAAAAAGGTGACAGACTGCAGGAGCTATTGAGAGATGCTGGATATGTACATATGGAGACAAGCGGAGGGGAATTCAAACAAAATAGCATCCTTGTTGCATCTTTGCACCAATTTGAAGTCGTACCCTCTTTTTATAAAAGAGAAATGAACAAAGAACGCTGGTTAGAGATCAAACTCGTTAAACAGGATCTACATATCCTTGCAGTTCACATTCCTACGAATAAACCTAACCCGCAAGAAAAGCTAGATTTTTGGAAGGAAGTTAACGCATTTGCTAGAGAATACAGCAATACGAAATCTATTATTATTGGAGACTATAACACCGGATTGCCAGAAGATACGCAAGGTGCTCCTTTTTATGGTGCCAATTATATGAAGGAGCTAATTGATCTTGGTTGGACGGATGTGTGGCGACATACGCATGGATCGTTTAACGGATATTCATGGTACAGCAATACGGAAAATGGTTTCCGTATCGACCACGCTTTTGTGTCTTCCTCTTTAAAGGATGCAATTTTGGAAGGATATTTTTCACATCGGGAGCGGTTGCTTGGATACTCAGATCATTCGGTGTTGGTGGTAGAGGTTCTACTTGAGGATAACAAATAAAAAATTTCAGAAAGATGATAACTATCTTTTAGTACATCCAAAAATGGATCAAAAAAAAGAAATAGGAACTGTGTCCATCGAAAACTTAGGGTAACGCTTCGTAGCGATTACCTCTATTTGTCGTGTGTCTGTAACCATAGGCTGAGTAGTTACAAGGAGGTTTATATAGATATATAATGAGACTTACAGCAGCTTGATCTTAAGAAATTTCTCAACCAATACACTATAAATGGAGATGAGATTATGACTTCAAACGTTTTTAATATGTATTCTTCACGAGAGTTTGAAGATAAAGAACTGGAATAAAAAACTGCTGATTAGTTGTATCGTAATTTAATTCGTCCAGGAAAACGCCCCATCTACTTTTGTTTTGTAGCTAACCTTTCCTTCATTCTATAGTCATTACCAGTATGGAAGATATATAATATTAGTGGGCTAATTAATATTAGATAGTGAATGAGATAATAATATCTGTAAAGGTTTGGTTCCATTGATTAAAAAATATATTAGTCGTATATATTTTTTATATGATAGAGTTTCTGTTAAATTAAGGAGGAAGCAATGAAAAAGAATATTAATGTTGTTGGAGCAGTGATTGTTGAAGAGGAAAAGATCTTATGTGCACAAAGAGGGCCAACTAAATCACTACCTTTAATGTGGGAATTTCCAGGTGGGAAAATAGAAGAGGGAGAGTCACCTCAAGAAGCATTACAGCGTGAAATTAATGAAGAAATGCATTGTAAAGTGGAGATCGGTGAAAAAATCGAGTATACAGCTTATGAGTATGATTTTGGTATTGTTCATTTGACAACTTTTTACTGCAAGCTTATTGAGGGAAGACCTGTTTTAACCGAACATGTAGCGATAAAGTGGCTATATCCAAACGAACTTGCATCTTTAGAATGGGCACCTGCTGATATTCCGGCTATTGAGAAGTTATCAAAGGAGTCTTTTGTAAATTAATGTTATAAAAAATATATGAAGCTATTCACCATATGTGAATAGCTTTTTAAAATTCATAGTAAATTTGCACTCTAAAATAGTGAGTATTACAATTAATATAAAAATCTGTCAAAAATGGTGATCAGATAGAGAATTTTATTGGGAAATTAGAAGCATCCTTATATAAGGGATTTATTGATCAAAAACATAGTCAATCTGGAAATTATAAACCTAAGCTACTAGTAAACAATACAAAGAACAATGAAAATGTTTTAACGTCACTACTGGAAGAGCTTGAAAATAGTACATCTTTTATTTTTTCTGTTGCTTTTATTACAGAAAGCGGTCTGGCTACTCTAAAATCGCATCTTCTTGATCTTAAGCGAAAAGGAATTAAGGGGCGTATCTTAACATCAACGTTTTTAAATTTTAATCAACCAAAAGTATTTAGAGAACTAATGAAAATTGAAAATGTAGAAGTAAGATTAACAAATTTAGCTGGTTTTCATTCAAAAGGATATATATTTAATCACAAAACTCATTATTCATTGATTGTTGGGAGTTCTAATCTAACAGCGCATGCTTTAAAAGTAAACTATGAATGGAATATAAAGTTAACATCGCATGAAAATGGAGAAATTGTTCAGCATTTCAAAAGTCAATTTGAAGAAGTATGGAAAGATGCTCAAGTATTAAATGCAGAGTGGATCGATAATTATGAAAAAACTTACAAGCCAATCGATAATAAAGTAGCTAATCAAGTTATAGAATTACCTAGTCAATATAGTAATTCTATTGAGGATGCTTTAAAAATTGTTCCGAATAAAATGCAACAGGCAGCACTACAAGAAATACAAACTGTTAGAGATGCCGGAAAAGAAAAAGGATTGATTATTTCAGCAACAGGAACGGGTAAAACATATCTGTCCGCATTTGATGTGAGACGTTTTGCACCTAAGCGTATGCTATTTATTGTTCATCGTGAACAAATATTACATAAAGCAAAATCAGATTTTCAAAAAGTTCTTGGTGGGATTGAAGAGGATTTTGGAATCCTATCAGGTTCGAATAAACAAACAGACGCGAAGTATTTATTTGCTACCATTCAGACCATTTCTAAAAAAGAAAACTTATCTCAATTTGATCCAGAAGTATTTGACTATATTTTAATAGATGAGGTTCATAAAGCTGGAGCTAAATCCTATCAGAATGTAATCGAGTATTTTAAGCCTAAATTTTTAATGGGGATGACAGCTACACCAGAACGTACGGATAACTTTAATATTTATGAGCTATTTGATTACAATGTTGCATATGAAATTCGTTTGCAAGAAGCTCTTGAAGAAGATATGCTTTGTCCTTTTCATTACTTTGGAGTAATGGATTTTGAATACAATGGAGAAATCATTGATGATGCTGTAGTTTTGTCTAAGCTTGTTACTGAAGAACGTGTAAATCATATAATTGAAAAAGTTCAATACTATGGTTTTTCCGGTGAAAGAGTAACAGGGTTGATGTTTTGCAGTCGAAAAGAAGAGGCAGAACAACTATCTCGTGCACTAAACGAAAAAGGTTTCCGCACAGTGGCATTAACAGGTGATCATTCTCAAGAAGAAAGAGCGCTTCGAGTAAACCAATTAGAAAACGGTATTCTTGATTATATTTTAACTGTAGATATATTTAACGAAGGAATTGATATTCCTAGTATTAATCAAGTAGTAATGTTAAGACAAACACAATCGAGTATCATCTTTATTCAACAGCTTGGACGAGGGTTGCGTAAGCATAATTCGAAAGATTTTGTTACGATTATTGATTTCATTGGAAATTATAAAAATAACTACTTAATTCCAATAGCTCTTTCAGGTGATAAATCACAAAACAAAGACAATATACGTAGACGTACAAATGATACAAGTTATATTAAAGGTATTTCGACGGTTAACTTTGAGGAAATAGCAAAAAAACAAATTTTTAAAGCGATTAATGATAGTAATTTAACAGAAATGAAAATTTTAAAAGAAGCTTTTTTGGAATTGAAAAATAGAATAGGGAGAGTCCCATATTTATACGATTTTGTATCAAACCATTCTATTGATCCTGTTGTGCTTGTTGAAAAGAGTTCCAATTACCATCAATTTTTACTAAAGATGAAAGAAGAAGTTCCTGTATTAACAGATTATGAAAATAAAGTTTTAACAATGCTTTCATTAGAAGTATTGAATGGAAAACGTAAACATGAAATTATTTTGCTAGATTTGTTACTACACCAAGAAAAGGTTAGTCAGGATGAGTATATTAAATATTTACTGAATTCTAAGTGTCAAACAGATGATGCTACGATAGCTTCAGTCCAACATATTTTTGATTTATCATTCTTTACACAAAATAGTAAGAAAAAATATGGAGAAAAACCAATTGTTATTTATTCCGAACGTAAGGATTATATGTTTAATGATTCAATCTGTGAGAGTTTACAGCGAAATAATTATTTTAAAGAAATGATTATTGATATTATTCGAAGTGCAAAAGAAAAAAATAAAATTTATCAATGCAATAAACCGCTTACTTTGTACAAGAAATATTCAAGGAAAGATGCTTGTAAATTATTAAATTGGGATAATGATGAACACTCAACGATGTACGGATATAAAACTAAACATCATACTTGTCCAATATTCATTACGTATCACAAAAAGGATGAGGTGGAGTCTAGTGTGAACTATGGCGATGAGTTTCTCAACCAAGAAGTTCTTAAATGGTATACCAGAAGTAATAGAACATTGAAGTCTCCAGAAGTCCAAACGATCATTGAGGCAGAAGAAAACAACATTAGTATTCATATTTTTGTAAAAAAGGATGATGGTGAGGGGAGTGACTTTTACTATTTAGGTAAAGCAATTCCTGATAAAAAAAGCGTGGAACAAACAGAAATGGAAGATACGAAGTCTGTTGTGACAATGAATATGATTATAGAACATGCTGTTGATAATAAAATTTATTCTTATATTAAGGAAGGGCACGCTTTGCGTTGAATTTAAGCGGTATGAGTATTCAAGGTAAGAAGCTGTCAAATAATTAAGGAAAAGGCCCCCTAATAAATTTGTTAGAGGGCCTTTCTGAGTTTTTTGATGCTATATGGATGTATATAGGAGAATAAGGTTCGTGTTAAAATTGAAAAAAGCCAATTGGAGGTAATTTAATTGCCAACCCACAACAAACTAATCCGCGACCGCATCCCAGAAATAATCAAACACAACGGAAAAACACCAATAACAAGAATACTAAATGAAAAAGAATACATAGAAGAAATAGGTAAGAAAATAGGAGAAGAGCTAACCGAGTATTTAGAAGCAAAAAGTAAAGAGCATAAAGTAGAAGAACTAGCAGACTTATTAGAACTCATAAACGCACTAGCACAACACGAAGGTGTAACGCTTAAAGATGTGGAAAAAGCACGGAAACAAAAAGCGGAAAAACGCGGTAGTTTCCAGGAGCGAATTTTTTTAGTTAAGACAATGAAATTATAAGAACAAAACAGCCTCTTAACAGTCTTGTTCCTAAACAGGCGAGTTTCATTCTTTATTTTTGTTGCTCATTATTTTTATGCTTAATGCAACAAAGACAATTCCTATTATTTTCATTATGGTGTTACCTATGTCTCCGAGACTATTAACTGTTAAATTCATTAAAAAAGCTCCCAATAGACAGAGGAATATACCAAATAACATTTTCAATATATGTAGCACCTAAATTCTTTATAATATTTTTGGGGATTTTATCAATCACTTTATTGATTGGATATTTTTACCTAATGTCCTTCTTGTACTTTAGTTGAGGTACATGATGACTAATGTTCAGCTTAACTTCTGAAGCATATATTGGCTCGAAATTGTCCAAGTACTTCACCAACTGTTATAAAATAGATATATGAGATGCGAGAAAGAGCAAGATTTAACGGGGAGGCTTCCAAATGTATATGGACGAAGGCGGAAATTTGCAGTTAACGAGTCAAGCTCTTCAGGTAATAAATAACGGAATCGCAATCACAAGCCATAATGGAACAATCACATTCAGCAATCCATCATTCTGCAGCATGTTAAACAAAACAGAAAATGAAGTAATAGGTAAGCACATATCAATGATTATTCCTAATCGTAAACAGCTAGTAGTAAATCAAAATGATAGTTTGCATCAGTACGAGTGTAAGGTTGGAAACCAAGTGTTCATCGTGAATGAATCCCCTGCATACCAGGACGGAAAAGAAGCCGGAACAATTGTCATTCTAGAAAGCAAGGAAAAAAGCGTGCAATCCTTAGAAAGAACTATCAGCCGATATGAAAATGCTTTGAATTTACTGTCGGAGTGTATTATAGGGGTGGATGAGCAAGGGGTTATTAATTTTTTTAGTGGTGCTTATGCGCAATTTTTGGGGATTGATGATCCGAAGGAAGCGATTGGGAAGCATTGTACGGAGGTTGTTGAGAATACGCGGATGCATGTTATTGTGAAGACGGGGCAGGTGGAAATTGGGCATATTCAGCGCGTGAATAGTCAGAATGTTATTGCAAATCGTATTCCTGTTATGAAGGAAGGGAAGGTTATTGGTGCGATTGGTAAAATCATGTTTCATGATATCCAGCAGTTTAAAGTTTTGGCGGATCAGATTGGCGTAATGGAATCGAAGTTATCATATTATCAAACTGAGTTAAAGCGGCTACAAGAAGGTAGGTTTTCGTTTCAAAGTATTGTAGGTGAGAGTGCGAAAATGGAAGAAGTGAAAACGATGGCTTTGAAGGTTTCGAAAAGTCGGTCTACGGTTTTGATAAGGGGAGAAAGCGGAACGGGGAAGGAGCTTTTTGCCAATGCAGTTCATCATGCGAGTCCGCGTGCTGATGGTGCATTTATTCGGTTGAATTGTGCGGCGATTCCGAGGGATCTTTTAGAAGCTGAATTGTTCGGGTATGAAGAGGGTGCTTTTACCGGTGCGAAAAAAGGTGGTAAGCCCGGGAAGATTGAGCTAGCTCATAAAGGAACGTTGTTTTTAGATGAGATTGGTGATATGTCTTTGGACATGCAGGTGAAGTTGCTTCGAGTTTTGCAAGAGAAAGAGATTGAAAGAATCGGCGGCACGAAAATTCAAAAGGTTGATGTCCGTTTTATTGCGGCAACGCATCGAAATCTCCGTGAAATGGTGCAAAGGAGAGAGTTTAGAGAGGATTTATATTATAGGTTACATGTGTTTGCGATTGATATTCCTCCGCTAAGAGAACGAAAGGAAGATATGGTACATTTAACGGAATTTTTAATTCGGAAATTGAATGAGGAGCTTGGTAGTAGCGTTCTTTCATTAGACGCGAGGGTAAGGGACATATTCATGGAGTATGATTGGCCAGGGAATATTAGGGAACTGGAGAATGTACTAGAGAGAGCGATGAATGTTGTGGAAGGAACGGTTATTCACGTGCATCACCTTCCTGTCTATTTACGGCAAAAAGATTTGGAAGAAGAGCTATATCATGAGGGATATCAGGAGGAGAGTGAGCTGAGTTATTCCCTGCAGGCGGAAGTGGAATCCGCTGAGAAAAGGGTGATTGCGAGGGCTTTGGAAAAAACAGATGGAAATAGAAAAGAGGCAGCTGAGCTTTTGGGGATCCATCGGGCTAGCTTATATCGAAAAATAGAAAGGTACGGAATCTAAAGGGCGAATGGGCCCTTTTTTTATTTGTCGCGTTTTTGCGACGCTTTCTTATATATGCGACATAGTTGTTATTATTTGTAGCATAAATGCGACATGTGAAGGTGGGCATGCAAGGGAGATTGGGGGCTTGTCCTTGAAGGAATAAGGAAATGGGGAATGAGTCGATTTTTGGCATAACTCTTGCTATATAAATGAAAAGAATTGTAATAGGAAGGGGATGGAATCTAGTGCTGGAGAATCAGAGTTTGCCACATTTTCTTATGCAAAGTATCGAAAAATCGCCTGATAAGGTGTATTTACAATTTGAAGAACAAAGGGTTACGTATGAGGAGCTCTATCACCGAATTACAAGAGCTGCGGCGGGACTTTGTGAACTCGGTATTCAAAAAGGTGACAAGATTTGTATTATGCTTCATAACAACCCTGAATATCTGGATGTATGGTTTGCTTTATCTTTTATGGGAGCAATTGCGGTACCTCTTAATGTGCATTTAAAAGGAGAGGGTTTGCAGTATATTGTATCCCACTCCGATTGTAAGGTAATGATTATTGATAAGGAATTTGTTCCTCAAATTGCTTCTTGTTTACCGTTTATAAAAAGGGAAATCCAGGTTGTTGTTTACGGTAATAATGAAAGCGCGATCACTATGAGTGATGGTAAAGAACGGCCGGTAATTGGATTGAAAGATGTATTGCATACAAATCATCATTATCTTCCAAATGAATCTGTTTCCTCCTCTTCTATCAACAGTATCCTTTACACCTCTGGAACGACTGGATTACCGAAAGGGGTCATGTTAAGTCATTCTGCTTATGTCAATTCTGCACAGTCATTCGCTACCTATATGGTTGGCGCAAATTCGCAAGATATTTTATTTACAGCGCTGCCGTTATTTCATATTAATGCCCAGGCTCATACAGTGCTCGGTGCTATTTCTTCCAATGCGACGATTGCTCTTGGAAAGCGGTTTAGTGCTTCTCGTTTTTGGGATGAGATTCGCGGGCATGGCGCAACCATCTTCAATTCTTTAGGATCTATGATTCCGATTCTCTGTAAGCAACCGGAAAAGGAAAACGATTATGAAAATCCTGCAAGGGTGACAGCTTGTGCCGCTACGCCTAAGGAATTTTGGAAGCCGTTTGAGGAGAGATTTGGCGTCCGGATTGTGGAAGGCTACGGATTAACAGAAACGACAGGCTTTTGTGTAACGAATCCATTGAACGCTAATAAGCCGCCTTCTATCGGAAAACCGTATTCCTATGTCGAGACGAAGGTTGTAAATGAGGGTGGAAATGAAGTGCGGACTGGTGAAGTCGGAGAGATTTTTATCCGTGCTTTACAGGGGCAGACATTCATGGACGGTTACTATAAAATGCCGGATAAAACAGAGGAAGCGATGGAAGGAGGATGGTTCCATACAGGAGACCGCGGTTACCAGGACGAGGAAGGTTACTTATACTTTTGCGATCGAATTAAACAGTGTATTAGGAGACGTGGAGAAAATATCTCTTCTTGGGAAATTGAAAAGGTTGTGAATAATCATCCGAAAGTGCTTGAATCGGCTGCCATTGGTGTCCCGTCAGAAGTGGGAGAAGAGGATGTCAAATTATATGTAATTGTAAAGCAAGGGGAAACGATGTCTCATGAAGAGATTATTGATTGGTGTCAAGAACGCATGGCTTACTTTATGGTGCCGCGATACGTTCAGTTTCGTGAATCTTTCCCAAAAACTGCGACGGAACGGATTCAGAAGTTTAAGCTACAGGAAGAAGGAATCGGTATTGCTTGGGATCGCGAGCAGGCGGGATATGTCATTAAAAGAACGAGTTGAAAGTTGTCTCATTACATATTGGAAAGAAGGGATTGTATTGGAAAATAAGCGAGTTGTTTCATGGTCCAAAGAAAAAGGAATCGCGACTATTATCATTGATAATCCTCCTGTGAATGTACTGAGCTATGCGGTGATTGAAGAGTTGACGGAGGTTGTTGATGAAATTGAAAGAGATGATGAAGTCATTGTTGTAATCCTAACTGGCGCTGGGGAAAAAGCATTCGTTGCCGGAGGGGACATCAAGTCATTTCCAGAGTGGATTGGAAAAGGAAGTGAATATGCAGAAGAAAAAGCATTGTGGCTCCAGAACCCATTAAATAAAATAGAAAGACTGCCGAAGCCTGTAATCGCTGCGATTAATGGATTAGCGCTTGGGGGCGGGTGTGAATTGGCCCTATCATGTGATTTACGGATTATAGAAGACCAGGTCAAAATCGGGCTTCCGGAAGTGACGCTAGGTTTGTTTCCAGGTGCGGGAGGAACGCAACGTTTGCCTCGCTTAATCGGAACTGCGAGGGCAAAAGAAATGATGTTTACTGGTGAACCGCTCGGTGCCGAAGAAGCCCTGCAAGTTGGGCTAGTAAATCATGTTGTTTCGCGCGGCGGGGCGCTGAATAAGGCGAAGGAACTGGCTGCGAAGATGGCTCGATTCTCTCTTCCTGCTTTATCGTTGATGAAGCAATCTATCAATAAAGGATTATCTTATTCTCTTGAGGAAGGGCTAAAAATAGAGGCTGAAAATTTTGGCCATGTATTTCAAACGAGTGATGTAAGAGAGGGAGTGGGTGCTTTTATAGAAAAGAGAGTACCACTTTTTCAGCATAAATAAAAAGAATACGATGTCTGCCTTTGGTAGGCATCGTAACAACATATGTAAGCGTAACACAAATTTGAGAGAATTGAGGGGGGACTAGGGGTTATGGAATTATTGATTGTACTGTTATCGCTTGGCTTGCTTATATTTGTTGCTTACCGGGGATTCTCAGTTATTTTATTCGCTCCGTTATGTGCGTTGCTGGCTGTGTTTTTGACTGATCCAGCGCACGTTTTACCGTTCTTTTCTAATGTCTTCATGGCGAAGATGGTCGGATTTATAAAATTATATTTTCCTGTGTTTTTGCTTGGAGCGATATTCGGTAAGGTGGTTGAAATCACTGGAATCGCAGAAAAAATCGCGAAAATTATCATCCATTTTATAGGGGTGAAAAGAGCGATTCTCTCCATCGTGTTGATGGGGGCGATTCTTACATACAGCGGTGTAAGTTTATTTGTCGCAGTATTTGCGATTTATCCATTTGCAGCGCAATTATTTCGCGAAGCAGATATTCCGAAACGTCTTATTCCAGCGACAATCGCATTTAGTGCATTCACGTTTTCGATGGATTCTCTTCCTGGATCACCTCAAATTCAAAATGTTATTCCAACTACGTTCTTTAAAACAGATATTTATGCAGCACCTACATTAGGAATCATTGGAGCATTATTTATTTTTACATGCGGCATGCTGTATTTAGAAAGGTGTAGAAAGAAGGCAGCGGCTAAAGGAGAAGGTTATTTCGGGAAAGGTGATGCTGCTTCTGAAATGGCAGCGACAACTAGCGCGCAAGCGGCACCAACGCCAATTGTTTCAGGTGCTGCGATTCCAGCTCGTTACTGGTTGGCGTTTCTACCGCTTGTACTAGTTGGAGTGATGAATAAAGTCTTTACAGAATTTATCCCTGTTTGGTATACAAAGGGATTTGATTTTGCATCCATCGGTTTGAAAGAGTACGGAACAATTGATATGGGACAAGTCATTGGTATTTGGTCAGTGGAAATCGCGCTTCTTATCGGTATACTAAGTGCTATATTATTAAACTTCCAAGCGGTAAAAGAACAGTTTCAATCGATTACAAGCGTGGGTGTAAGTGGTTCAATCTTAGCTGCGATGAACACGGCAGCCGAGTATGGATTCGGTGCTGTTATAGCAGCTTTGCCTGGCTTTGTGATGATCCAAAATTATTTAACTGGGACATTTTCCAATCCTTTAATCAACGGAGCGGTCATGACGAATATATTGTGCGGGCTAACGGGATCAGGATCAGGCGGAATGAGTATTACGTTAGGTTTAATGGCAGAACAATATATTGAAGCAGCAGCGAATTTTGGTATTCCATTAGATGTACTGCATCGCGTTATCGCAATGGCAGCGGGAGGTATGGATACTCTTCCGCATAACGGAGCAGTTATTACGTTACTTGCAGTGACGGGATTAACGCACCGAGAAGCGTATAAAGAGATTTTTGGTATTACGTTAATTAAGACAGCTGCTGTTTTCTTCGTTGTTGGCGTGTATTTGATGTTTTCTATTGTATAGGCGAGAATACCATAGCCATCAAGTTATGTATAATTGTAAACAAGCCATCATTCTATGAATGGATGGCTTGTTTGTATGTCTTCAATGACATCCTTTAGTGTTGCTTTGGAATAAAGTTTGATCATTTTCTCCCTGTGTTGCTCCACAATCGCGCCCTTTAATGGAATAACTAGAACGTTCAGTCAACGATTTGATGGCCATGACCCCTGCATTTTCCTTAATTGAATAATTTGGCCTGTATGATAAGCATCATGAAGCATGATGTCCAGTAATTTCCCCTCAAGAGAATTTTGCTCAAGCTCTTTTTCGGAAATTGCACTCAATACCTGTCTTAAATTACGTTGAGCGTTTTCAGAACGTTCAACGACTTTCTTCCATTCCTTATCATCATTAGATTGATTGGTAAGATAAAAGGTTTCATCACCGTCGAGATTATGTGTCCATTCACGGCCTTCCAAGTTTGCAGCAAGTCTCTCTTTGTAATAAATGAGATGATTAACGTTCTCCCAAATGGTTTTAGTTGCCTTCCCAGATGGTTTCCAGATAGCCTGTTCGGCTGTAATTCCTTCTATAGCATGTTTAAACGGTGCATACCAACTCTCTTTATCGAATGTTGAATCTAGCACGTTTAAAAGCAAGTCAATTCGTTTCAAAGTAATCTCCTCCCTAAATAGTTAGAATTTCAAAAAAATCCTTATAACTCTGTTGAGATTCTACATTTTCAAATAAACTTCCTGCTTTTTAACTACCCTGCTAATCTTATTCCACAATATGGCCCTTTAAAAGTAAAAGAGCACTACCCTTTTTATTCAAGGATAGCGCCTTATAATTGAATAACTGATGGTTTTCTTACAGCAAGTTTACGAAGATTTCAGTAAATTAGTAAAGTAAAGAAGAGAATATCCAAACTAACATTCTCTTCTTGAGGTTTACCCGTTTAAAAAGAAGGGAAGTTATCTAAGTTATTTTCTTTAATACCATCAGGTTCACTACGTATAATATCCCTGCCATACTTATGAAATACGTCCACATGAGCTAACTTCCCTGATTTTGCTTTATCAAGAGCAGTAATATAATCTATTTCTCTTCCACTACTTGTTTTAAAAGCAATAATATCATCCTCATCATTTTTACGAACTGCAACAATTTGTTCTACTCCTGAATCGACTTCCTCAACTACTTCCAATTGAGCTTGGTCTTCTCCTTGTTGTAAGTATTCATTATAAATTTTTTCAAAGTCTTTTTTATTCATAAAACCCACCTCCAAAACATTTTATTAGTATGTTCGGAAACTATTAGTTTATGTACTATAATCCTTAACAAAATGAATTGTTTTTACAGTTTTTCATACTTCCATTCCATAAATGCGAACCTATTCCAGCTTTTCAGCCTTATTCAACATAGTGGCCCAATACATAAAGATCAAGGACAATTCTTGCTACAGAATTGCGCCCTTTAGTTCAATAAGGTATGGAAAAAAACTTTAATTGTTCCACCAATCGGAATATGTATTCCCCCATTTTTCTGCTTCGTCAATGAGGACGGGGGGGTTAGGAATCATTGTGAAATCTTACAGAAAGGGTATAATTGTAGCAAAAAGGTTTGGAGGCAGTATTATGAAACCGTCGGTATCCAAGATTTTTGAGCAAAAGCCTGAAGTATGGGGACTTAGAGGGGATCCTTATTTATGGGATGAACTTCAACAGGCTTTCACCACGATTCCATTACCTTGCTCGAAAACGTGTTTTATCCACCATTTTGAACAGTTTTTTCAGGAACTCACAAATCACCCGTTGAAGACGGAATCCGCTTTTTGGGTAGAAAAATACGCCCATGGGGGTATTTCAAGTGGGGGTATTAGTGTAGAGTTTTGGCAAAAAACCGCTCTACCGCTTTTAATCACCCGATTACAAAAAGTAAGTAAAGAATAATAGAAGCAATTCTAAAAGCACTAAGAAAATAAAAATAAGAAAAAAGCTGCCAGAAAATTATGATTCACTTATCAAATACTGTACTTATTGGGATGTGATCACTGAACTTGATCCATTTTTCAAAGGAACCTATCTCAAAAAAGCTTAATTGTTTAAGGATTATCTCAGAAGCAAACAAAAAATCAATATGAAAAGGTCTAGCCTTTTCTTTTCTAAAATAATGGGTCGGTATGGATTCTTGCCCGTGTTCTTCATTAAAATAATAATGGTAAGCACTCATAATGCCTAAACTTTTAAGAAGTTCAACAACCTCTGAGTGTGTTCCAACCCTTTTGATATGATCAAATATCTTATTACTGTTCCAGTCACCTATAATGATACATGGCTCCTTTAGTAAAGATTCGTAGTGTTTTAATGCTAAATATATTTGACCTATGTAACTATCATATCGGTTTTTAGTATTTTGTGACCAAACTGCAAATAAAATGAAATCTTGTTCACCAGAGACTATCAAAGGAATTATATAACGAAAATCCTTTTTATAAGATGGATGAAGTTCGATTTGATAAGTATTATTTAATGTAATTATTCCAATTCCCTTGTTTAGATTGGCTCCGAACCAAAGAAACTGATTGATAGCTTTTAGATGATTGCTTGCTCTCCATTTTTCAGGAGCTTCACATTCAGGAATGACTAAAATATCTGCTGTAAAAGGGAATATTTTTTCAATCTTATCTCTGAATCGCATTGCTGCATTCCAGGTAACTAGTTTCATTTATTAGACCTCCTTATTTAGACAAATAAAATACATATAAAATACAATGAGATACTAGTTTTCACTATAAAATTCGCTGCTTATATTAATTCTTCCTTTTTCAACTAAATGGTGCTCCGTTAGTTAAGTGTAACACTTCACAAACAATCTTTAATTAGAATTCTTACTCTTCCTATTTCCTCAAGAATATGGTCCGATTGCTGAACAAGAAAAAGTCTTGCATTTCAAAACAGGATTTTTGATCAAGCTTTATTTCAAAGCTACATTTAGAAACATACACAGCACTGTCGACCATGTACATATGAAAATAACCCCTCCCAACCCCCTTACAACCTCCTCCCAACCCCCTACCAATAAATAAATCACTAAAAAGAAACAAAATAAAAAACAAAAAAACTACTACAAGCATTCCTTCGAAGTAAAGTAGTCGTAGTCATTTTTTTTAAAAATATAAAATAAACCCGCCAAAATTCCTTTCTCACTCCTATATACATCATGGAACCGCAAATTACATATGTTTCATTAAGGGAATGGGAGGAATACACATGGCAGTATACCGTAATGTACAGGTGAATTTTTGGCAGGATGATTTTGTACTCGATTTAACGCCGGAGGAGCGATATTTTTATATTTATTTGCTGACTTGTTCGAAGACGACGCAGTGCGGGATTTATCCGCTTCCGAAGCGTTTGGCGGAGATGGAGACAGGTTATAACAGGGAGACTGTTGAGAAGTTGCTGCAGCGCTTTGTTGAGTATGGAAAGATATTATATGATGCGGAGACGAAGGAGTTATGCATCCTAAATTGGCTGCGTTATAACCCGATTACGCATACGAATGTGGAGAAATGTGTATTGCGTGAGCTGAAGGCTGTGAAAAGTAAAGAGTTTGTCCAAATGTTTCTTCGGAAGTGTTTGGAGGACGAGATGAGTATTCCGCTACTTTTAGAGCAATTCGGTTCACCTTATGATGTGTCTGATATTGTTACTGAGGAACTGATTGATCAGTATGGGGCAGAGGAACAAGGTGAGGAAGAGGAGGAAGAAACGGGAAATGGTGTATTTCTGTTTTATGAACAGAATTTCGGTAGTTTGTCGCCTTATGTGGGGGAAGAATTAAATGAGTGGGTGACAGATTTATCGGAGGAGCTAGTTTTAAAAGCGCTTCAGATTGCTGTTGAAAATAATAAGCGGACGATTGGTTATGTGAAGGGAATCTTGCGGGAGTGGCATAGAAAAGGCTATATGAAGCTTAGTGAAGTGGAACAGGCGGAAGTGAAGTTTCGGAAGAAGGAGCCGCCTGGTATGCAAGAGACGGAGAAGTTTTTGGCGGAGTGTGAAGAGTGGGAGAAGAATACTCCGTCTGAAGAAGAGTTGCAGAAGTTCTTGCAGGAGCATGGATGGCGGCCATGAGCATTCAAAATATCGAGGCTGAACAGACGGTATTGGGATCTTTGCTGCTTGAGGGGGAACTCATTAAGGAATGCCAGTTAACTGAACAGCACTTTTCTACGGCGATGCATCGAGCGATATTCAAGTTGATGCGGGAGATGGACGAAGAAGGGCAACCGATCGATCTTGTTGCGCTTGTTTCTAAGATGGACCCTGGCTTTTTGAAGCAAGTTGGTGGTATTGAGTATTTTGTAAATATCATTGAGAGCGTTCCTACTACAGCTAACTTCTCGTATTATGAGGGGCTTGTTCGGAGTGCGTGGAAAATGAATCAGGCGGGAAGTGCGGCACACAACATGTGTGAACGGCTTCTTGCGGAGAAGGATGAAAACGTCATTCGTGAGACGATTACGAGACTTTGTGAACTAGAAGAAGGGAATTGTACACTTGATTTTGATTTAAAGGATACGTTAGTCGATCTGTATGAAGAGCTTCATCAAGATACAGATGAGATAACGGGCATTGAGACAGGTTTTACAGCTTTAGATAAAATGACATGTGGCTTGCAGGAAGGTGACTTCGTTGTGATTGGAGCGCGGCCTTCGATCGGAAAAACAGCGTTTGCTTTAAATATTGCGCTTCATGCGGCGAAATCGGAAGCGGCAGTTGGATTGTTTTCTCTAGAGATGAGCAATAAGCAATTGCTGAAACGAATGCTTTCTTGTTTGGGCGGTGTATCAGGGGAACGGCTGAAAAATCCGACGCATCGTTTTACGATAGACGATTGGGGGAGAATGAGCCGGGCATTTGCGGAAATTGGGGATCTGCCCATGGAAATCTATGATAAGGCTGGGGTTACAACGCAAGAGATTTGGGTACAAGTGCGCAAATTGAAGCGAAAGTATGAGGATAAAAAATTGCTTGTAATTATTGATTACTTGCAGCTTATTACAGGTGATTCAAATTATAGAGGAAACAGGTTTCAAGAAATGAGTGAAATCTCTCGTAAATTGAAGTTAATGGCACGTGATTTAAACGTGTGTGTAATCGCACTGTCACAACTCTCCCGCGGTGTAGAGTCACGTCAAGATAAGCGCCCGTTTTTATCTGACTTAAGAGAGACAGGACAGATTGAGCAGGATGCGGATTTGATTATGCTCATGTATCGGGAGGACTATTATGATAAGGATACAGAGCATAAAGATATAACAGAAATTCAAATAGCGAAGCATCGAAATGGACCTGTAGGGACGATGAAGCTGAGATTTTTGAAGGAGTTTGGGAAGTTTATGGAGAGGGAAGGGTAGACATGTTTTTGAGGTTTTTAACAGTACCCGGGCAGAAGTCCACTTCCTCAAGCACGTGCAGGACATAATCTGGTGGTAGGGAGGGGATGAATGTTGGCTACAATATTGTCGTCAAACCTATAACTCTGCTCTTCAGAAAAACGGCTGCTCAGATTCAATTCTAAAAGCCGATATGAAACGCGATAATTATAATAGTATCAAAGGTTTTAAATCATTATAGGAAGAAAATACAACACTTTAAACAACAACATCAAAATTTCGAAGTTAAAATAAGGTGTTATTTGAGTTTTCAGGAACTTATACGTACAGATTAAGACGATTTGTTGGTAGGACTCCTTTTGTAGCTATGTCTAACGGCGTTGACGAAATTTTAAATTTAGGCTATTATGTACGTATATCATTGGAATTGGGTAGTAATTGTTTAAATACAAGCTAAGCCTATTCATTAGTTTGCGTAGAAGATTTTAGGTACTTCTATGCATTGTAATGGATTGGCTTTTTTTATTATATTGGGATAATAGATAACCCCTCTAACATGAAATATATAGTGAATCCATACTAAAATATCCTTGATGGGAGTGAAATATATGGAAGTTAAAAGGAATCTAAATAACAATGTCGTTATTACGGAAGATAAAAACGGTAAAGAGATAATTGTTATGGGAAAAGGAATAGGCTATCAAAAATCAAAAGGTGATGTGATTGATGAAAGTAAGGTAAACAAAATATTTCGCATAGCCAATCAAGATATATCTACTAAATTACAAGAACTGCTAAATAATATACCTATTGAACATATGAAACTGTCAGATGAAATTATTGGATATGCCCAAAGCAAATTAGGTAAAAAACTTAATGAAAGTATTTATATTTCATTGAGTGATCACACCCATACTGCAATTCAAAGAATTAGAGAAGGAATTCAGATAAAAAATGCACTTCTTTGGGAAATAAAACGATTTTATAAAGATGAATTTAATATTGGAATGAAAGCACTGGATATTATAGAAAAAGAAACACATATCCGTTTACCTGACGATGAGGCAGGTTTTATTGCTTTTCATATTGTAAATGCTCAGTTGGATAAAGAACAGCCAATCGTACAAGAGATTACACAGTTGATTCAAGAAGTGCTGACAATTGTAAGATTTCATTTTGGTATTGAGATTATGGAAGAATCGGTTTCCCTTTATCGTTTTATTAGCCATTTAAAGTTTTTCGCCTCTAGGCTAATTACGAATAGCACCTACAGTAGTGATGGATCTGATGAAGAGTTACTTGAGATCATTAAAAACAAGTATGCGAAAGAGTTTGAATGTGTTTCGAAGATTCAACTATTTATCCATAAGAAATACGGATACGATTTAACCTCAAATGAAATAATTTATCTGACCATCCATGTAGCAAGGGTGGTTCGGGAGTCAAGTAGATAGGTAAAGGGACATTAAAGGTGGTGATGACTGTAAACGTGCAATACATAGCTGGATGGTAACATTAAGTTGGCCAAACCTTCACTATTTCTGTTAATAAATACAAGAAAAAATGGAGGATTAAAAAATGGGGAAATACAACGAATTAGCAAAAAAAATTATTGAAAATATAGGTGGAAAGGAAAATATAAATAGCTTAACACATTGTGTAACTCGACTACGGTTTAAATTGAAGGACGAGGACATCGCAAATGATGACATCCTAAAAAATATAGATGGTGTTGTCACGGTTATGAAAAGTGGTGGTCAGTACCAAGTCGTTATCGGAAACCATGTGCCACAAGTCTATGATGATATTAGTGCACTGATTGACGTAGATCAACTGAATGCATCCCAACAAGGTGAGCAAAAGCCTGAAAAATTACTAAATAAGGCAATTGACATTATATCAGGCATATTCCAGCCAATATTAGGTATTATGGCTGCATGTGGTATGTTGAAAGGACTAAATGCGCTGTTCATTGCTATAGGATTATATAGCCCAACTTCGGGTGGCTCAATGGTCATTAATGCAATTGGTGATGCTTTATTTACTTTTCTACCATTGTTTTTAGGTTATACTTCAGCGAAAAAGTTCGGTTTAAAACCCATGTTAGGCTTAGTTGTAGGGGCTATTATGTGTTACCCAAACATACAAGCTAGTGTTGTTTCTTCAAGTACTAATGCAATGTACACATTATTTCAAGGTTCCATGTTTGAAGCGCCGATTTACCTGGACTTCTTTGGCATACCTTTAATTTCGATAAATTATACAGGGACAGTTATTCCTGTTATTTTAGCTGTATATTTTGCTGCAAAATGCGAAAAAGTTTGTAATAAGTTTGTACCAGATTTACTTAAATTCTTCTTTGTTCCGATGCTTACATTATTAATTGCATTACCAGTTGCTTTTGTTGTAATTGGCCCACTTGCAACATTTGGCTCAACGGTTGTTTCTGAATTTGTATTTGCAGTTAGAGACTTCAGCCCAGTGTTTGCTGGCATCATCGTAGGAGCTACGTGGCAAATACTAGTTATCTTTGGTATACACTGGGGATTCATACCAGTATATCTAAATAACATTATGACTATGGGATACGATAATGTGATGATGCCTTTCTTTGCTTGTACTTTTGCAACTGCGGGAGTTGTCCTAGCAATTTTACTTAAAACAAAAGACAAGAAGATGAAGGAAATGTCTTTACCAAATTTCCTATCCAGTATATTCGGGGTAACAGAACCAGCTATTTATGGAATTCTATTACCCTTAAAGAAACCGTTTATTATTAGTTGTATTGCTGGTGGGATCGGTGGAGGCTTCTATGGATTCTTTAATTTAAGAAAGTTCATGGCTGGTGGAATGGGTATTTTTGAATTACCTGCAATGATTGAACCGGATGGAGCAATGGGGAATTTAATTGTCGCGGTTATTGGTATTGCAATTTCGATGGTAGTCGCATTTATATTGACGATGATTGTCTATAAAGATAAAGAGACTGTTTACGCAGATGTGAAAGAGGCTCAAATTGAAGTTAACCAAGATGAAAAGAAAAGTAGATTAGCGAAAGAAATAATTGAAAGCCCAATAAAAGGTGAAGTGATTCAATTAAAAGATATAGAAGATGCAGCTTTTTCATCAGGTGTATTAGGTAGTGGAGTTGCAATTGTACCTGCAGAAGGAGTGGTTGTAGCCCCTGTTAGTGGGGAAGTAACAGCGTTATTCCCTAGTTTACATGCGATTGGAATTATATCGGATAATGGCGTGCAGATTCTGATTCATGTTGGTTTAAACACAGTCCAATTAGAAGGTAAAGGATTTAAAGCTTATGTAAAACAAGGCGATAAGGTAAAAAAAGGGCAACATTTGCTAGATTTCAATATTGAAGAAATAGAACAGGCTGGTTACAGTGTTGTTACTCCAATAGTTATTACGAATTCCACAGATTATTTGGAGGTTGCGGAGAATAAAGAAGGTAACGTGGATAGAGGAACGAATTTAATTACGGTTATATTTTGATACCAAAGACGGCCTAATCTAGGCAAAAAGGTTTTCTATACATGGTTATTAGGAATAATACTTCGATATTGGAGGAATGAGTGATGAAATTTAGTGATGATTTTTTATGGGGTGGTGCTACCGCAGCCAATCAATGTGAAGGGGGATATGACGAAAATGGGAGAGGACTTTCGAATGTTGATGTATGCCCAACAGGAGAAATTCGATCTTTAGTAATTACAGGAAAGCTGAAAATGTATGATTTTGATGAAAATTACTATTATCCAGCTAAAAAAGGCGTTGATATGTACCATCATTTCAAGGAAGATATTAAACTATTTGCTGAAATGGGCTTTAAGGTTTATCGAATGAGTATTGCTTGGACTAGAATCTTTCCATTAGGTGATGAAGAAAAACCAAATGAAGCGGGACTTCAATTTTATGAAGATTTATTTAAAGAATGCCGTAAATATAATATAGAGCCCCTCGTAACTATTACTCACTTTGATTGTCCGATGCACCTGATTAAAGAATACGGTGGCTGGAGAAACCGTAAAATGATCGATTTCTATATACAACTATGCCAGGTTGTTTTTAAAAGATATAAGGGTTTAGTTAAATACTGGTTAACATTTAATGAGATTAATATGATTTTACATGCGCCATTCATGGGGGCGGGAATTTATTTTGAAGAAGGTGAGAATAAAGAAAAGATAAAATATCAAGCTGCACACCATGAACTTATTGCAAGTGCCAAGGCAACTAAAATGGCTCGTGAAATAGATGAAAATAATGTAGTCGGCTGTATGTTTGCGGCAGGGAGTGTATATCCTTATAGTTGTAATCCAAATGATGTTTGGGAAGCAACAAAATTAGATCGGGAAAGTTATTTCTTTGTTGATGTACAAGCAAGAGGAAAATATCCGAACTATGCTCTAAAAGAAATGGAACGTAATGGGACGATGCCAATAATGGAGAAGGGGGATGAAGAGCTCCTCGCAAAATATACAGTAGACTTTATTTCCCTTTCTTATTATAACAGCCGCTGCGTAAGAACAGATGGCGATGAGGGAGATAATGCAGAAGGAAATTTATTTACATCCACAAAAAACCCTTATTTGGAGTACAGCCAATGGGGATGGCCCATCGATCCATTGGGGCTAAGAATTACTCTAAATCATGTCTACGATCGTTATCAGAAGCCATTATTTATTGTAGAAAATGGGTTAGGGGCAAAGGATGAAGTGGACAAAAATGGTTATGTGGAAGATGATTATAGAATCGATTATTTAAGAGAACACATCCAAGCGATGAAAGATGCGATTCAGGTTGATGGGGTAGATATTTTAGGATATACAACATGGGCACCTATAGATTTAGTGAGTGCAGGATCTGGCGAGATGGACAAGCGGTATGGATTTATTTATGTTGACCAGGACAATAAAGGAAATGGAACATTAAAAAGAAGTAAAAAGAAGAGCTATTATTGGTATAAAAAAGTTATTTCCACGAATGGCGAAGATTTAGATTAACTAGTGTAGATGGCTTAGTCACAGGGTTGCAGTTATGATAGCTTCTCCGATAGGTAAGTCATTTTAAAATATCTAATAGTGGTCCAAAGGGACAATTTCCATTTAACTTAGAGGAATTGTCCCTTTGGTTATTGAGCTTTCTTTTAATTGTTTAGATGAAATATATATTTGTAGCCTTGAAATAAATTTTGATTGAAAAAATGCTATTAATACTGATAAACTAGCAAAAGAAAAGAGCCTGTTTTGAAAAAAAGTTCAACCAAAACAAGCTCTTCCTATATTAAATTAAATAGTTGTTTTAAAAAAGTTTGACCATTTTATGTTCTTCCTTCAACCAATGTACCTGTTAGCTTAATAGTCAGCTTTGAACATTTTTAGGTTTTTCAACATATAAACCTAAAGCATATCCACAATTTGAACAGAAATATGAAGATATTGGTGAAGATTTGCCTCTTGGATTGTTATAGGGAAACATATGCACCACTCCGTTACCTGCGTTTATAATCCCTTTCTCAATTTGATTATCACTACATTTAGGACATACTTTCTCTTCTAGCATTTTATCTCCCCAATCTTTTATTCAAGTTTCATTTTCATATATATTTTAACAAAAATTTGAAATGTATTGTTCCACTAAACAGCTCCTTTAGTTCCATAAAAAAACGGAAATCACACATAGTTTTCGGTTAAACTTATTTCAAAAAGGTGCGACTTTTTTATAAACAGTTCAAATTCAAGAAGGTAACCATGATTCTAGTAAGTAGTGCAATATCAGCAGCAAATGTTTTTATTGAATGCCATGGAGATCCTATACTATAAATTAGTAATGGAATAATAGTAATAGATATAACTAAAAGTATAATTCCGGATATACGCCATAAGCTTCTTTTACGAATCTTTCCTGATTTGGCCTTTACTAATTGATAAATAAAGGTTCTGGTTCAAAAAATTACCATTAAATTCTTCTATATCATTGTTATGATAGAAGGGATATGTTAATGTATGGAAGGGGGTGGTTTTATGAAGTTTGGTAAAAAAGGATTATTGATTGCAGCAAGTTTAAGTCTTTTTGCTTTATCTGCGTGTGGAAAATCTGCAAAAGAAACAGTCGTTTCTTCAACAGAAAGCATTTTAAATGCAAAACAAATGGAAGCAAGCGGTTCAGTTTCTTTTAAATTCGATTCTAATGCGAAAGATATGAAACCAGAAGATAAAGCGGCAATGGATATGTTAAAAAACGTATCAATTACAGTTGATTCAAAAACAGATAAAGATGCAAAAAAAGACGAAATAACAATTGGTGCAAATATTAAAACAGATGGAATGAAAATGGATGTATCGATTCCAATGTTTATGGATGAAGGGAAAAAGGCTTTATATGTAAAAGCGAATAATGTAAAATCACTATTACAATTAGCTGGCATTCCTGGTGATAGTTTTTCTACGCTAGAAGGAAAAGTTATCAAAATGGATATGAAAGATTTAGGAGAAGTAGATACAAAAGAATCTATGGAAATCCAAGAGAAAGTACAGAAAGCGTTATTAGATGCAATCAAAGCGCTTCCTGAGGACAAATTTACAAAAGAAAAAGATGTATATACTGTGAAATTAACAGGTAAAGATTTAAAAGCAGTGATTGAAAAGGTATTTGATGAAATGTCTAAAATGAAAAACTTCACTGGAACAAAACAAGAAATTGCAGACTTTAAGAAAGAATTGAAAAATGCAAATTTCGGTAAATCTTCTATTTCTTTAACTTATACAATGGATGGAAACACAATTAAAAAACAGGATGCAGTAATTCATATCGAAGCAAAAAATCCTAAAGATGAAAATGAAACAATTAAATTTGATATGAATATTCATTCTAATATCAAATCTATCGATAAACCAATCAAATTCACATTCGATACTTCTGAAAAGAACATTGTTCCAATGGATGAGTTGCAAAAAATGATTGGTGAATTTATGAATCAATCCATGATGAATGGTGGAATGGATGGCGGGAAAGTAACTCCTCAACCAGCTCCAATAGAACCTGCAGCATAAAAAAGAGCACTACTAGTGCTCTTTTTTATTTAGGCAAGTGAATGTATATTTTACACTTTACTTATTTCTGCCTCCCAATCACAACACCACTCACCATATATAAAACGGAAGCAATATAAAAAATGGTACCAATCGTTAAAAAGTCGACTAGATAGCCTGTTAAGATGACAGCTACTGCACCGCCAATTGAAGTCCATACGTGGTATTTTCCTATTTCATAGCCTGCTTCTTTACTTTCTACTTTTCGGGCCAGCGATGTTTTTTCTGTGTTTCGTTGCACGGCACCTAAGCAACCCATAATAATTTGTAGAATGTAAACGTGCCAAACTTCTGTAGCAATGGGAAAACAGAGCATTAATACCGCCATAGACCAAGCGTATACAATTAATAGCTTTTTATCTCCAAATTTGTCAGAGATCTTTCCGATTAGTGGATAGACTAAAGCTGAAGTTAACGCAAATAAGCCATATGCCCAGCCAAATTGAGAGAAACTATCTCCAACATTTCGAAGCAGTAGTATGTAAAAGGGGAATACCATACTACCGGCCATCATGATGATGCTTTGTGAAGTTACAAATCTTTTATAGGTCATTCACGGTACTCCTTATAAAATAAATTTACAAAACGTTCTTGCGGATCGATTTCTTTCTTCTTTTGAAGGAATTCTTCTATACGAGGATATGCCTGCTTAAGTTGCTGCTTCGTTGGATAAGAATAATACGGTAAATAATAACTTCCATTGTGCTTTAAAGTAACATCTATCATCTTTCCTAACACTGCTTTTGTTTTCTTTATTTCACTCTCAGAACGTCCTTGATTAATAAGGAGCACAAGTGCGAACATATCATCTTTTGTATAGGATAAAACAGCATTCTCGTTTTTTTCTACATAACGGATCGTAATGTTAAGAAGGTTTAATTCTTCTTTGTTTAATACATTTCGTAAATCATCTATATACGCTGTAAAGTGATTGATAGGTACGAAATATTCTTGTAAAACCTCTGTGCGATTTGGGTTTTCGTATTCCATAAAAGTACTATCTGATCGCATCACATTATTTCGAGTTTCATATGTTCCATTTATGTGCTCAATGTAATTCCTTTGTATATCCCAAAATATATTTTTTCCCCAATCACTATACCTTGATAATCCAAGGAAAAGTTTTGGCGCAGCAATAATATTTTCTTCTTTTAATTTGCTGTATTCTTTCCGTTTATTTTGGTTCTCTGCTAAAACATAATCTGTCACATACATTTCTTTTAAAAATGAGGTTGGAGCTACGGAAATACGTGCTAGGTGCATTCGAACATTCTCGTCCTTTTTTACCTTTTCTTTAAAATATGATGTATATTCCTTGTAATCTAGCGTTCTCGTTTTCATTTCATATAGTTCGTCTTCGGTTAACTTAAGTGTCACATCTAAGATCACGCCGAATAATCCATAACCGCCAATCACATAAGGAAACAAATCGGCATGTTCTTCTCTGCTTACATTCTTAACCGTACCATCTGCCATTAACAATCGAAAGGATTCTACCGTATCAATAAGTGCTTCATGACGAATATCACGTCCATGTACATTTACACTTAATGAACCGCCAACTGTAAAAATATTTTGAGACTGCATCACTTGCACAGCAAGGCCATATGGATTTACTTTCCTTTGGATATCATCCCAGGTCACACCGCTTTGCACGCGAATTCTCTTTTTCTCTGGATCAAACTCTACTATTTTGTTATATCCTTTCATATCAAGCACCGTACCATTTGGATAATAAGTTTGTCCGCCTTGGCTATGCTGCATTCCTGCAATTGAAATTTTCTCACCTGAAACATTAGCATCTTTCACTAGCTTCTGTAAGGCCTGCTCATCCACTGCATTTTCAACCCGTTTAATCTTTGTAGGAAGCAATCTACCTACATCGCTCATAACAGGATTGGTTGTTTGTTTTGTATATGTATATACAGATGTCATACATAATAAGCTATATACAGTAATGCCTATTATTATTGTTCGTTTTTTCAACATACACTCTCCTTTTTAGTTGTCATGTATATATGAGATTTATATTATATCTTTTTATACAACGAAGGAACATGGTGTAAATAAAAAAGCAAGTTATAATAAGAAAAATCTCCTCTGTGATAACGTGCTCGTTCACATGTATAGAACTAGAATTGTAATACCTTAGGATTCTCTCTATGCTCATCAACTTAAGAATATTTATTATCCCCTTTTGTGAAAAACGTTATTCCTTCTAAACAAGATAGATTAATGTGTTTTCTGTTGACACTTCCGACGTGAATCTGTAAGGAAAAGAAATACACCTTTTGCTTGCAAAAAACATCTATCTGCACGAAAATAAAAGAGGTAAGAGTTGTAAAAAATGTTATAAAATCCAATCGGTATCTTTTAGTGAAGTTCCCCTATCAATAAAGTTTAAAACAGCCTTGTTCAAAGGAGTTTTTTTATACTTTTCTCGCTTAGGGGAGGTCATATCAGTTCTTGAGGAATGTATGGTAGTCTTTTTACCTTTTAATCTTGTTTTATGAAAGTATTAATATTTGAAGACAACAATAGAGTATTCATATATAACGAACCGAAGAGAGGAAACTAAATATGAGGATGAGTACGATGAAAAAAATGATTGGTTTAATCTTCTTAGGTATAGCACTCGTTATTTTTGTTTTTTACTATCAGAAGCATTCTAATTCAGAGCGAAAAGAGAAGATATACGTTGAGGATTTTAAAGAGAAAAATGATTCTGATAAAATTCAATCAGCAATCAATAAAGCAAAGGATAATAAAATAAAGACTGTTTTGCTTGATGACAGAAAGTACAAGATTACTTCCCCTATCGTTGTAAAGCAAGGTGTTAAGTTATTATTCGGATATGGAACGCAGTTCATTGTTGATGGTAACTTCAGGGTGATTGAAATAGAGAAGAATGCTTCAATTGAAGGGGCCTATATTACCATTGATGATGCGAATTTTAACTCGGAAGTAATCTATTTAGATGGTAAACATAAATATTATAACACTTGGAACAAAACATATATAAAGGATATAAATATTATCAATTGGTCTGAAACGAACAAGGGAACAGGTATATCGTTATACGCTGGTGGAAGAGAACATGAGATTTCTTTTGTTAATTTTGAAAACGTTAAGGTAGTAGGAATGAAGAATGGAGTAAAGTTAAAAGTAGATAGACCGAATTCTGGAGATGCTTGGATAAATGCGAACCGGTTTTTGAATTTCTCTTTAGAGGATTGTGTAAACATGATTTACATGGATAGTCATTCAACGATACCGAATGAGGCGAGTGGGAATCAATTTACTAATTTACAGATACAACCTTCAAGTAAAACAAAAAGTGTTTTGAAGGTGAGCGGACAACACAATGAGTTTCATGGGATGGTGTGGGATTTGAACCAGATTAAGCATGAGAGGGCTATTATTGAGCTTACGGATAAGAGTATGGATACGACCATTGATGTTTCTTCGGTGCCTACGAGCAGAATCTCTGATAGGGGACAAGCAAATAAAGTGGAACAGTAATTGTAATGTTCTCTCAATCGGACATTGCGAGCCCCCTATGAGGCAATTATAACGTATAAGTTGAATGGGGCATGATGATGTAAAGTGGAGCGTTTTCGAATCCTCTAAGTGGTAGAAGATGAATCTTAGTTTGTTGTATTCTCATAGTTTAGACGTGTTAATTTGCCCTTGATCATTTATACTCAATTTCCATTTTGTTCCGTTTGGAGAGGTCAACGTCACGGCATTCCCCTTTTGGAATTCTAAATCTCCATATAATGTGCCGCCAGTAGTTGGCAACCATGAGGAGCCATGTTGTAAAGATGATTTTGCGAATATTCTATTTATACGAAATCTCTTGTGATCTTGTGTATATCCGCTTAGTGTTAGTTTAACTTTATACAACGTAGTTGCTCTTACGTCTGAAATTACGGTGTTTCCGACATTAAATTGGAGATCTTTAGCAACCTCCCATGCTCCGTTTGGGCTCCGCTGATATTCAATTAAAATACGACTTGGACTTTCATTCCATCCAAAATAGATGCCAATACAATTCAGCATTTTAATAGGCTGCTTAAAAAAATCTAACTCGATTACAATTGGCTGAGTGTTAGGAACATCTAGGTAATTCACACTTTGTTCATCGAGTAGGTTAAAACAATTACTAATATGTCCTCCGTAAGGGGCTTTTCCAGAAAGTTGGCGTATTGTATAGCGGGTATTTGCGTTTACTAAGATATCATCTTGATTTCCAACTAGATGCGCTTTTCCTAATGCAAGAGGAGGGTATATAGGAAGAGATGCTTCATGTGGTGAGGTGCAATGGTTGTATAGGCCACGATCAAGAATAGATGTGGAGGCTTGATTTGAGAATAGGTAGTTATGATGAGAAGTGGAAGAAAATTCGATAACGAGAGGGGGAGCATCCATACGAAAGACGTCCCATATTATTCCATCAAACATATTATAAGCACCGGAACATCGGATTACTTTCTTTGTTTGTTTCCGGCATTGTACTTGGATTCCGGTAAAGGTGTTCCCAGAAATTTCGTAAGGTAATTCACCATTTCCTACAATCTCGATACCGTACTGACAACCATCTATGAAGATAGAGTGGAAGGAGTTTGCATTAATCCAGCAAGGATTGTTTATATCCTCGAGTTTTTCTGTTTTTAAATAGATGGCCGTATGAAAGTTTGTGATTTGAATTGAGTATGCCTTAACGAAACTTATGAAATCCCATGCTTTTGTGCAAGAGAAATGAATTGCAATACCTTGGTAAGTGGTTGTACGGTTTATTATATTAATATTTGATATACAAGTATGATTATGAATTTCTATTTGCTGGGCACCAGAAAGAAAAAGAACGGATGAGTTAAAGCTGTTGTCCACGATTTCAATCGAGCCACCAGAGATTGAAGAGTTTTTTTGAAGTTCAAACACTTGGAAATTCCCTTTGGCGATTAATGTTACAGTGGGATCCATTTCAAGATGTACATTTGATTTCATAACAATAGGAGAGGATATAGTGTATTGTTTCTTCCCGGTGATAACAACTTTGGAATAATTGTTGGCCACGCAATAATCAATGGCTTCTTGAATAGCTGGGGAATTATTGAGTAAATCTGGACTGGCACCAAAACAATCAATATTAACAACACTTTGATTTTGGCAGTCTTCAGCAAAGTTATGAGGTTCTGTCAACTTATAACACTCCTTATATAGTGGGGTATTATATAATATGCATGTTAAAAAAAATGCATATGTATAAAAGAAAAAACAAACGATGACCTCGTTTGTTTTTTTAATATTGATAGGTTTCAAGTGTAGAATGAATCATATTTGAGAGGGAAAAGGATGTTTCTACTTTTTCTCTTGCCGCTTTTCCTAAATATTTTCTTAAGTCTTGATTGTCATGAAGGAACTGGATTTTTTTTGCAAATTCTTTTTCAGAATGATGGGAAATAAGAATTCCGGTTTCTTCATCTATAATCGCCTCTTTGATACCGCCAACATCGACAGAAATAATAGGGGTTCCAGAAGCCATTGCTTCAAGGACTACCATCGGAAACACTTCTCTTTGGGACGTTAGAAGCAACAAGTCCATATTGCAAATAAATTCATATGGATTAGATGTATTACCTAAAAGCTTCACCTTATGATTTAACTTGAAATCACGAATCGTGTTTTCAATAAAGTCCCGTTCAGGTCCATCTCCAGCAATATAAAACATTACGTTACGTACATCTTTTAACTCATTTGCAATTTTTAAAAAAAGTTCATGGTTTTTCTCTTTTGATAATCGGGCTAAAATTCCGATATTGAGGGTTTCTTTAGGTTGTATTTGTTGAAAAGAAAAATGTTTTACATCAACACCATTGTAAATCGTTCGAATAAGGTCTTTTTTTATACCAAATTGCAGTAATCTCTCTTTTTCAAAGTTACTAACTGCGATAATTTGATCAACATGTTGATTTAACACTTTTTTAAATAGCGCGGGCAACTTTTTTTCAAGTATTGTAACATTGTGTTTTGTATAAACCAGCTTAATTTTTCTCCCTGTGATTTTTTTTATTGCGATGGAATACAGTAACATTCTGAGACTATTTGCATGGATCACATCAATGTCCAATTTCATTACTTGTTTACTTAATGTATAGAGGTTAGCAGGGTGATTTTTTAAGCTTAACGGAATAAAATGATGCTTCTTATGAATTTGTTGATATAACTCACCTGTGGCAGCTGCTGAATAAAACGTCATGTTTTCATCTTTGAGATGGTTTTCTAATTTGCAAAAATACATCTCAGCGCCACCTGTTATGAGTTTATCGGTTAATAATAGAATATTGTTCATTTTTTATTTCCCCCCACTGGATATAGAAGTAGGTCGGCCTCCTCTGCTTTTCTTGTATGCATGATAGGCATATTGACTAAAATAAAAGTTGGCTTTTACAAAGTTTAACTTTTCTTGGTTTCGTAACAGTTTCCAATATCGGTAGGCAGCTTTTAATTTATTTCTTGAAGTAGAATTACTTACAATGCGATATTTAGATAAAATCTTTTGTAAGCCATAGGCTTGATATCCTAGCCGTAATAATACTAGCCATAGGGCAGTATCTTCAGGTTGGATAACGGGCATTTCAATTTGTTTCAATTGAAGCCGATCTAATATTACCGTTAAACATCCTATCGTTGTATTTCCTAGAAGATATTTGTAATCTACGACTTTTGGTGCATGAACTTGCACATTCATTGCATTTCCTCGTTCATCAATTAAAGAATACGAGGTAAAAGAAAAGGCTAGATTACCTTTTTGCATAAAAGTGACTTGTTCTTCTAGTTTGGTAGGTAACCAGAGGTCATCGCTGTCTAAAAAGGCGATATAATCTCCTTGAGCTTCTTTTAATGCTATATTTCTAGCCCTAGCAGCACCAGTATTTTGATTTAAAGTAATAAGTTTAATTCGCGGGTCTTTTTCTATATATTGTTTGATGACATGAACGGAATCATCCTTCGACTGATCATCAACGATAATCATTTCCCAGTTAGCATATGATTGAGCCTGAACGGATTCAATGGTTTCTTTTATAAAAGGAGAGCTGTTATAAGAGGGGGTGATAACGGAAACCAATGATTCGCTATTTTTTTTTGTGTATATCATAAAAACCAGCCTCATTTCTTTCATATACAGAAATGTATTTTAAAGCAATTGCTAAAAAGGAGAAAAGCGCTTCATTAATCATGAGAGAAAGGGATATCATCTGCAATAAAAAAGCAAACAGTGTAAGAACAATAAAGGGTTTTTTATTATGCAATTTCGTTCTAAAGAGCTTGATAATGAACAGTAATATAAAGGAAAAGTAAAAAAGAAAACCAATAATGCCTGCCTCTACTAAGATTTCTAGATATGTATTATGAACATATAGTTTTTCATTATGTTCAAATGCGTAATAATCTGAAAAGTTAAAGGCGCCGATTCCCAATAGGGGGTGAGACATAAAATAGTGAATCGCCTGTTTCCATAATTCAAATCGACCACTTCCTTTATCAGCAGAAAAGTCATTGATACGGCTGGAAATGATCTGATTCAAATCGATTTGAATCAAAGAGCATGCGGCGTAGACGACAACTAGGCATAACAGAGCAATCATTATCATTTTTACCTTTTTTAGAAAATCCGCTAATAGGATATACAAAATGATAACGAGTATTAGGGCGACAATACCGCCCCTGGAAAAAGTAAGAAGGTTGGTAATAATACATAAGATGAATCCAAATGAGTTTTTAAATCCTTTTAAGTGTGTTAAGTAAAAACAAAAAAATAATGTATTATAAAAAATGAAGATGTTTGGGTCATCAAGTAGTCCAATTAATCTTGGATAATCCCTATCTAATAGTAATCCGTAAGAGGTAATCTCAACGCCTGTTGGGGATCCTCCGGTTATCTGCAGTCCAATTATGTACAATAACAAACTAATCACGTTAAATAGTATCCCGACATTTGCAATGGAAGATTCAATAGCAAGAATTGAAGCTTGCTCCATCATATATCTCATGATGAAGTAGCAAATAAGGACAAGGATTACTCCTAGAATGACGCGAATACTTGATTCTGGATACTGTGAAAAAGCACCGCTTAGACAATAGGTAAAATAAAATAAAAACAATAAAATTTCATAATGATAAAGGGGGCGAAAGTAAAAATCTCGAAAATAAATACAGAAAAAAATGGCTAGAAAAATCATGTAAATTTTTAATGAAAAACCGATGGACAAATTATATTTACTAAGTGTGATAAAAAATAGCAAAAGAAAAACTTCTAAAGTAGAAGTATTTCTTTTAATTTGTAATCTTTCCATTCTCCCGTTGTCCCCCGTCTTTTAAATGATTGATATTCTGTTGTTTTTTCTTTCTTATAAAATCTTCAATCAAGTCCCGGATTGTTCGATCAAATAGTAAAACCATCGTAGACATTAAGATAATGGTAGAGAACATTGCTATAAAAGGAAACTTATATAATAAGTAGTGTAATAGGATAAAACTTATCGAAAAGTAGGATCCATATGGAATAATGACTTTATTTAATACGGCTCTTCTGATTGGATTAGCTAATATATAACCAATCAATGATACGATTTCCATCGTTAAAACAGAAAAAGCTGCTCCCGCTATTGCATAAGTAACACTCAGATAATAAAAAGACACTAAGCCAATAGAGATGGTTATAAATTGAACGATAGTACGGCGGTTTTGCAGTCCTCTTGTTGTGAGACCATCAGCTATGGCGATGTTAAATCCTTGTAAGACAATAATAAAGGATAATATTTTTAACGGTTGAACCGCAGATCCCCATTTATCTCCAAATAAAATCGTGATCAGATAGGGAGATAAATAGAATAAAGATATTGTCATGCACATCCCAATCAAGGACATAAATTTCATTTGCAGGATATTTAATTCTGTATGTTTCTTTACCTCCCCATGACTATAATGCTTAAATAACAGTGGGAAAAATGCACCTGCAATAACCCCTGGTATTTGATAGAGGGCTGAGGGGATCCGGTAAGCTACTGCAAAGAGCCCAACAAGTCCTAAGGGAAGTGTTTTTTCTAATACTAATGGACCTAGTTGTGGAGTTAAGATAATAAATAACCCACTCATTAAGAACGGACTAATATGGATCAGTAATTTTTTTTGAAAAGGGACTTTCCATTGAAATTCCATGTTTTTTCTGAGTAAATACAGACAGTAAATCCCACCGACTAAATAAGAAAAACCATATAAAAAGGCTGTTACATGTATATCCACTTTGAAGCTTATGCACAAGATGGTTAATATGACTAAGACAATGGACGAGAAGATTTTTATAGATGCGATAAATTGCATTCTTTCAGCTAATTGAAAGTAGGTTATTCCTATGCTTTGTAGCATGAGTCCGATGATTAAAGGAATCATTAAACTATACATCATATAAAGAATTTGTTGTTCATGGTAAAAGATATGGATACCGAAAGAAAAAATAATAAATGTTAACAGTAAACATACTACTCGAACTTTTATATAAGAAAAAAATGTAGCATGAAGGTTTTCTTGTTTTGATCCTTCACGAAGGAACGTATTACTAACTCCTAAATCTGTAAAAAAATGCGTGACCATGGAAAGAGCTAGTGCTACACTAAATATTCCATAGTTCTTTGAGTTAAAGTAATTTGCCAATAGTATGAGCGTACTTGCATTTAAAACATTAGCTAAAATTGTGCTGTAAAGTAAGTGGAATATATTTTTAATAATTGAGTTTGTTTTCTTATTCACTTATTTCTCTCCCGATTTACAACTGTAAAGTCACTTAAGTACAGATGTAGGTTCTTTTCCACTAGGTAAAATAGAATCTTTTTGCTTAAGGTAATAATCATATGTATTCGTAAGACCCTTTTCCAATGAATATATAGGTTGCCAGTCTAATTTTTGAATGCTCTTTTTATTGCAGAGCAAACTTTCTTTGAGATCACCGTCTTTTGCAGGTTGGTAAATGGGGGATACATTTTGTTTTCCAATTGATTGAATCTTCGAGAATACTTCATTGATACTTGTACAAGTTGATGATGATATATTGAAAGTACCGCTCCCATTGTATTTCAATGCCTGAAGATTGGCACTTGCTACATCGTCTACATAGATAAAATCTCTTGTTTGTAAACCATCCCCGTAAATAACAGATTGCTCCTCTTGCATTACATGATTGATGAAGATTGAAATAACTCCGCCTTCACCGCTTACAGTTTGCCTTGGACCATAAACATTGCTATATCGAAGAATAACATAGTCTATATCATATAATTCTTTTGCGAGTTTTAAATACTCTTCAGCTGTTTGTTTAGAGACGCCATAAGGTGATAAGGGATGAGTAGGGTGTGAGACTGGAATAGGCATGATTTTAGAATTGCCATATACAGCTGCTGAAGAAGCAAATATGATCTTTTTAACACCATATTTCTGAGAGAGTTTTATGATATTTGTTGAACCTATTATATTGATTCTTGCATCATTTGTTATATTTGAAACGGAGTTTTGTACGCTAATTTGTGCGGCTTGATGAATTACAAAGTCAGGCTTAAATGTTTTCATCGCTTTTTCTAATGCCCCTTCATCTTCTACGCTATCAAAGAAAGCGAGCCCTTTTGAATGGACATTATTTATGGATCCGGTGGATAAGTTATCATACACAGCAACTTCATAATTATGATGAACTAATTTTTCTACAATATGGGATCCGATAAATCCGAAGCCCCCCGTTACTAGCACTTTCTCCATTTTTTCTTCGCCCCTTCAATATTTATCTAGCTCCATTTCCAGTAAATACAATGGCCAATGTTTGACATAAAATCTTGATTTCCATAGCGAATGATCGATGCTGAATATAATATAAGTCAAATACTAATTTTTCTTCGGGAGTTAAATCATATCCACCATTTACTTGTGCCAACCCTGTTATTCCAGGTGTTACAAGTAAACGATGTTTAAAATTAGGTAATAACTTATCAAACTCTTTATAGAAATATTCTCTTTCAGGTCTAGGGCCAATGAGAGACATATTTCCTTTTAACACATTAATAAATTGAGGGATTTCATCAATTCTTGTTTTTCTTATAAACGCACCTATTCTTGTAACCCTAGGATCCTCTTTACTTGCCCACTGAGGGCCGTTTTTTTCAGCATCTAAAAACATGGAGCGTAATTTTATTAATTTAAAGTCTCTGCCATCTTTTCCTAGACGCCATTGATAAAAGAAAGGAGAACCGGTTGATTCGATTGGAATAAGGATGCAAAAAAGAACTAAAATGGGTGATAAAAGTAACAGCATGAATAACGAGACAACAAAATCTACAAGCCGTTTAACAAGAAGGTAAGATGAAGTTGATAGAGGTTTTGCTTGTATTTCTACCTGTCTATCAATCTTTATTTTTGAGTCCAAAAGTTACCCCCCTTTATGAAATAATAACTGCACCGATTATTTCATGTTTGCTATGCTCGAGTTGTTTTCTTACACTCGCAATTTTTTCTAACTTATCACGACCTTCCTGTATCATTAAAACAACGCCATCACAATGTTTTGCGAGGATTTGTGCATCTGGAGTGTTTAGGAAATCGGATGTGTGAAATAGAATGATATCAAAATGCTCTTTCCACTCATCAATTAGGATTGGAAAGGTCTCAAATGTTAACAATGTCATTGGTTCATAAGGGCCTTCGCCTGTAGATAAACAAGATAGATAATCCGTTATTTCTATTGTAGTATCTTTATTTTGCTCTCTTAAAAGTAAGTTGCTTAGGCCAAATGAATGATCGATATTAAACGCATGGTGTAAAGAGGGTTGACGCAGATTCGCGTCCACTACCAACACTCGTTTTCGTTGTTCTGAAAAAGCTAGGGCCAAATAAGCAGTAGCATTCGTTATATTTTGTGTTTGTGCAAGTGAAGTAATCATTAAGATTGACTTTTCCTTTTGAAGGCTCGGTTCAATCTGGTTACATATGCTATAAAATTGTTCTTTGATGGTGATATCGTATGGATTAAAGAAATATTTCTTCTTAAATTTGATGGCCATTCTGTTCACCTCGTTTCATAGAAGGTAAGGTTTTATAAGCTATTTTTTGTTTGTTTTTTCTTTTTTTTGTATGTAAGTTCACTCTTCCTAATAATGGGAGACCAAGGTGTTCAAGTTCTCGATTGTTGTAAGTGGAATCATCAAAGTGTTCTCGTAGCATTGCCAAGCCAATTCCGGCAAAAAAGCTGATTATGATTGAAATGGCTATAATGAATTTAGGTTTGGGAAAAAGTAATTCAGCTTCTTCTGTTACCTCAGAATTATTAAGAATATTAAGTTGATTTGCATTCGCATAGTTTTTAAATTTAGATATGGATTGATTTACGACAGATTTTGCAATTTTTTTAGCTAATTGTGGATTAGAATCTTTCACTGAAATCGTAATAATCTGTGAATCATTTCTATTTGTAACGGAAACCTGCTTAAGCAAATCATAGCTTGAACGAGTTAGGTTTAACTCTTTTTTTACGCCTATCATGATATATGGGCTTTTTATAATATCCATGTATGACAGAGCGAGCTGTCTGTTATCTTGTACTCTATTTACTGGATTTTCCTCTTTTTCTACGCCTAAAGATCCAGCAAGAACTTGGGTGGAGTACTGGTAAATCGGTTTCATAAGGTACATGGATGAAATAATAATGAACCCGCTAGTACAAATTGTCGTAAGTATAATGATTAAGAATCGCCTTTTTAAAATTTGTATAAACTCTTTTATTTTTACTTTTTCATTCATTTAGTTCACCACTTTTTCAATTTAATAGTAGAGTTTTGGCGTGATTTTCCGAATGGGAATGATCACCTTTGATTTTGAAAAGGTCCTTATAACATGTATACTAGGGCGAAAAAATTATAAACCTAGCATTTGAACAAAGCCGAAACAAAATTTTTTCGACCGAATTTTTACTATGCAGGGCATAGCCATATCGTCATCAAGTTAAGAGTGTCAAGAGGGTATATGTAAGTATGTTTTTGAAATTTTTATGACTACACGAAAGGTGTGCCTAACAAATAAACCAATCAAATGGATACTTAAATAAAGAGGTTGCTCATTATGATATTGCTTCTTATGAATCTTAATAATAAGTGTTTTTTCTGAATATTTATGGTAAGATTTTGATATAAATTGTATTTTTTTGAAATTAATAGAATTTTTTAGGGGGATTTAACTCTTCACAATGTATTTATAAATTCATAAATGTATTACATAAATGTATGAAATAAAATGTTTGGTTTTTTATATGCAGCTTTATTATCTTATTTAGTTAAAAGGAGAATATAATGAATCATTCTATGGATATACAATATTTGTGTGATATCTTATATCAAACATTTCAAGTATCTATTCAATTTGTATCTACAGATGAAAAAGTCTTATATAAATCCATTTCTGATGATATTTGCAGCCCTTTTTATTCTTCTAAGGAAGAACAACTTAGTGAACTTTTTCAAGAAAATGACCTTTATAATTTTCCGCTTATGAGAGGAAACAGTTATCTAGAAAATTTCGTTTTCATTCGCGTAGTAGACCATGAATATATAAAAGGAACCTTTGTTATTGGACCTTCTACATGTCCTAAAGTATCAGAAGATATGGTCATTAGACTTATGAATGAGTTTGGAAAAAATGCTAGCATACAAGACGGAATTGGCTACTACCATTCCATACCTGTAATAAAAAAAATAACTTTAATTGATATAGGAATTTTATTGCATTACATGATTTTTAAAGAAAAGTTAGATGTCGGTGCTGTTTGGAGAGAAAATAAATTATTGGAGAAAACTTCCTATGAAATTGCGAATCCTGATTTATATATTTCAGCCCGTCGTCAAAATAGTCCTAATCATTACGATATAGCATTGGAACGGAAATTTTTCACATGTATTAAAGAAGGGAACAAAGAAAAATTAATACAATATGCATATGCATTTCCACAAGAAGATGCTGCAATTTCGTCAAAAACAAATCAACTAAGAAATCAAAAAAATAATGGCATTATGGCCATTACTCTAGCTACTCGTTATGCGATAGAGGGAAATCTCCCATCAGACATTGCGTTTTCGCTTAGTTCTCTCTATATGGAGACGATTGAACAACTAGATAATATGTATTCAGTCAATAGATTAATTGAGGATGCTTTATGCGCTTTTGCTGATCGTGTTAAAGAATATAGTATTCAAAGATATTCGCATACAATTACTACATGTTTAAATCATGTTAGCAAAAACATTTACCATGAAATATCTCTCAATAATCTCGCTACGCTGCTTGATATTAATCCTACTTATTTATCTAAATTGTTTAAACAAGAAGTGGGAATCCCTTTTAGTGAATATATTCAAAGGGAACGAGTAGAAGAAGCGAAAAAACTATTAACATTAACTACATATCCACTATCAGATATTTGTGCTTGGCTTAACTTTTATGATCAAAGTTATTTCACAAGAGTGTTCAAAAAAATATGTAATATGACTCCTAGGCAATATCGTGAAAGACATACAGTGGTATAGGATACACCAACTTAATTTACCTCTTCATTTATGAGTAATAATACTTTTGTTTTGAATTTTTTCCATGTGTTAAAAATATATGATCTATTTCTTTATGATTTTGCTAACCATATGAACATAATAGGGAAATGGATTTTAAATAAAGAATTTATTTGAATGAGTATAAGAATAGAACACAATAGTTAAGAGGTTTTTGCTTTGTCATGTTCGTCCCTTTTTAACGTGGATTAAATAAATGTTTGAAATAAAAAAGAATCCTATATTTCTTGTGGGACTCTTTTTTATTTTGTATAGAATTTGTTGACTTCATTATAAAGAGTAGTCAAAGGTATAGTTTGAATTATTTTACCTAACAAAGATATGTCATGTGATTTGCATTTTCTCTTTTCCATTATATTAAATTCCCTGTTTCATAGTTGAGAGATTTTAAAAATTTTTAATCATCGAGTGTTCAATAATATTTTCATTTATTATGAGAGCGTGTTATATTTTGTAGCAATAGATAGTTAGAGGAGGCTGGTGTGTGTTCGTATATACCAAAGTGAAATGAGTATATATTAGAACTTTATAATTCTTCTGCAACAATAAATACTGCGATAATTCTTTGAATAGGAAAATGGAAGATATCCTATATTTTAATAAAAATCTTTTTAGTAGGAGTAATATGATGAAAAGGTATGAGGAGTTTGACTCTCTCAGAGGATTAGCAGCACTTCTTGTAATAATCGGGCATCATATGATGTTATTGCCTGCGTATGAAAATTATCAATATAAGTTAAACAGTCCCTTTATCATTTATTTATTCAAGGAAACTCCTTTACGTCTTGTTTTTAGTAGCGGCAACGAATCTGTCATTCTCTTTTTTGTATTGAGTGGTTTTGTTTTGTATTTATCCATTCATAATGAGAAATTTCATTATGGTGTATACATAATAAAACGGATTTGTCGAATTTATATACCATATCTAGTGGCAATCAGCATTTCTATTATTGCTAAAATGCTTTTTAGTCATAATGATATGCCATTTATTAGCGATTGGTTTAGTAAATCATGGACGGCTGAAGATACACTAGTTTTATTCTTACAACATCTTGTTTTTATCGGTGAATATAACACGGACGCATATAATAATGTTATATGGTCTCTTGTCCATGAAATGAGAATTTCGATTGTATTTCCATTTCTGACTTTCTTTTTTATTCGAAAAAAACTCAGATATTCCTTAGTGTGGTTTATAACTTTAAGTCTTTTTTCGACTCTGGGTCTGTATTTGTTTGATGCTGGTAGAAGCATAACTAGTAGTTTTTTAAGCTTTCACTACATCACTCTTTTTTTTATGGGAGCTCTATTAGCCAAGTATCGTTATTTTATTTTCCATTATGCATTAAAGATGAAAAAAACAGTGAAAATCATATTACTGCTGACTGCAATTATTTGTTTTATGTATGAAGGAATGATTGGCGAAGTGGATTTTTTGAATAACTATATATTGAGAGACTACGTTGTCTCGTTCGGGGTTTGTATAGTAATGATTATGAGTATCTCTTCATGGACATTTAGTACGTTATTAAGAAGAAAAGTCTTTATTTTTCTTGGAAAGATTTCTTACAGTCTTTATTTATATCATCTTGTTTCTTTATTCACAGTTATGTATTTATTTTATGATCAACTACCTACCATATTAGTAGTCTTTCTTTCTTTTTTTCTTTCTTTTTTACTGTCTTCATTAGGATATTTATTTGTTGAAAAACCCTGCATAAAACTTGGGCGGTATTTAACTAGGAGAGGATGAACAATCTAAAGCTTTCGATTTCCTAAATGGTGTTGAAATTAAATCACAAGAAGAATTAAATGTTATGAAAAAAGCATTAGGTGATTTTCCTAATGGTTTCATGACGGCTAAGTTTATGTATGAGGAACAAATGAAGGCAAAGAGTAAGCAGGAATAATGAATGATAAAAAGGTTCCTTAACAAACTGAGTGTAAATGTTAAGGAACCTTTTTATGTATCCGGAACCCCATAAGTAAGAGGGGAGGGGATCAACCTTCACTAATTAAAGTTTCGCTCTATTGTACCCCACTCTCCAAAATCGAAAACGTCTTCTTCTCACAATCAATCTCCGCCATAGCGCCATAAGGCAAAATAAACTTAGGTTCGGTATGACCAAAGTTTAAATTATATAGAATGGGTAAATCTTCTAAATGATATTCTTTCATAACGGTTAGAATTTCAGTTTTATATTCTTCATAATACTTTTCGTCTTTCGGTTTGCCGAAAATGATTCCGTTTGTGTTTTGTAAAATGCCCTGTGCAGCATAATTTCGTAACCAATACTTTATATAATTAGGTTCCGGTTTTTCTTCAGATGTTTCAAAGAATAGAATGCTATTTTCCCAATATTTTTTCTCAGGCCAAAGCTCTGTTCCTTTTGCGAACTCGAGTACTTCTATACACCCTCCGATTAAACGACCTTGTTTGATGCCTGAGCCTTGAAGGAGTTCATATCCAGTATTTTTCTGCATGGTGCGACGTGTATTTTTGTTTGATTCAATCCACAGTAAACGCTCACTTGTCCATTCAGTAGCGGGCCCGATTTCCCCAATCGTCTCATTTGAAAAGAGCGTTCGATTCACCATTTCAATTGTATATGGATCCATCTCAATATTTTCAGCAAAATCGGTTAAAATGGCTGGACCGTAAAAAGAAGAGATGCCTGCTTTATGACAAAATAAATGTGAAATCGTCACATCAGAGTAACCCATAAAAACTTTTGGGTTTTCACGTATCACATCAAAATCAATATAAGGAAGCAGGCGAATGCTATCTTCGCCGCCAATATTCGCAATGATTCCTTTAATACTTTCGTCTTGAAATGCCGTCATTAGATCCATCGCACGAGCTTGTGGATTCTCGTAAATATAATCTGAACCTTTTAAACTGTTGGGCATAGGTACAACGATAAGGCCAAACACTTCTTCTAACCTTTTTACTCCTTGTTCATAACGCCACCTGAGTTCTGGATCGCCTGCGCCTCCCCAAGAAGGACTAATTGTTGCGACGCGATCACCACGTTGTAATCTTTTTGGTTTTCTTAACACAGTAACTCCCACCCTTAATCATTCGATTCACTATACGATTTGTATAGCATGTAATCTTTTTCTACATCATGAAAAAAATCCCTGCCAGTAAGCAAAAAGGAGAGTACATGTTTACAAGATAATAAATTCCAAAATTATCCTTTCTTTTATGGATAACTAAAAATATAATGAGAATGATTATCAAGCAGTTGTTAACGAACCTTTCGTATTATATCAAAATGAAAAAGGTTGAAAAAACTTTTGTTGATTAAAGTTTCACTTTATAAACATTTGGTATACTATTATCATATTAATATGATAATACATTTTTAGATTTGTACATAACAGTTTAATACTCATGAAAGAAAAGGGGACAAAATGATGAGTACGAAAAAAACAGTCGCAATCTCTACACTAGCTTTAGCGATGATAGCAGGCGCTAATACAAGTTATGCCGAAGTTAATGAGGCCGCTCCAACACACGATTCGATTAAGCAACATGCAGAGGAGAAGTTATCAGAACTTAAGCAGGCGCGGCAGCGTGCAGAAGAGCGAGCGGCGGAATTAAAACAAGCGAAACAAAATGCAGAAGAAAAAGTAACGGAAGCGAAACAACATGTAGAAGAGCGAGCATCGGAATTGCAACAGACGAAACAACATGTAGAAGAAAAAGTAGCAGAAGCGAAGCAACATAGAGAAGAGCGAGTATCGGAATTGCAACAGACGAAACAACATGTAGAAGAAAAAGTAGCAGAAGCGAAGCAACATAGAGAAGAGCGAGTATCGGAATTGCAACAGACGAAACAACATGTAGAAGAAAAAGTAGCGGAAGCGAAGCAACATAGAGAAGAGCGAATATCGGAATTACAACAGGCGAAACAAAATGCAGAAGCGAAATTGACAGAATTAAAACAGACGAAACAAAATGTAGAAGAGAAAATAGCAGAATTAAAGCAGATTAGGAAAGACGCGGAAGCGAAAGTTTCTGAAGCGAAGCAACATAAAGAAGAGATAGCATCAGACTTAAAACAAATGCACGAGACAATCGAAAGTAAATTAGCAGAATTACTCCAGGCGAAACAAGTGATAGAGGGAAACGTATTAGAGTTAAAACAAATGAAACAAACGCTGGAAGATAAATTAGCAGAATTACTCCGTACAAAACACACTGTAGCGGAAGAGAAACTAGTAGATGTGAAACAGACAAAGAAAAACATAGAAGAGAAATTAAATGAATTAACACGTGCGAAACAAGATGTAGAAGCAGAGATAGCGGAATTACAAAAGGCGAAGCAAAATGTAGAAAATAAAGTAAACGAACGAAAACAAACGAGTACTCCTCTTAAAGTGGAAAACGATAAGAGAGAACTTCCTAACGCCGGGGGAACAGAATCTAATACAACCGCTCTAGGAATGTTATCGATTTTAGGTGGAATTGTATTAGCGATGCGAAATAGAATGAAAAAGATGTTGTAATAAAGTGTATGAAAACTGTTTTTTTGCAATAATTTATATTCCTAAGGAGTGTCTCATAAGTCAAGTTTTTGACTATGAAACACTCCTTTTTGTTGTTTTATAGATGGATAGGTTGAATTATTCTAGTTTGATGAATCAGAACTATCACCGCCAGTGTCTGAATCATGATCAACACTTTCGTTTTCACTAGCACTTTTCATAGATGCAGTAACAAAAGTTGCTGTCATCACGGCGTCCATCCACTCTGTTTCGGCATCTTTCGTAAGTTATATTAGAGTTTTTATGTCCTGCTGTATCGGTTGTGGAAGAATGTTTTTTAGTTCTTTTCTTCAACTAAGAGTGCGGATTCATACAGTAAGAATTATTTTTTCAATTATTAAATAAGAAAAAATGGACCCATATTATAATTGACAGAGGTATGTTATAGTCAGAATAAGGGTCTTACCCTTATTTACTTTTTATAGGAGAGTGTTTAACATGATTATCAAGTTCATTCGTTTACGTTAATTTTAAACACAATTCGTTATGCCCAGCTATTTTTTTCAAAACATGTGGGTTTATTTGAGTGTGTCTTTTTTATTAACTAAATACGAATGAAATGAGGAGTTAATCATGACTGAAAAGATTATTAAAATTAATGAAATTGATATATGTACAGAGAGCTTTGGCAATTCAGCAGATCCAGCAGTTTTACTGATTATGGGAGCAATGTGTTCAATGGTTTATTGGGATGAGGAATTTTGTCAACAATTAGCTGATATGGGCCGATATGTTATTCGTTATGATAATAGAGATGTCGGACGGTCAACTACTTATGAACCGGGGAGTTCCCACTATACTGTGGTAGATATGGCTGATGATGCGATTGGGGTACTCGATGCATATCATATTGACGAAGCACATATTGTTGGAATGTCATTGGGTGGAATGATTGCTCAAATTGTAGCCTTAAGGAACCCTCAGAGAGTTCTAAGTATAACTTTGATTGCATCAGGTATTTTTGGTTCTGAAGACAACAACCGGAATTTGCCTCCAATCGATGAGAAGATACTCGCTTACCATGCTAATGCGGCCAAACTAAATTGGTCGGATGAAGAATCTGTTGCAAATTACTTGGTTGCAGGATCAGCTTTACTCTGTGGTTCAAAGCATAAATTCGATGAGAAGAGGGCTAATAAGCAGGTAGAAAAAGAAATAAACAGAGCAAATAATCTACTGAGTATGTTTAATCACTCCCTTCTTAAAGGCGATGATTCTTATGAGGGGAAGTTAAAAGGAATCAATATACCTACTTTGGTTATCCATGGTACAGAAGATACAGTGCTTCCATACGAGCATGGTCTTGCTCTTGTTAATGAAATTCCGCATGCTTTGTTACTAACCCTAGAGGGATCGGGACACGAGATTCACTGCGACGATTGGGATCATATAATCAACGCTATTTCGAACCATACTTCAGTCATGTAATCATTATAGGAATCGTATAAAACAAAAAACACTTGGAAAAAGGGCTACAATCGAATTTGTAACCCTTTTTTTCTATTAAAAATCAGTTTTGGAACTGTTACTCAGTTAAAGAATACTAATCACTTCGTTTTCCTGGTTCAATTTCCACATCGGAAAATTTTCCACTCAACAAGTCATGCTCTAGTTGAATCTTCACACCAGCTGTATGATGTGAAATATCCGACGCTTATGTAGGAATGACTAATAAAGTACCAACTCGTGTGATTGTTCATCGCCTAACAAAAGAACAACAACAAAAACGATTACAAGATCAAACTGTAAGAGAAAGAAAGAAAGGAATGAAGTATTCTGCTCGTAGTAAACGACTTAGTGGTATCAATATAGACATGAAAACTAAGATGTTTTTAAAGTAGAGGTACAGTCTTAAAAATGTGCATGCCAAATAAACTTAGATAGGCATTATTATTAGCTTGATAGCGATGTGGTAATACCCAACAGCCTTACAAATTTCTGAGTACACAGAAGGGCAATATATTCTTATATAAATTTTATATTAATTTATTATTAATAATATATTATCCATATTAAAATATGGTCTTTATAATGAAGATATCACTTTTAAAGGGAGGTACTAGAATGGAGTTTAGTAAACTTGGCAATAGCGGATTAACAATAAGCAAGATTGCATACGGAAACTGGATAAATCATGGGGGTAAAGTAGATGAGGATACTGCAAAAGAGTGTGTTAAAGCAGCACTAGATGTCGGTATAACAACATTTGATACTGCTGATGTTTATTCAGACACTAAAGCTGAAGAAGTACTCGGCCGGTCTTTACAAGGTATACGACGGGAGAGCATTGAACTATGTACAAAGGTGTGCCATCCGACTGGGAATGGGCAAAACGATAAAGGTTTATCACGAAAACATATTCTAGAAAATTGTAATGCATCTTTGCGTCGGTTACAGACCGACTATGTTGATGTCTATTATGCACACAGATTTGATCCAACTACTCCTCTTGAAGAAACGATGTTAGCTTTCGCAGATCTTGTAAGGCAAGGTAAAGTGCTTTATATCGGTGTAAGTGAGTGGACAGCAGAACAAATCACCCGTGGTGCAGCACTTTCACGGGAATTGAATATTCCGCTCATCGCTAGCCAACCCCAGTATTCAATGTTGTGGAGAGTTATCGAAACCGATGTGATACCAACCTGTCAACGTGAGGGACTTGGGCAAGTAGTATGGTCGCCTCTCGCACAAGGCGTTCTCACTGGAAAATATCAACCCCAAAAACCAGTACCAATTCAATCACGTGCTAATTCTCCTGCTGGCCAACCATTTTTTTATAATCTTGCACAACGTTGGATGAACGACAATGTGCTCACTGCTATCCAAAATCTCAAACCCATCGCACAAGAGATTGATCTTACCCTCGCTCAACTCGCAGTAGCTTGGGTACTACAAAACCAAAATGTTTCCTCAGCAATTATCGGTGCCTCGAGCCCGGAACAGGTAAGAGAGAATGCGTTCGCTTCTGGTGTCAAACTGGAACCTGAAATAATGAATCAGATTGACAAAGTACTAGAAGGTTTCGTTGAGTACGATCCGAGTAAAACAGGTTAAGTTTTTGCACGTGACTTAACCAGAAATATATACAAAATCTTTGTAGTCTTCCTTTGTAATATTTTACTACCCATCCCATCAGGATGGGCTTTTATTCTTGGTGATCAAGTTGTAAAATCGAATACACCTCTCTAACAACTGTTAAGAAATGATCTACTACTGCAGATTTTTCATCTTGTCTCCATCCAACATATAGATTTACTTTTGGTGTAGTCTCTTGGATTTTTTTATAGATAACCCCAGGACGTTTATAACTTTCCACCGACGATGGAACGACAGAAACTCCCATTCCTGTTGCAACTAAATTAACAATAGTTTGCATTTGGATAGCTTCTTGAATAACATTTAAACTTACACCATGATCCCAAAAGTAGCTAATAATTAAATCATAAAAATTTGGGCCCAAATGACGCGGAAACAAAATAAATGGTTCATCAATTAACAATTGGAGTGGAATTTCGGGCAATGAGGCGAAAGGGTGATCTTGATGTAAAACCAATCTTAAAGACTCTTCAGAACAAACTTCAGAAGTGAGTGTCTCGTTGCTCTGTTTAGAACGAATAAATCCAATATGAATTTGTTTCTCATAGAGTGCTTTTAGTTGCTGCTCCGTTGTCATTTCAAGTAAGATAAGATGGATTTTAGGAAAGCGTTCTCGAAATTTATTAAGAACTTCTATAACGATTTCTGTGGAATCGACAAAACCGATTATTAAGTTCCCTATTTTTCCTTCAGCTGCAAGTTGTGTTTCTTTTATGGCTCTTTCTAATTGAAACAGTGTTTTTTGAGATCCTTCTAAAAATATCTTCCCAGCATCCGTAAGTTCAACCATTCTTTTTGTTCGATGAAAAAGTTGAACTCCCAATTCTTCTTCTAATTTACGAATTTCTTGGCTTAGAGGAGGTTGTGCCATCCTAAGACGTTCTGCTGCACGACTAAAATTCAATTCTTCTGCCACCATTATGAAATATCGCATTTTCCTGAGATCCATTTTAATCCATCCCTTCTACTAAAATCCAATAATGACTTTTCTTTTATTATCAAACTCATTTAGGTGCCTAGTATTTTCGTAGCCATGTTTTTTATGTTTTACGGCTCTTTGGTATTAGGGAGAGAAGATGTTTTAGAGTTTATCGACCTGTTCCATAGATAAGGGAAAAAATACCTTTCTTCAAATAGCCTGTCAGTTAGTTAAGTAATTACACAAACTCATTTTAACATAATATCCCATTTCAGAATCGAAATTTTCTGAATAGGGGATGTTCAATAGAAATGAAAAAAGCCGATTTCCATCGTTAATAGGAGAACGGCTTTTTTTGCGTGGTATTTGTGGTTAAAATATCACTAAACGAGTTTATACATAAGAATATCATCTACATATTCATTATCATTCATTTTAAATTCTTTAATCTTACGGCCTTCTTCAATGAAACCCATCTGTTTGTATAAAGAGATTGCATGATGATTTGTTGAAAAAACTCCTAAACTGATTTTCTCAATAAGAGGATTTTTCTCTGCCCAATCTAATAAAGCTTGTAGGAGCATTTTTCCGATTCCTAGTCCTCTGTGATTTTTACTGATCATAATTCCAAAGGAACCTGTATGAGATAATCTCTCTTTATTCTCGTTCATAAATACAATCCAACCAACAACTTCACCATCTTTTTCAGCAACAAGTAATGTTTCTCTTTCATTCTCCAATACGTTCTGTACCCATTCTCTTTGCTCGGATGATGTTTTTTTAAACTCTTCAGGTAACGAAATGAGAAAGTGGCCTTCAGAAACGACAGATCTCTGTATGTCTAAAGTTGCTTCGGAATCTTCTATTGTTCCTGTACGAATCATGTAACTAACAGTCTCTTTTGAAATTGACAATGATATTCCCCCTTATAAAAATATTTTGTTAATATTCTCTGCCACCCTGATAATCTCCTACTTATATTTTAGAAGGAAGTTTTAAAGTATTGTCGTATCTATTAAGTTGTCATCAGGTTTCAGAAACCTTGGCGATGGAAAGGCACAGGTATTTACTTAATATAAGGGAGTGGGAAGATCTATGATTCATAGAGTTGGCCAAATTATGTTGTATGTAAATAACCAAGATGAGGCAGTGGAGTTTTGGACAGAAAAAGTAGGATTTCGTGTCGTTGCTGAAGAAGATAACGGGCAAGGAATGAGATGGATTGAAATTGCTCCAGCAAAGGGCGCAGAAACAAGCATTATTTTGCAGAATAAGGAATTCATTGCTAAAATGTCACCTGGATTAAATCTTGGGACACCTTCTTTAATGTTTTTCACGGAAAATCTCGATGAATTACGTAACGACCTATTAAATAAAAATATTACAGTCGGAAAAATTGTGAATATGCCTTTTGGCAGAGTATTTAACTTCGCTGATTATGAAGAGAATTATTTTGCTGTGATGGAGAAGAAATAAATTATCAAAACCTCCTGCTTGTTGAACAAAAAGCAGGGGTTTTTCTATGTTTCAGAATCGACAAGTGTTTTTGGACTCTAATGATGCAGCCTACGAGTCCACGCCATCGAATGAATCACCATGACCTGCTGCATCGGAACTATCGCTGTCAGTTCCTGAATCATGGTCGGTATTTGCATGTTCATTGGCATTTTTCATAGAAGCAGTAAGAAAAGATGCTGTCATCACTGCATTCATCCAATTCGCTTCCGTATCTTTCGTGGCTACATTAGCGTCTTTATGTCCTGCTGAATCTGTTGTTGAAGAATGTTTTTTTAATTCTTTTTCAACAGAACGATGTTTATTCATTGGTTTTCTAAAAATCCTCATGAGTACCATTAAGATGAAACAGATTACGGATAGGATGAGGATAAACAAGATGAAGTATAAAGATAAATCTAATATCTCTGTCATATGTATACCTTCCTTTATTCATTGAGTAAAGTTTAAGAATAACAAAAAATTCGGCACTATGAAACAGCAAATGTATATAGAAACACAAATAGTAATGGAATCGATTCTGAATCAAGTATCAATTTCCATCTTGAATTAGGGGGAACATATCTCTGTCGAGTTAGTGAAAATAGCTATATTTGTAAAATGCAAAAACCCTCAGATGTGTTTATAGGTCCACACCTGAGGTTAATCTCGGCTACCAGCTAGCCACTTTAACATCCGCTTTCAACCATTTCTCCCAAAGCGGGTCTTCTATTTTCAGTAAGCTTAATGACGCACCTTGCATATCTAAAGAAGTTAGATGGGTACCAACTTTTACAACTCGAATATCCAATCCTTCAAGTTCACATAAACGGCGAATGTCGTTTGCGAAGATATATTGTTCCATTAATGGAGTAGCACCTAATCCATTAATGAGGATGGCGAATTTGTCTCCTTTTTTCCAGCGATAAATACTTTTGAGTTTATTCATTAGTTCAATCGCCAATTTTTCAGAAGAAGATAATATTTCTTTCCGGTACCCTTTTTCGCCGTGGATGCCGACTCCGTAGAAAACTTCATTGTCTTGCAGTGTAAAAGAAACGTTGTCTTGAGTAGGATTGGTTGCTGGAGAGAGCGCGACTCCTAATGTATGCAGATTACGGATAACAAAATGGCCGATGTCTGTTAATTGTTGCAGAGAATGGCCTTCAAGAGCTGCTGCTCCGAGTATTTTATGAACGAAAATTGTCCCAGCTACTCCTCGTCTTCTTTTATTGAAGGAAGCATCATCTTCAATGGAAACATCATCATGTACAATGACATGATCAATCCGTCTTCCTTCTTGTTTTGCTAAAGATTCAGCAGTTAAGAAGCTTTCTACGTCAGCTTTGAAGTTTTTAATAATGAGTAGGATACTTTTGTCCTTGGGCACAGAGCGAACTGCCGCTACGATTTGTTCTGGCGAAGGGGGAGTGAAAATCTCTCCATTGACTGCTGCTGAAAGCATGCCTTTTCCTACATAACCAATATCAGCTGGCTCATGCCCGCTACCACCACCGCTTATGATGACAACATCTTGCTCGATTTCGGAAAGGTCTTTCTGATAAATGATGTTGTAGTCTTTGTTATAAGATATTCTATCGCTATGTTCAAAATAAAAGCCATGTAACATATCCTGAACAATATTTTGAACATCATTTATAATTTTTTTCATTGTTTTTTCCACCTTATGAATTGTTTACTGATTGCTTTAGTAAAAGCACTAATTGATTGTTTATCATATTTTTCATCATCGAAGACATGATAGACGGATCAATAGCGCAATGATTCTCAATCCAATCTTTTATTGTCCCAACAAATCCGTGACTATAAAAAGAGGCTAAGGTATCTTTTTTTACCTCAGAAATGTCTAATTTACAGCCAATTAATAGCTCATCGATAATTTTGATATATAAGTTTTTCGTATGTTCAAACAGATAGTAATTAAATGAATTTTGCTCGATTACTTTAAATGCATTTCGGTAGAACCCTTGATTTTGATAAAAGTAATGGAATAATAGGTCGAAAATATTTTCCCATTTTTCATAATCAAGAAAGTCCATAATATTTTCCTTCGTTTCTTCTTTATAAATCCAACTTAGCAATTCGAATTTATCTTTAAAATGATAATAGAATGTTTGCCTACGCATCTGACAATTCAACATAATATCACTCACAGATATTTTATGAAAAGGTTCTGTTTCCATTAATTGTTTTAGTGAGTTGGCTATGATTTTTTTGGAAATGATAGAAGAGCTCATGATAATCATCCCTACAATTTTATTCGTTTTTCATAATAGTAACATCCTATCTCTAAATGAAGAGGGTGTCTTTGGACAAATCGTTCATTTTGTCCGTTTACCATAAAACGCTTTCATTTTACTATAGTTAATAAGAAGACGCTTTCAAATATATCATAGTTCAGAAGAGAATGTATTGCGAGCGTTAATAGGTTCACGAAGAATGTAACAAAGCTTACAGAGGAGGAATAACAAATGAAAAAAATTATAAATCAACCTGAAACACTCGTTATGGAGATGTGCAATGGGATGGTTATGGCTCATCCGGAACTAGAGCTTTTGAAAAAGTATAAAGTAATCAAGAAAAAAGAAATGAACGAAAATAAGGTAACTTTAATTAGCGGTGGCGGTAGTGGACATGAACCGGCACATGCGGGGTTAGTAGGAAAAGGAATGCTGGATGCGGCGGTATGCGGAGACGTGTTTGCTTCTCCTTCGCAAATCCAGGTGTATCAGGCGATTAAAGCAACAGCTAGCAAAAAAGGGACGCTGCTTATTATTAAAAATTACAGCGGAGATATTATGAACTTTAAAAATGGTGCTCACTTAGCTACTGAAGACGGAATTCAAGTTGAATATGTTCGCGTAGATGATGATATTGCGGTAGAAGATAGTCTGTATACAGTGGGCCGTCGCGGCGTTGCAGGAGTTGTGCTCGTGCATAAAATTGCTGGTGCGGCAGCAGAAGAAGGTATGGATTTAATGCAAGTCAAAGCTGTAGCGGAAAAAGCAGCGGCAAATGTTCGAACAATTGGTCTGGCGCTAACTTCTTGTACAGTTCCGGCTAGTGGATCGCCTACTTTTAAATTAGGTGAAGATGAGATGGAATATGGCGTTGGTATCCACGGAGAACCAGGAAGAAAACGTGAAAAAATTATGACTGCAGATGAACTTGCTTTACGTATGACAAATGATCTTGTGAAAGATTTAGGGCTAGATGAAGATGCTGAAATTGCTGTTCTAGTAAACGGATTTGGCGGCACACCGCTTCAAGAACTATATCTGTTTAACAATGCAGTTACGAGAGAGTTAAGCAAAAGAAATATACGAATCAATAGAACGTTTGTCGGTAATTACATGACAAGTATTGATATGGCTGGACTTTCTTTAACTGTCATGAAACTAGATGATGAGCTGAAAACATTGCTATCGAAAGAATGTAATACACCTGCGTTTAAAGTAGATGGACCAGTTGAGAGTGTAGAATATGTTGACATTGAAGAACAGGGGGAAGAGAAACCTGTTTCCTTTGAGACAGAAACAGCAGAAGAACACAGGGTCATCAAGAATGAGGTAATCACATTAGATAACATGATGTATCTTGTCGATAAAATGAGCGAAATCATTATTAAGAACGAAGTACCTTTCTGCGAATTGGATACGCATGCAGGCGATGGTGATTTTGGGATGAGTGTCGCGAAAGGATTTAAACAATTAAAAAGAGAATGGAGCTCGATTTTAAATCAAGAGCATTTAAATATTGGGACTTTCCTTGATGCGTGCTCTATGGTAATTATGGAACATTGCGGCGGGGCTTCTGGTCCAATTTGGGGCGGAGCTTTCCGGGCTGCAGGTAAGGCTGTAGAAGGAAAAATGGAATTAACAGTCGGAGAGTTTGCTGAAATGTTGGAAGCTTCACTGAAAGGAATACAGTCCATTGGAGAGCGATCTTTCGGAAGAGGGGCAGAAGTAGGCGATAAAACGCTTGTAGATGCGCTTGCGCCTTGTGTCAATGCTTGGACAGAAAGTGCTGCAACTGGTGCGGATTTTAAAACTGCTTTTGAAAAAGGGGCAGAGGCTGCTGTTAAAGGAGCAGAATATACAAAAGAAATCGTTGCTCGAATGGGCCGCGCTGGTACAGTTGGCGAAAGAAGCTTGGGGTATCCCGATGCTGGTGCTTATGCGTTAGGGGTTATCTTTACAGAACTATCTCGTAGCCTCAAATAATGGAAGTTTGTGTTTCTGGATACTGGAAATTTCAAAGTATGTAGATAAATAGAAGGAAAATAAGAAAGAGAAAACGCTAAAAAGGTACCTGATGAAGCAATAGGTACCTTTTTTATTATTATTCTTTTCTATGTAGATATCTTTAATGGATTCTATATTGTCCCATTAGTTTTTCTTGACCCATTCGAACTAAACGCTTTGTAATTTCTCCACCAACAGAACCATTCGCGCGTGCAGATGTCTCTGGACCAAGTGTAACCCCAAATTCGTGTGCAATTTCATATTTCATTTGCTCAATCGCTCCTGCTGCACCAGTTATAAGAATCTCATTTGAATTATAATTATGTCCCTGGATATTCAATTTCAGCACCTCCATTTAATTTGTATATAATGTTATTATAATTTTGGTTAAGTGTGTATACCAATATATGGGTGTTTTATAATTAGATTTGATAACGATGTTTCCATATTCCTAATAAACGAAAAATAAAAAAGGTAAGATCGTAGAATGCGATCTTACCTTTGAGATCAGGAGAATGAAATAGGATGACAATTGTTACAAGTGTATCGGATTTCTTGTAAACTTTAAATGAAGGGTCTTATCTCATAACCATCAAGCTAAAGAATCACATCCCAAAAACCACGATGTGATTGGAATAGAAGATTTGCAAGTATCCAATATGTTACAGAATCACAAGCGATTTAAGAAGTATCTTGGTCACAATTCAGAGCGATGCTTGCGTATAAGGCAGAGTGGTATGGGAAACAAGTCGTCGTGGTATCTAAAACATTCGCTAGCTCTTAACTTTGTTCGCATTGTGGCAATAAAAATAAAGATGTGAAAGATCTGAAAGTACGTGAATGGAAGTGTCCTTCTTGTGGTACGCATCATGATCGAAATGTCAACGCAAGAAAAAATTTGAGAAAAGAGGCCTTAAGGCTTCTAACCGTAGGGACTACAGGGATTGCCTACTCATAAAGCTGAGGGATACTTTGGTGTTCGTAGGAATCTCCCACTTCAGATAGTTTGTTAGACTGTTAAGTGGGGGTAGTTCAAACTGCTAGTGATGTATATAAAGGGCTACGCATTAGTGATAGCACGTTAAGAAAGTACATGGAAGTGTTGCAGTGAGAAGGATTTACAGTAAAAAAGGATAAGCACGGTAGACGGGAATACACAGAACAGGGCATTATGGTCATTGAGAAGCTTATTGAGCTAAGTAAGCATGACGGTATGACACTAGAGAAGGCAGCGAAGATGATTGCGCGGCAATTGGAAAGTATTGATCCTGAATTGATTGAAGAAGAGACAGAGGAAACAGATTTAATACCATTTCACATTAAACAAAAATTACAGCAACAATACAGCGTTATGGCGTAAGAAATGAATCAGAGTATGTTAGAGATGGAAAAACGATTAAGTGAACAGGCAGAGCAAAGAAGTATACGAATTGAGGAAAGTATAGACAACATAACGAACGAGTTGAAAACGATTAGAAGCACGGGATGAGCACCTTATGAAAACGTTTCGTGAGATTCAGGAGATAAAGAAATTAATGCAAGAATTTCGGCAGAGATTGCAGCTGCAAAAGAGAAGAAAAAGCCGTGATGGAAGTTCTGGTAAGGGATTAAAAATATAACGATAATATCCGTAAAGTAAATTTAGATATCTAAGATAATTGAATTATACGAACACTGACAGCTCTAAAGAATGGAGGAATACTTCTGAATGTAGTAGGACCAGTAGGTGCTTGATTAAACACCTCTAAAGTATTTAGAGTATTACCGGTTGTATTAATGATGGCTCCTCCTGATGCTCCTACTGGAAGTGGAGTAGGTGATATAAAATTAAAATCATTAGTTGCTTCACTAAAGGGAAGCACTGTAGCTCCATTTAAACGAAGAGCAACGTTTAAACCACTACCTGCTGGTGCAGAACCATATACAGAGTATTCAACTGAATAAGTGTGATTAGGTGCAAGTAAAATGATAGGCGATGGTGGGATATGTGAGATTGTAGTTCCATTAATTAATTGATCTGTGTCTAAAGGTATCGGCGTATCAGGGTTTACTACTGTAACAGGAGCAGTATGACCTATTAAAGCGTTACTTGCAGTGACAGCAGGTTCTGGTGGCACTGGAGGATTTGGAATACCTTGAATAGGAATACTGACAGTGTTAGGGATAGGACAAGCAATTGCATGAGGATTACAATTATTTTTGTTATTTAGGTTCAAGAATAACCAGACTCCTTTACGTATCATATTTATTATTATATATAATGCAAAATAAGTCTTTTTTCTTGTATGTCTGCCTATACGTATTTAAGGTATTGGAGAATACATTGTAGAAGATACATAGGGATATTTCTATGCGGAATTTCGCTACCTTTATGATGCCTCCTACTTGTTAGGTACATCTTCATTATTCTTAAGAATATAAAGGATATCTAGCGAACAGTTCCGCATTTTTGTATATAGTGATTCAATTAAATTCAGTATTTGAAAAGTGAAAAATCTATCTTGCTATAGTTGTCTATGACAGTGCATTTTTTCGTTTTGGAAGGTTATTCATTTTCTTAAGCTGATGGGCATGGGGTCTTACCCAAAGTTGAGAAAAATCCACATATCCAAAATATTTCATCTTAATATTCGTTAAATCTGATGAAAAAGGAATCTGGCGTTTATCATAGTATAAGGGAATCATAATAGAGGATTCTATCAGTTCTTTTTCAACCCTTTTATTTAATGTGGCCCACTTCTCAAAATGTGTATGTTTGTATGTAGCGAGTTGCTTTTTAATGTTTTATTTGTTTTTAAAATCTTAGCCAAACCAATTGCTTATAAAATTTGGCTAGTTGCGGAAGTGAAAGAGTGCTTAGAAAAAAATCATGAAAATATAGTACTTGATCTCATTCAAAATTATAAAGTTGCGATTCAAGATAGAGCATTTTTAAAAGTTGTAATAGGGTCTACCTGCATATTTGCGGCAGAGTTCTCTTTAAATAGTTATATTGATGTACGACTTTCCGAAAGATTTCATACAATAAGTATTGGGAACTTTGAAATAGTAGGAGTAAGGATGCTCAGTCTTCTTAACATACAAAATATGCTTTTAGTAGTATGTTTAACGTTTGTTGTAAATAAATTTACAGATCGTTTAAGTGGGAAAAAAGCGTTACTTTTAGGTCTTGTACTCTATGGGATAGGCTATGTGACAGTAACATCTGCAAACACTTGGTACGTACTGGTTATTTTTAATCGCATTGCTACTGTTGGTGAACTTGTCTACTCTCCAATCAGAAATGCAGAACAAGCTAATATGATTCCAGCTGATAAAAGAGGATCGTATTCAGCTTTTGCTGGTCTATCAGATATTGGCGCGGATCTAATTGCAAGAATGACTATTATCGTTGGTGCATTTTTGGCTCCTACGATGATGTCCGTTTACATCGGTATCATTGTAATAATGGGGACATTCCTCTTATACACTGGACTGTTTGTTAGAACCAATATTCAATCTCAAGAAAGGCTGAATAAAATGTCATCGTAATAGCGTTTAAGGTGAAAAAGTTGGCTTCGATATTGCATCGAAGCCATTTTTTTCTAGGGAAATTCATCGATTTTTGATACATTAATAGTTGAGACATACAAATAAGGGGTAGAGATGCAGAAATGGAATTATTTGATTATTATAAGCGGAAAGGGAGATTTAAACTTCTAATCGGAACAGTTATTTTTCTATATGTACTATGGTGTGTATATGGAACGTGGGGAATGGTGGATTGGGGACAGGTTATCTTTATTTTGATTGTTTCTTCTGTTTTCCTCGGAATTGGATTTTGGCAACTGCGAAAAGGAAATACGATTGAGAAGAATTCGGTGAAAAGTGATGTAACGTTTTGGGATGTTGATACGTTTGTCGTATTGGAATTGCCGAAACGAAATACACAATTTGGTTTATACCATCCAGATGGAGGGTATATTGCTGGAACAAAGATTATGTCATCTAACATTCTGTTTTCAGTGATCCCTTTTTTAGGGAATAGAGATGTGTATGGATTAGAAACGAGTAGTGGGGAAATTCTTGCATATTTTCATACGGAAGTTGATGGGTATGATTGGGTAATCTATGATTCGAATTATAACCAGATTGGTATGTTTAAAGAAAAGATGATACAAGGATTTGGCTCGATACGTGGTTCTTTAATGGCGGATAAAGAAACGAAGTTGTCCGATGTAGAAGTGGAGTTTGATTTTATCCAAAGTACGCTGCGTACAACAGATGGACGTACATTAGCAATCGGTAAGCAAGGGTATATGCCGATAGAATGGAGCGAAAGGTTTATGGGACTCAATGTGCCTACTATTACATTAGGTTCCAATGCGTCTAAGAATGAAAAAATATTAGGGCTAGGGGTGCTCCTTTATAGTTTACGTACAATTGAGATTCGAAAAGATAGAGCGAGTGTTTAATAGGAAGGTGCTTTTGATCTATTTATTTATATATCTTACAAAGATGTCACATTTCTGTAAGGTTATTAGATAGTTTATTTCGTTTTGCGATGCCATAATAAAAGCATAAGAAACGTCAATACATAATAGGAGAGTGTCAGTAATGATTATAACAACAACTTCTGGAATTCAAGGAAAAGAAATTATTGAGTATGTGGATATTGTAAATGGTGAAGCAATTATGGGGGCCAATATTGTTCGTGATTTATTCGCCTCCGTTCGTGATGTTGTAGGTGGACGCGCTGGTGCATATGAAAGTAAATTAAAAGAAGCACGTGATATTGCGATGGAAGAGATGAAACAACTTGCGAAGCAAAAAGGCGCAAACGCAATTGTTGGCGTTGATGTAGACTACGAAGTTGTTCGTGACGGCATGTTAATGGTTGCGGTAAGTGGTACGGCTGTTCGTATATAAACAAAGAAGTATTTTATAGAATGATAGGATTCCCCCTTAGAGTAAACATATTCTGAGGGGGTTTTTGGTACTGTAGTAGAGCCGTTTGTTATTTTCTCAACATCGCATGCAGATAAATATGATAGAGTGGTAATTGGATGGGAGTCCAATTACATATTGTTAAAATTAAGGTGGTTATCAAGTCGGAGAGGGCACTCATGAGAGTGTCTTTTCTTTTTGATTGAAAGTAAATATTTATCCTGCATTAATTATAGGTGAATATTACCATATAAAAATTTGGCGGGAGATGAATCTTTTTATAGAACATATGTTTGTTTTGGTGTATAATGATCTTATCAAATAAAATGAGGTAAAAGCAGGAGAATCTCTAACCTCAAGCTTGTTTAGAGGTAGTTCAATCAGTAAAAGAAGGTTATTTTGGCTTCCTTTTAATTGCATAAGGATGGATGTATTCTCCTTTACTCTGAATCACAGGCAGATTACCTGTGATTTTCTAATTTGAAAGGAAGCAGTATGGTGGTAAAAAATAAAAAGTGCAGAGAACGTGATGGATTGATAATTAAGGTTGTGCCTTGTCCTAATTATTTGAAAGAACTAAGAGAAGGAGCTGGGATAAATAAGGAATGATGTGAAATATTTTTGCGTTTTATAAGGAATTAGAAAGGTATATTATCTGTAAAATAAACAAGTCATGGCAAATGAGGCTATTTCAGAAGGTATTTTAAATAATGGCTTCCTGCTCGTTATATTTGTTTATGGTAGAAATATCGGAGGAACTTTATGGAAAAGAAAATTAATTCTAGAGTAATATTAATAACTTTCATCATTGGTGCATTTTTTGTCATATTAAACGAAACCTTATTGAATATTGCTTTAACGAAGCTAATGACTGTATTCAACGTTGATGCGCCAACTGTTCAGTGGCTGGCAACTGGGTTTATGCTTGTTATGGGTGTTTTAATGCCAATTTCTGCATCATTAATTCAATGGTTCACGACAAGACAATTGTTTATAGGTGTTATGACTATTTTTTTAATCGGAACAATAATTGCTGCTTGTGCAGTGAATTTTCCAATGTTGTTAATCGGTCGTATGGTACAAGCTATTGGTACAGGGGTGTTAATCCCTGTTATTATGAATGCTTTGCTTTTACTTTATCCGCCTGAAGTCCGCGGGAAAATTATGGGGACCTTTGGTTTGGTTATCATGTTCGCACCTGCAATGGGGCCTACTCTATCGGGGGTAATTGTTGATCTATTCGGTTGGCGATGGCTATTCTTATTTGTTATACCTTTCGTGTTATTTTCAATTGTATTTGCGTTAAAATATTTGCAAAATGTTGGAGAGGTTACACGTCCTAAGATAGATATTATATCGATTATTCTCTCAACTATTGGTATTGGTGGAATGATTTATGGTTTTAGTAGTGCTGGAGAACATGCAGGAGGTTTCTTATCAATCACAATCATTTCTATTATCGTAATTAGCATAATTAGCTTAGTTCTATTTGTTCTACGCCAGTTGAAATTAGAGCAACCACTATTGGATGTTCGTGTATTCAAATATAAAAATTACACAAGAGGCGTTAGTCTTTTTGTTATTGTTATCATGGCGATGTTTGCATCTGAAATTGTAATGCCAATGTATTTACAAGGACCTCTCGGATACACTGCGAAGGTAGCTGGACTATTGTTATTGCCAGGTGCGTTATTAAACGGATTAATGTCGCCAGTAATGGGTACGTTATTTGATAAATATGGTCCTCGAAAATTAATCATTCCTGGTACAATTATGTTGATTGGGGTCATGATATTCTTTAGTAATATCACGCCTTCCATACCGATATGGTCTTTCATAATGGTATATATCATATTGATGCTATCTATTTCAGCAATTATGATGCCAGCTCAAACAAATGGATTAAATGAATTACCGAAGCATCTATATCCACACGGTACAGCTATTGCAAATACTTTGCAGCCAATTGCAGGAGCACTTGGAGTCTCTATCTTTGTAAGTATTATGACCCAAAGTACTCAAAGTCATATTGAAAAACAATCAACTCCAGTAACAGAACAGTTAATGAATGAAGCCATGACAATCGGTGTACATCATGCCTACTGGTTTGCCTTATTCTTATGTTGTATTGCTTTCGTTATTGCGTTATTTATCAAAAAGGCAATTGCTCCAGAATCTGATATGGAGTCTTGAAAGTAAGGTTTTCATTCGATAAGTTAATAGATTTATCATATATTGTTGAATAATTAAAACCTCATTTTTTAGTGATGCCACTGAAAAATGAGGTTTTTATTTTAATCACAATGTCTAAAGTACTACGAAAAATAAAGTGATTTGAAAATGAAAGTCGATATTCTCAACTACGAGGATATAGACTTTTTCCATTTGTGGACTTGAAATAGAGTCACGATGTTTGATCCCTTTAAATTAATAAATTTTCCGTTTGATTTTTCGCTTTTTCTTAAAGCCTCTTCTTGCTTAGTTATCTTTATTATATGAGAGATGAAATGTGATAAGAGGTAAATAGTAAAAGTATTAAAGACTAAACAAAAGCGTTATTTGAATAGAAAGTGAGGGATACGGAATGTCAAAGTATGAAGTGAAATATGTCCAAGAAGCTGTATTTACTATGGTTAATGGTGAAAAATTAATATTAGTAATTTGCCATATCAATTAGAAGAGAAAGTAACGTGAAAAAGCATCCGAAGCGAGTGCCTTTTTCTTTGTTATGAATATGTAGGGTTATATGTTAATGAACAATGCTAGGATAATTAACCCAAATAGAAATAATAAGAATCCTAAAATAAGCCACATTCCATTGAAATTAGACATAGTTGAGTTCTCCTTTTGATATAGGATTAGTTTAATATATGATAGCACCAATTGAAAAGGATAAGCATATATTATAGTGTAGGACAAGCTAGCTTAGTCTTATACTAGGGAAACTCCACTCTCAAAAGAGCATCCACTGTGAAGTGAACCCAAAAAGTTAGACACATATTTTTAAGCAGCTTGCGAGAAATGAGTTCTGTATTGTACAGGACTCATTCCTTTTAGTTTTATTTTAATACGATCATGATTATAGTAATGAATATATT
>NZ_JBCGHT010000005.1:0-275761 GCF_039549175.1 Paenibacillus sp. 102 | reverse complement strand
AAGATAACTCTTGTTTTTGATGCATATTCATAAAAAGCACGTCACCCTTTCTCATTAACATAAGAGAATAGTAACGTGCTTTTAACTTCAAAAATAGTCTAAATCCTTAAGTTGATGGATGTGGGGTGAACACACATAGGCTATTAATTAGAGGGTACCGCGTTCCTTATAATGAAAAAGAAAAGAAAAAAGAAGAAAGTGCTAAGCCATTTAGGATAGATAAAAGGATGGCAGCAGCTTCAGCGGTTATTGCAAGTGGGATTTTATTTGCTATTTATAAGAGAAGAAAGAAACAGAAACCGGTTTCTGAATAAGAAGGAGCTGCCCCTAGGGACAGCTCCTTTACTTTTTACTTCTTAATAGCGGTCGTAACGGTACAAGCGTTGGCCATTTTATTGCCGGAGCAGGAGAAGGCCCTATAATCCATGTATGGAATGGAATAGTGCTACATATAACCATTGTGATGATAGAGAATGTTGCCGTCATAAGAAATAGTAATAGACTATATAGAATTGTATTTGCTTGTATTGTAAATAAAGATAGTAATTTCGTACTTAGATGTAAAAAGAAAAAGTGTGCTAAATAAGCTCCGTATGTGTAGCTCCCGATAAAATGTAATGTTTTATATAATGTTCCTCGCCGCTGAACAATCATAATAGATAGTACATATAGTATGAATATTTCACAGACGATATATAAAAACATAGATGGTTTTAAATAAGTAGATACAGTAAGGTGAATCGAATCTACACCATAAAAGCTAAACAACTCATAGTTGATATATAAGAATAAAATAAAAAACAAAATGGTAAAAAGAGGTATATGTTTCGTGACGAATGCACGCCAAGCTTTTAACGCTACAGCAGCAATTCCTCCCATGACAAAATAGAACGAATAGAAGAAAAAGGATCGATCTGTATATTGTAAGATTGCTGAACTTGTTAGTTTTTCTCCATTAAAAATATAGTGAGAAGAATACCACATTAAGAGAAAATATAAGGTAGCGAATATGACCATATATTTGTATATGTCTTGCTGATTGTGTGTTCGTTGTTTAAACCAATAAAACAAGGTACATAGTAAAGGAAATAGTAAATGAATTTGAAACATCATGATGACATACCAAAGGTGAGGGGCAGCTGTTCCGAGGAATAAGCCCTTAAGTGCGCCTTCCATTGTAACAACTTGGTTTGCAATAAATAAATAAACAATAGACCAGAAAAAGTAAGGAGCAATGAGATGCGCTGTTTTTTCATAGATGTATTCTGTATACACCATTTGTTTTGTATATTGCCGAATTAAATGAAAGCCAACGATAAAGATGAAAGCTGGTGCCGAAAACTTTGCAAGATTAAAGAGCATTCCGATAATGAGAGAGTGCTCGAGTGTGATATTTCCTTGGTTCATTGTATATAGTAAGGAACTTTGCAAAACAACGGCGAGAAATGCGATACTTTGCAATACTTTAAATTCTGGTGCATTTTGTGTCATAGATTCCATCTCCTTTTCCATACATGATTATAGTACGAAGGAGGGAGAAGGGTTGTGGAAACTTTGTGAAAGTTATAACAAATTTGTGACGAGATGGAGAAATAGTAAATGAAATTATATAGGCGCAAATTGAAATATATCGACCGTTTCTTCAAATATATTGGCGTTTCGCCACAGGATATCGACCTTCCGATAAAAAACGACAAAAAACAGGGGTTTGTCTGAATGAACTTCCCCTGTTTTTTCTTATTATTTATTATGCAAATTTATTTTTAACCCAGTTCTTGCCTTCAACAAGGCGAGCTGTCATTACGGCACAAGCGTTATCTGCTGTTACGTTTAACATCGTTGCTGGTGGGTCAATGATAGTACTAATAGCCGCGATAATTGGCAGAGCTTCGGGCGGGAAACCATATAGAGAAACGATTAACATTTCACCAATCATACCCCCGCCAGGAATTGCTCCCATTACTGTTCCAACTAATAGGGAAACAACAAGTGCGATTGCTAATGTTTTTGGACTTGAGAATTCCATATTGAAAATCCCGAATAAGAAAGCGATTTTTAAAACGCCACCTAATACAGATCCATCTTTATGAAGCGTAGATCCAAGAAGAACAACTGTTTCACGAACGTCAGAAGAGATGCCCATTTTTTTCGTTGCTTCTAAGTTTGCTGGAATACTTGCGGCACTACTACAAGTTGCAAGTGACGTAACTGTAGGATAAACCATGTTTTTCCAAAAAATTTGTACACCTTGTTTGCGTCCTGCAAGGTATGCATAGAATGTAAAGAAGACAAAGAAGTATACAAGAGAAGCTGGATAGTATACCATCGCTGCTCGGAAATATGTTCCAAGAAGCTGTGGACCAAATTCCCCAACTAAAGCTGCGAAGTAAGCAGCTAGTCCAATTGGAGCATAGTACATAATGAAAGATACAACTTTCATTGAAATTTCTGCACCAGCTTGTAAAAATGTAGCGAATGGTTTTCCTTTTTCGCCAACTGCTGAAGTTGCAATTCCCATTAAAATAGAGAAGAAAATAAGCGCTAGCATATTTTCACGAGAGAGTAACTTCGAGAAATCTGATACTGTAAGAATGCCGACAATTTGATCAGCAACACTAATGCTTTTTTCAGCCTTATCAGGTTGTGTTAATTCTAATACAACACCTTGTGCGGGCGGAAATACTTTCACGACAATAATCATAAAAATTGCGGCAATAATACTTGTAAATAAGAAAGTCCCTGCCATGCTAGACATGATTTTTCCGAAACGTTTTAATCCATCCATATTGGCAATAGAGGAAGCAATGCTGAAGAACACAAGAGGTACAACAATCGTAAACATTAAGTTTAAGAAAATGTCACCAAGCGGTTTTAAAGCAACTGCATCGGTACCCATGAAATAACCAATGAAACCACCAATTAGGATGGAAGATAATAAAATAATTGGAAAGCGATAAGCCTTCATCATATATCTCCTCCTATCTAATGTAAAAAAATCATACTAAATTATTATAGCGACTTGTGAGGCAGTTTACTAGGAAAATACGGATAGATGGAATAGCGTGAAAACGGAGGGATTTTTGTTTTTATGCGTGGTATACGGTATGAAATCTAGACATATGTATTTGTAATCTAGTAGCTACCTAGGTTCATTCAATAAGGGAGGGAAGTAAAATGAATATTTTTCTTTGCTGCGCAGCAGAGGCATTTACAAGCGATTCGTGATGGAATTATTTTAACGATGCCATTTTTAATTATTGGTTCTTTTTTTCTTATTATTAGCGCTTTACCAATACCCGGATACAATGAGTTTATGGAAATTTTATTTGGTGGGAATTGGCAGAAGGCGTTAGGGTATCCAGTTAGTGCAACATTTAATATAATGTCTTTAATAGCTACTTTTGGAATCGCTTACAGATTATGAGCCCGGTTTGGTTATCACTTATGGATCAAAACTGCATTGCTTTTCAGGCGGGAAAAGATATACCTAATACGATAACAGCACAATTCTTTGATTTATGGATCTATACCGGTGGCTCTGGAGCCACGCTTGCACTTGTTGTAGCAATGTTACTATTCGCAAGAAGTCAGCAATTAAAAAATTTAAGCCGGTTATCAATTGCGCCAGGTATTTTTAATATTAATGAAATGGTCACGTTTGGAATGCCGATTGTACTGAATCCACTTTTGCGCATTCCATTTATACTTGTTCCAGTCGTTATGACATTTGTTTCTTATTTCGCAATGGAATGGGGGCTTGTTGCTCGGCCAAGCGGTGCGGCAGTACCGTGGACTACACCAATTCTTTTTAGTGGATATTTAGGGTCAGGTGGGAAAATTTCAGGTGTTGTCTTGCAAATTGTTAACTTTATACTCGCATTCTTGATTTATTTACCGTTCTTGAAAATGTGGGATAAACAAAAAGTAGCCGAAGAAAAAGGGGGAGTAGGGAAGTAAGATGGATACATTAGAGACGCAAGCTTTTCATTTAATTTTACACGGGGGAAATGCAAGAAGTTGTGCGATGGAGGCTATTGATTATGCAAAGCGCGGAGAGTTTCAAGAGGCGGAGGCAAAATTACAAGAGGCCTTACAAGAACTGCAAGAAGCACATCGCTTGCAAACAGAGTTGATACAAAAAGAAGCTGGCGGGGACAAAACAGAGATTACACTGCTCATGGTTCATGCACAAGATCATTTAATGAATGCGATCACGGTGAAGGAATTAGCGAGTGAATTTGTAGCGTTATATAAAAAAATGTCAACGAAAGAATGAGACCTTGCGTATGCAAGGTTTTTTTATGTTTGAAAAAGAGTCCGTTATGACAAAAACAATACCACTTATGTACCAATCTATTTATTTTTTTGAAATATATGTAAAAATAAAGGTGAAAGGGAGGTGGGAGGCAGTGAAAATTCACCTTGAATTAGATCCATCACAAAATGAAATAGAGATTATTGTCAAAGCAAAAGAAGTGACAGATGAAGTTCAGCATCTTTTAAAAAGAATAGAAGGGGGGAATGTGAAGCAGATTGTTGGGATGTCGAAGCAGCAATATTATTTGTTAGAACTAAAAGATATTTATTGGTTTTATGCAGAGGATCGAAAGGTAATGGCGCAAACGACGAAAGGAAGTCTTGAGGTGAAATCACGTTTGTATGAGCTAGAAACAAAATTACAGGGTGATCGCTTTGTACGATTTTCAAAGTCGACACTTGCTAATTTGCAGCATGTAACAAGCTTTGAAATGTCTTTTAGCGGTAGTATGTGTGCACACTTTTCAAATGGAATGAAAGAATACGTTTCAAGAAAATATGTACCGCTTATTAAAGAAGCTTTAAATATAGGAGGAGGTTAGGGACATGGTTACATTGTTTGATAGAATAGGCGCCAAAGTGATTGCAGGAATGGCGATGGCGATGATGTATAGTTTATTGTTTTTAGGAATTGGTTATGCAAATGGAATGGATGTATTACAGACAAAGACATTGCTTACTCACCTTGCAATAGCAAATATTGTAGGGTTAATCTTCTCGTTTGCTTCTTTTGTATTTGAGAGAGAAGAATGGGGCATTTTAAAGCAAACAATCATTCACTTTATCATCTTACTAGGCACATTTTTACCGATTGCAATTTGGGTGGGCTGGGTTCCAGCTCAGATAGGCACAATTTTCATTTTTATCGGGAGTTTTATTCTTATTTATTTCATTATATGGTGCATCATGGCGATGTATTGGAAGAATAAAATTAAGGAACTGAATAAGCAGTTGAAATAGGGCTATACATTAGGATTTATATAACCTGATAGCTTATTTTAATACATCATGAATTTTTTGGAATTTAATAAAAGGATAGAATACCAAATAATCTGTACTCTTTGTAAAGGACATTTTAAAAACAGTTAGGCGGCATCAAGAAGATGATTTCTGTATTCGCCAGGGGTCATCTTCTTTAAATTCCACTGATATCTATGTTGATTATAGTATTTCATATAATCTTTAATTTCTTGTTTTAACTGGGCAAAAGACGTACAAGTTTTTATATGTGCTTCATCTTTAAAGTGTCCGAAGAAAGATTCTTGAGGGGGCATTACCCCAATAGTTCCCTCGTCTTGACATGGATTGTCCAAGTTTTAATTTTTTGACTAGCTTTTGATAGGTAGGACTTGTATAATGAGCGCCCTGATCGGAATGAATATAGGCAGCCTTCGTTAATCGAACTCTCTTATTTTTCTTTAGTTTGTGCAGAGTCTTCGTTACGATGTCTAATATAAGTTGTTCTGAAACATGATAGGCTAAAATTTCATTCGTGGGACCGTCTAGAATGGTAGATAAGTATGCTTTCTGATTCTTACCATAAAACAGATGAGTGATATCTGTAAGAAGTACTTTTTCAGGAGAATCTTGCCTGAACTCTCGCTTCAATTGATAGGGTACACTATAAATTTTTATATTTTTTCGAATATATATTGTTTTCAGAAAAAACATGTTAAAATCAACCTAAGCTACCATTAATTAGGATATTAACTATGAAAATTGGGGGAGAGAGCTTTATGAAGAAAAAAATATTGTCTTTACTCATAGTAGCGCCAATGTTATTTACAACCGGTAATATTACTCAGGCGGAGGAAAATTCTAAGGTTATTGGAGGAGGGAAATCAACACAACAATTCCCGAAAGTTGATATTGATGTAATGAATTCTAACCATATAACTCTTCAAGGGGAAACTCCAGAGGGGGTCCAAAGAGGTGCTACAGATATTATTTGGAAATTGGCGGATACCCAATGGGAATATAAAGGATATGCATTACTAGATATTAATAACTTAGGTTGGGGGTACAGGAATTCTATAACGATAACTGAAACTGAGACTTATAATGTAGGATTATCTGGTTTTGGCTTAAGTGGTAGTGCTAGTATTTCTTATGCTTTTGGAGAAACTAAAAATACTAGACCGAATTACTTATCTTCAATTGGAACGTTTGGTGAACTATGGAAGGCTAAGCGCACATATAAAAAATATCTTCAAAACGGTCAATATATAGGATCAGAAGTTTATAATTCATTAGAAGCTTGGGCTACCGTTAAATTGCCGGTATATAACGATAATGGATGGTTATGGTACGACTGGCCAGAAGATGGTAAGTGGTATTGGGCTTATAATTTGTCTAATGGTGGATTAGAATATGCTAAGCTTTCGAGATGGAGATAATGGGAACGGAGAAGTAAAACACATATAATATTTTGTTATTATGTTTATTTTATTAATTGTGGTAGCGCTTAAAGTTATTAATGATAAAGAATAATGAGAAATGTAAATGTGCAAAAGTGGCTTTGGTATAATACCAGAGCTATTTTTTGTGAAATTGTAATTAATAGTGATAAACTCCCCAATAACAACGGTCTAAAATTCTTCAAAAATAACAGATAATCGTTTCAAAACAAATCCCTGAGATGGAGTGGAGATATGTTTATGAGGATAGAGGAGTTCAATGATAAATTGAGAGTCGGTTTAATCACATTTAGTCTGGTATGATTGAAAGTACTCGCTTTTTATAATTGACATATATGAGTTCTTCCTTCTTTATCTATCCTTTTGTATATTTAAAAATAAAAGTTCTATAAATGTTTTTTATAAAAATATTTTATTTTTTTGTTTCTACACATAACTAGACAACTAAACACTAATCTATATTCATACAGTTATGTGTTAAAAGAGTGTTGTTTTATAACACACTATCGTTATTTCGGGTAACACACTATTTGAAAGCGGTAACACACAATAAAAACATAAGAAAAAACGTTAATTTTAGGCGTTTTAAAAAGTTGGCACGCTAATTGCATTAATAAAAGGCGTAAAGAAAAAGAAATAACAAAAATAGTTTACATGCATAGGGGGACTTATTAATGAATATTTTACTTTGTTGTTCAGCAGGAATGTCTACAAGCTTACTAGTTACAAAAATGGAAGCAGCTGCAAAAGCTCGTGGTTTAGAAGGAAAGATTTGGGCTGTATCTGGAGATGCCGTAAAAAATAACATTGATGAAGCAGATGTATTATTACTAGGACCACAAGTTCGTTACATGCTTTCTTCGATGAAAACGCTTGCCGATGAGAAAAATGTTGGTATCGATGTTATCAATCCAATGCATTACGGCATGATGAATGGTGAAGCAGTTTTAGATCACGCATTAACACTTAAAAAATAATTAGGGAGGGAAAGAAAATGCAAAAGTTTATTGCGTTTATGGAAAAATATATTGTTCCAGTTGCTGGGAAAATGGGATCTCAACGTCATTTAGCTGCGATCCGTGATGGATTTATTGCAGTTATGCCGCTTATTTTAGTGAGCTCGCTTGCTTCATTAATTAATGGTTTTCCATCTGAAACATTCCAAAACTTTATGAACAATACATTCGGAGAAGTTTGGAAAGAAGTCGGCGGTGGAATGTGGACAGGGTCTTTCGCAATTTTAGCAATAATTATAGCGTTTACTACAAGTTATAATTTAGCGAAGTCCTATGGAATTGATGCTTTATCAGCTGGAATTATTTCAATAAGTTCATTAATTATTCTTACACCGACAGTAGAAAAAGGAGCAGGACTTGATTTTGGTTGGACTGGTCCAAAAGGTTTATTCGTAGCAATCATTTTATCATTACTTGTAACGGAAGCGTTTCGTTTCTTTGTTAAAAGAGAAATTACTTTTAAAATGCCAGATGGAGTACCACCAGCAGTTGTTCGCTCTTTTGCAGCGTTAGTTCCAGCATTTATTATTTTAACAGTTATTGCAGGGATTAAATTAGCAGTGAAATTAGCAGGTACAAGTGTTCATGAATTTATCTTTAATACACTTCAATTACCATTACAAGGCTTAGCAGGTACATTACCAAGTGCGATTGTTGTCGTTTTATTCGTTCATATTCTTTGGTTCTTTGGTTTACATGGTCCAAACATTGTTGGGGGGATTATCGAGCCGTTATACTTACCAGCATTAGAAAAAAATATCAAGATGTTCCAAGATGGTATGTCTTCATTTGATGTTCCGAATATTATTACAAAGCCATTCTTTGATACTTTCGTATATCTTGGTGGTTCTGGTGCAACATTAGCATTCTTGGTCGTTGTATTAATTGTCGCAAAAAGTGCGCAATTGCGTGGGGTATCCCGACTATCAATTGGACCTGGTGCATTTAACATTAACGAACCAGTAATCTTTGGTACACCAATTATTTTAAACCCAATTTTATTCGTTCCGTTTATTGTGACACCAATTGTATTAGTAATTACTTCTTATACAGCTATCTCTCTTGGATGGGTGCCAAAAACAGTCGCGATGATTCCATGGGCAACACCACCGATTATTAGTGGTTACCTTGTAACAGGTGGACATCTATCCGGTGCAATTCTACAGTTATTCAACTTTGTAATCGCAATGGTAATTTACTATCCATTCGTTGTATTATGTGACCGTTCTATCATTAAAACTGAAAAAACAACAGCACAAGGAAAAGATCAATCTGTACCTATGTAATATATGATTGTTCTCACGGGCGAAGCCAGCCCGTGAGAACAATACCTTTATATCATGTTCAGAAAGATGGCACACATCTAGAAGAACATCAAAATAAAATTAAGAAAATAATATTTTAATAGACACGTTCAAACTGAAGGGGTATTTCCAGTCGGTTGAACTTAATAGAGAGGGCGGTATTTATGATGACTACAGCAGAACAAATCCCATTCCAATTAATTTTACACAGCGGTAACGCAAGAAGCTATGCGATGGAAGCTTTGCAATATGCAAAACAGGGGAAATTAGGGGAAGCAGATGAAGCGATGACAAAAGCGAAAGAAGCGATTAATGAAGCACATCATTTCCAAACAGAGCTCATACAATCAGAAGCAAGAGGAGAAAAAACAGAAATTAGTGTTCTTTTAATTCATGCACAAGATCATTTAATGAATTCAATGACTGTAAAAGAATTAGCAGCTGAATTTATCGATCTTTATAAAAAGCTTGATGCGAAAGGAGAATAGAGTATGAGCGGAATTAAAATTGCTACAATCGGCGGTGGATCTAGTTATACACCAGAGTTAATTGAAGGATTTATTAAGCGCTATGATGAACTACCAGTTCGTGAAATTTGGTTAGTAGATATTGAAGCGGGAAAAGAAAAGTTAGAAATCGTTGGTAACTTAGCGAAACGCATGGTGAAAAAAGCAGGTTTGCCAATCGATATTCACTTAACACTTGATCGCCGCGCAGCACTTAAGGATGCTGACTTTGTAACAACACAGCTTCGAGTTGGTTTATTAGAGGCACGCGCGAAAGATGAAGCAATTCCATTAAAATATGATGTGATCGGTCAGGAAACGAATGGTCCTGGTGGTTTATTCAAAGCATTGAGAACGATTCCTGTTATTTTAGATATTTGTAAAGACATGGAAGAGCTTTGTCCAAATGCTTGGCTGATTAACTTTGCAAATCCAGCTGGTATGGTAACAGAGGCTGTACTTCGCTACACAAGTATTCAAAAAGTAGTGGGATTATGTAACGTTCCAATTGGCATTCGTATGGGACTTGCAAAGCTCCTCGAAGTAGATGCAAGCCGTGTACATGTTGACTTTGCTGGTTTAAATCACATGGTCTACGGATTAGATGTGTATTTAGATGGCGTAAGTGTCATGGACCGTGTGCTAGAACTTGTAACAGACCCAGAAAAGCAAATTACAATGGAAAACATCGCCGCGCTTGATTGGGAGCCAGATTTTATCCGCGGACTTCGTGCAATTCCATGTCCATACCATCGTTACTACTATAAAACACGTGAAATGTTAGAAGAAGAAAAACAAGCTTCGATTGAAAAAGGTACACGTGCAGAAGTGGTGAAACAATTAGAAGATGACTTATTCGAGTTATATAAAGATCCGAATTTAGATATCAAGCCACCGCAATTAGAAAAACGCGGAGGGGCGTACTACAGTGATGCAGCATGTAGTTTAATTACATCTATTTATAATAATAAAGGTGATATTCAACCTGTTAATACAAGAAACAACGGTACAATTGCAAGCTTGCCTCATGATTCGGCTGTTGAAGTAAACTGTATCATTACGAAGGAGGGTCCAAAGCCGATTGCGGTAGGTGACTTACCAGTTCCTGTTCGCGGTTTAGTTCAGCAAATTAAATCATTTGAGCGCACATCAATTGAAGCTGCTGTTACAGGTGATTATCATAAAGCGCTGCTAGCTATGACAATTAATCCACTTGTACCATCAGATAAAGTAGCAAAACAAATTTTAGATGAAATGTTGGAAGCGCATAAAGAATATCTTCCTCAGTTCTTCAAAAAGGTAGAGAAATAAAAAGCGGCGCTTTCTAAGCCCGCTTTTTTTGTTTATATAAATATAAATTGAATAAATGACATAAAACCTTTCTTTTTAGGTGGAAGAGAGTATCTGGCGATGCATAGAAGCGATCAGAGCCTTTTCCTGCCCCATGCCAAGCTAAAACAAAGAGAGAAAATGAGTGTAAGTCATTTTTTGTTTTTTATAGCCGGGACTTATACGCCTGAAAATCAAAAGAGATTTATATAGTAGAAGACTTGGTAATCCTATGTTGACCTTTTTTTAGGTGGAAGAGAGTATCTGGCGATGCATAGAAGCGGTCAGAGCCTTTTCCTGCCCCATGCGAGGCAAAACAAAGAGAGAAAATGAGTGTAGGTTACTTTTTGATCTTCATAGCAGCTTATATGTTAGTAAATCAAGATGGATATATATAGCAGGAGGGAAAATTATGATTCGATTAATCGTAAATGCAGATGATTTTGGTCTTACAGAAGGGACGAACTACGGTATTATTGAAGGTCATGTAAACGGAATTGTAAACTCCACGACAATGATGATGAACATGCCAGGAACGGAGCATGCTGTCCGTTTAGCGAAAGAATATAAGTCATTAGGAGTAGGGGTGCATCTCGTTTTAACGGCAGGAAAATCGCTTCTTACAGATGTTCCGTCTCTTGTAAATGAAGATGGGGCATTTCATAAGCAAGGCGTTGTAAGAGAAGGGAATATCAATCCTGAAGAGGTTGAAAGAGAATGGACTGCTCAAATCGAAAAGTTTTTATCTTATGGATTAACACCAACGCATTTAGATAGTCATCATCATGTACATGGGTTACCGATTTTGCACGATGTTCTTGAGCGATTAGCAGATAAATATAATGTGCCAATTCGCCGCTGCGGAGAGGAGAGGGCAGTGCGTCCATTTTCTGATGTGTTTTATAGTGACTTCTATAGCGATGGCGTGCAGGAAGATTACTTTGTTAAATTAAAAGAGCGTGTGCAGGACGGGAAAACAGTGGAGGTAATGGTGCACCCTGCTTACATTGATCCAGAGCTTGTGAAGCGTTCTTCTTATGTAATGGATCGCGTGAAGGAACTACGAATTTTAACGGAAAGTGTTTTGCCAGAAGGGATAGAGCTTGTGAGGTTTTAATGTATAGGAAGATTTAAAAACCTTTCTTTTTGGGTGGAAGAGAGGATCCGGCCATGGATAGAAGCGGTCAGAGCCTTTTTTGGCCCCATGCCAAGTTAAAACCAAAGGAGCAAGTGAGGGGAAGTCTTCTTTTGTGTTCAAAGCCGTGACTTATGCGCTTGAAAATCAAAATGGATGTATATAGTACAAAAAGACGGTTTAGTAAGACCGTCTTTTTGTATGGCTAGATAATAGAAAGAACATAGCCACTTAAAGCGCCAAGAACAACAACAATCCATGGGGGAGCTTTCCAAAATGCTAATAGGCAAAATAGGAGAGAGGCGATGACAAAGTCAACTGTATTCATAATGGAGCTTGTCCAAATTGGATTGTAAAAAGCGGCTAGTAAAATACCGACAACGGCGGCGTTAATGCCAAGAAATGCGCCTTGTACATAAGACAAGCGTCTAACTTGATCCCAAAATGGCAGTGCGCCAATGACAAGTAAGAATGCCGGAAGAAAGATAGCGATTGTTGCAAGTGTAGCTCCTAGTGCTCCACCTAGTACAGTTCCTATGTAAGAAGAGAATGTAAAGAGCGGGCCTGGAACAGCTTGTGTTAAGCCGTATCCTGCAAGAAACTGTTCTTTTGTCATCATACCATTTAATACAAATTCATTTTCAAGAAGAGGAAGAACGACATGCCCTCCGCCAAATACGAGTGAGCCAGAGCGATAGAAACTATCGAACATGGCGATCCAGTGTGAAGATGGTCGTAATATTGGTAACAAGAACAGCAAACCAAAGAATAGTAAGAGACAAAGAGCGCCTGTTGTACGTGAAACAGGAATATGTATCTTGCTAATAGGTGGAATTTCATGCTTACGATATAAGAGCCAACCGATAAGGCCAGCAAGTAGAATAAGTGTAACTTGTGTCCAAATACTTGGAAAGAGTAATGCAATTGCAGCGGTAATAACTGCAATGGTTGCCCGGTTTCGATCAGGTGTTAATTTCTGTGCCATTCCCCATATTGCATGGGCGACAATTGCTACTGCTACAAGTTTTAACCCATGAATCCAGCTAGCTTCTCCTGGGTGAAATTGCTGGAGTAGTGAAGCGAAAAAGACAAGAACGAGAACTGATGGGAGTGTAAAGCCGGCCCAAGCTACTATAGCTCCAAGAAGTCCTCCGCGTGATAAACCGATGCCAATTCCAACTTGGCTGCTTGCAGGTCCAGGGAGGAATTGGCAGAGTGCCACCAAATCCCCATAGCTTCGCTCATCCATCCATTTGCGTCTTTGTACGTATTCGTAATGGAAGTAACCAAGATGAGCGACAGGTCCTCCAAAAGATGTAAGGCCTAGTTTAAGTGATACGAGAAAGATTTCTACTATATTTTTCAAGACGACCTCCTAAAGAAATTTCAATTCTAGGTGCATTATACAGGAAGCAGTGCAATTGAAGGAATACTTGTCATGTAATATTTTTGTAAATATTTGCGAAGAGGAATCAGACATCTCATAAAAAGCATTCCTGAAAGAGTCATAATTAATCGTGTCCTGACAATAAATTAGTTAAAGAGATACCAGCTATTCGAGTTGAAATTCATATAAGGAGAATGTTGCTAGTATGACAAAACATTTCGTTGCTAAGCTGAAAGGTGGTAATGAATTACCTCCTGTAAAAACAAAGGCTTATGGGGTCGTTGAGCTTATTTTTAATAGTGATTTTACAAAACTACATTATAGAGTCATATTGAAAAATATTGAGAAGGTAACATCTTGTCAAATCCATTTAGGGAAAGGGAATCAGAATGGACCAGTAGTTTTATTTTTATATGGACCTGTAAAGCATGGAATTAGCGTGAATGAAGGAACGATAACAGGTGTGGTGTCTACGAAAGATTTAGAAGAAGGACCTTTGCAAGGGAAGACATTTGAGAATCTTGTGCAGGCAATTGACGAAGCGAATGCATATGTAAATGTTCATACAAAGGCATATACAAGAGGAGAGATTCGTGGGAAGGTAAAGGAATATAGCCGATCGATGAACCAGTAAATAAATATGCCCGTGAATCTTAAGATTCATGGGCATATTTGCTTTACTCTTTTTTTTCGGGTTGATTCTTTATGAAGAAGTCCATTACATAAAAAACTTCATCATCTGGAATTTGTATTTCAAACGTATTTTCGATAGGTTGCAATGCCTTTTTTATTTTCATATACATCCAGTATTCATCTTGCCTACGTGCTTCTTTGTCAGGATAAGGAAGGAGTTTTTCTCCTTTTTGAAGCCGGTCAATCATACAGCTCATATGCAAAATAACTCCCATTAAGCTATCAGGATTTAACTGTAAGGAGATGAGCTCTTGAATTGTATTGAGCGCGTACCGTATTGTTTTAATCATGAGTGCTCCATCATCTCGCTGCATTTGTTGTCCGAGAATATCAGCCATTTTTGCATATGTTTCTTCGTACGTAATTAATTCTTGAATCGGCTGAATAGCTTTATAGTTTACGATATCTTGGAAATGATAGGTTAAACATGGTACTTGTACATCAAAGTTTGTGACAATACAAATCATATTGCGTTCTTTCTTTATATTTTCGATCATTTTTGTTAAATCTTTTTCATGAACGATACTAATCGGAATAATTTCTATTAAATCTTTATCGAATCGCAAATAATTTTCAAGCATTTTTTGAATGGCCAGTGCGCTTCCTTCTCCTGTTAAACAAGCTGTTAAAATGACGGACTTCATTGGAGCGAGTGGCTTTTTCTTTTCCTCTTGTACGTTCAGATAAAATGGTGTTAAGTTTTTTACCGTTTCATACAACGCATCTAATGAGTACCCGAGCTGTGCTTTTCTTGCTGCTTCCAGTACGTGCGGTGTACTTGTCATAGAGAGGACGCGCACAGGGACATGAAATTCCGTCTCTAATATATCCCCGATATAAGCAAGTGAACCCATATCGACGAGTAAGAGAAGACCATTGATATGTTCTAGCGTTTTCATGTACACTTTTACTCGTTCTAAGAAATCTTTCGGTGATTCATGAAGCGGCATATCAATTCCTGTTACTTCATCAATACCGAGAAGTTCATTCGCGACATTTGCCATTTCTGTTGCGATACCATTGCCGTGGGCTAAAATTAATACTTTTACTTCTGTTTGAGAAGCAGGAATGGGATCAACGACGAAAAACATCGTTAAAAATCCGGCTTCATCAATTGGCATTGTGAGTTGCAGTTCTTCTTCCAAAAGTTGAATACACTGCATAGCAACCGAGAAGGCATCTTTATATTTCGTACGAATTTGATTAAGCTGCGGGTGATGAATTTGTTTCCCGCTCTGTAGACGTTGTAGAGTTGTCTGTACATGTAAACTTAAAGCGAGAAAGACTTTTTCATCGAACGTCTTAGATAAATGTTTTTCTGCCAGTTCAGCGATTTTTTCACATACAGAAACAATATTAGGATCGACAATTTTAAAGACATTTTCATGATTTGTCTTTTGGGACATTTGATTAAAATAATGAACGAAAAAGCTTTGGATATCATTGTCTATTAATAACTCTAATTCTTCTTCTTCAATCCCGCGTGCTTGTAGTTCTTCATATTTATGATCAATGTAATCATAAATGGAAGAACGCGTATCTTCTGTTTTATGTCTACTCCATCCTTCGTCACTCGTAAATACAAATGTTTCGTTTGGCACTTGATACAGATGGCGACTTTTTCTTTCGATAAATAAGCCTTCCTTCATGTACCATGGTAAATCAGTACTAGAAACGCGGACATAGTCTCTTTTCTTTGTTACGAAGTCAGAATAGGCTTTCGCACAGGCAATTTGTACATCTGTTTTTAATTGTCCAATGTTATTTGGACATTGATAAAAGACGAATGCGCGCATGGCATTCGGGCTGACATGAATTTCTTTTCGCAGACGAATCGCTTCATTTGTAAAAAAGAGCTGCAATAAAGCGAAGCGTTCCTGATGCGTTCTCTCACGAAGTGGTGGAAGCGTTACGGTCATCGGAATTCGTCTTGTAAATGTTTTGAGTAAAAAAGAGTTTGGTTCTTCTGTTGTTGCAGTAATAATTAATACTTGTGCTCGGCGCTCGTTCTCTGTCTCTCCGAGACGACGATACACACCCCGATCAATAAATGTGAATAACATTTCCTGACCTTCTGGAGGAAGACGGTGCACTTCATCCAAAAAGAGAATTCCTTCATGGGCTTTTTCGATTAATCCTTTCTGGTCACTTGCGCCAGTGTAAGCACCCTTTTTGATCCCGAAAAGTTGTCCAAGCAGGAGCTGTGGATTATTTGCGTAATCCGCACAGTTAAAAACGATAAACGGTGCATCTTTTTGGAGTTGATTTACTTCAATCGCGTATTCATGCATTAAAGAGGCAAACATGGATTTCCCGACACCTGTTTCTCCAAGGAGTAATGTATGCATACCATTTGGAGGATAGAGTACAGCAGCTTTTGCTTTTTCAATCGCAATTTTGAGGCTGGTGTTTTCTCTCGCAAAGGCATCGAGTGAAGTGTCATTTTGTGAATGCGTTTCCATGAGGGAGTTACCTCCTAAATAGAAACGGACAGGGCGTGATCCTGTTTTAGATAAACGACCATCTTTCACAAGTTTATTTAAATCGCTGCTTACATTTGCACGGTCTAGCTGTAGAAGTGTAGCGAGTTCAGATGCTGTTACACCTTCTGAGTAATTCCCTTTTTGCACGGCATTATAAATGAGGTCCATTCGTTTCATTTTTTTCACCTCGAAACTTCATCACTATTTAAAATTTTACACAAAAATAGGAAGTGTGGGAAGAGAAAAAGGATAAACAGCTTTAGTATTATACTAAAGCTGTTACAATCTTGTGTCCTTCCAAAAATTTACTTCTAAATGGGAGGAGGGATTATAAGGAAGAAGTGTGTATCCTTTTTCCTTAAGATAGTCAATTACCTTTGGAAGAATTTTCACTGTGACGCTAGAATCATGCATTAAAATAACTTCCACTTGTTCGTCGCTTTGGTTCATAACACGCTCTAGTATTGCAGAAGGATTATGATAACTTTTCCAGTCATATGTATCGATTGTCCAATCCCACATTTTGTACTGAGCAGAAACAAGTGCATCACGATAATTCTTTTTTAAATAAGGCATACTACCATATGGAACGCGAACAAGGTGTGTATTCAAATTTGTTGCACGGCGGACAATGGAACGGGTTTGTTCCATTTCAGTAATTAAAGCGGATGGATCACCGGTATATAGACGTTTCACGTCATGAGACATGCTATGGAGGCCAATATAATGACCTTCTTGTATGAGACGTTTCATTGTTTGTGGGTAATGTGAAGCTTTGCCACCAATTACAAAGAAGGTTGCTTTTCCCTGTTTTTGTTTTAAGATGTTTAAAATTTGTGATGTGTATTTGTTTGGTCCATCATCAAATGTTAAGTATGCAATTTTTTGCGGAAGAGCCACGTCCTGAATCATAGAGTCATGTATAAGTGGGGAGTTAGCGGCTGCTTCAGTATAAGATATCGAACATGTAGTAATACTTAGGAATATAATAATACATTGAAACATTTGCTTCATCAAAATACTCACCCTCAGTCTAACAGTCATGAAGAAGGAATTAAGATTATAGTCTCAGCATCCTCTTTATATGTATATCTTTCTCCAATAGAAGAACTCTCAAACAAACTATATTTTGGAAATAAAAAATAGCACCCTTTCTTAAAAAAAGAAAGAGTGCTATTTGAATATTTTTTGCTAGTAAAGGCTATACTACAGTTATTCTTCGCGTTTTTTTACTTTTTTATAGAAGGAAATAATTGGTTTGTAGCGTTCGTGTACAAGGCCAATTACTTCTGCTACGATTTCAGTAAAGAAGATTAAAGCGAACAGAAGGATAATGGATAACCATAATGTTGCACTAGAGAAAATAATCGCATTTACGCTAAAGAAAATACCAAATGCGTAAATGATAAGTACCGTTGTGCGGTGAGAGAAGCCCATCGCTAATAGACGATGATGTAAGTGCGATTTATCTGGTGCGGAAATTGGTTTTTTATTCACAACACGTCTGATAATCGCGAACAGTGTATCGAATATAGGTACGCCTAAAATAATAATTGGGACAAGGAAGCTGAATAACGTTACGCTTTTGTATAATCCAAGTAACGATATAACAGAGATACAATATCCTAAGAATAATGCCCCTGTATCTCCCATGAAAATTTTGGCTGGATGGAAGTTATAGAATAAAAATCCAAGTGTACTTGCAAGTGCAATTAGAGCAAGCGGTAGAATAATGACAGCACCAGTACCAATCGGACTAGTAAAGGCCATATATGCTAGCGTTGCAAGGACAATGGATGAAATTCCAGCAGATAGTCCATCTAATCCATCAATTAAGTTAATCGCATTTGTAATACCTACAATCCAGAATATTGTAATTGGATATGCAAGTATCCCTAGTTCAGTATCCCCTAAGAATGGAATATACAGTACTTGTACTAATAATTGACTCTTCGCGATGAGTGCAGCAACTACTAGTTGTCCACCGAATTTTACCTTTGCTGATAATTCATACATGTCATCTAAAATACCGATAATGACAATGATGACAGCACCTAAACTAATCGATAGCATTCTTTGTTCATATAATCCACTAACAAAAAATCCTACAGCTACACCAATGAAAATTGCCAGTCCACCTAGACGAGGCATGATTTTTTGGTGTACTTTACGTGCGTTTGGCTTATCAGTCGCTCCGATTTTAAATGCTAATTTGATGACAAAAGGAGTAACGACTAATACGGTAATGAAAGATGCCAAAACGGCATAAATCACTTGTGAGTCCATTAATACCCCACCTTTTATATTTTAACGTAGTTTTTAAATTAATTATCTGAAAATTATGATGTTTGTTTGCAGGCTCATAACATATGGTATCACAAAAAGATTAGAATTCAATCTTTTTTTCTATTCACTGTAATTGGAAATAGATAAAATATATGACAAATTCATCATAAACGTGATGTCGTGTAAGAAGGTTACCATATATTTTATCATTCACTTGTATCGCATGGTTTTGAAACTGTAGTACAGATTTATGGCATTTATATATAAATCTTTTCCTGATGTGACCGATTTTCTTTACTATAAGTGTTGCACGTTAAAATACTTACGTTTCGCGTTAAAATATGGAAATATGAGATGTGCCAATAATAAAGCGTTTTGTAAAGAAAAATGTCCAAATGAAGGGCTTTATTTTACAAAATCTTAAAAAAAGAAAGAGCAGAAGTCTCATATAATAGGGAGTGAGAACTCACATGATATCTCATTTAACAAATTCATGTTTTAATATGGAAAAAAGAGTACCTAAAAGACATTACCTTCTATTTATTTTTAGTATGAAAGGGGGAAGCGCAGGAGGGCTTTTTATCACAAAAGATGTACATCTCTCGTCTTGCTACTTTCATGCAGTATTCTCACAAAAATGTTAAGGATCCTGTGCGGAAAATCTAATGAAAATTACGGTGATAGGTACTGGATATGTTGGGTTAATTACTGGAGTGGGATTAGCGACATTAGGTCATGATGTTACTTGTTTTGATATAAATCAAGGGAAAATCGCGCGAATGAAGCAAGGAGAAATACCAATTTATGAACCTGGCCTAGAGCAATTAGTAGATGCAGCGGTTAAAGAAAGGAAGCTGGCATTTACATCAAATCAAACAGAGGCATTTAAACATGTAGATTTCATATTTGTAGCAGTTGGTACACCCTCTTTACCAAATGGAACGGCAGATTTAACATATATTCGCAATGTTTGTTATGAAATCGGTATATATGCAAATTCAGATGTAATTGTGATTACAAAAAGTACGGTTCCTGTAGGTACGAACGATCAAATGAAAGAATGGATTCAAGAAAAGCTACAAGGAAGACATATAATATATATGGTATCCAATCCCGAGTTCTTACGTGAAGGTTCTGGTATACATGATTTTTTCCATGGTGATCGCATCGTGATAGGAGCGGAGACAGCAGAAATTGCACAAAAGATAGAGACGTTATACAGTAAGCTGCTAATTGAAACGTTTGTTACAGATATCCGCAGTGCTGAAATGATTAAATATGCTTCAAATGCTTTTTTGGCTACAAAAATTAGTTTTATAAATGAAATTTCTAATATATGTGAGAAGGTAGGCGCAGATGTGTTAGAGGTAGCAGGCGGCATGGGAATGGATCGACGAATTGGTTCTCACTTCTTACAAGCAGGTATCGGTTATGGAGGTTCATGTTTCCCAAAAGATACAAATGCTCTCGTCCAAATTGCAGGTAATGTTGCGCATGATTTTAGGTTGTTAAAAGCAGTAATTGAAGTGAATAATAAACAACAAATATTGCTTGTTCGGAAAGCAAGAAGCGTAATAGATATGAGAGGTAAACGGATTGCGGTGTTAGGAGTAGCCTTTAAGCCAAGTACAGATGATATTAGAGAGGCGCCGTCTCTTCCCATTATAAGAGAGTTAGTAGAGATGGGTGCAAATGTAATTGTATATGATCCACAAGCTATTTTGCATGTGCAGCGGTTGTTTGAAGATGAAATAAAATATACAACGGATATAGACGAGGCAGTCACAGGGGCAGAAGCAGTTTTTATTATAACCGAATGGGAATGCATACGAACGTATCCACTAGAAAGGTATGTGAAACTTATGCGTGAACCTATTTTATTTGATGGGAGAAATTGTTATACTGGGGAGGATGTTGAGAAGCATAGAATAGATTACTATTCCGTTGGGAGAAAAAGTATTCGTAATAGGAAATGTTCTACCGTCTATTAAGAACGCTTTCTTTTGTCCTTTTGTCTTCTCATATATAATGGTGAGTGTAACAATACTATATAAATCCATGTTGATTTGCTGGCATATAAATTGCGGCTATGAAAAACAAAAGAGATCTCCACTTGTTTTCTCCTTTTGTTTTCATTTGGCATGGGGCGAAAAGAGGATCTGACCGCTTCTATGCATGGCTGGACGCTCTCTCCCACTCAAAAGGTGAGGTTTTATGTTAGTTTTCAACTTGAATTGTATATAAATCCATGTTAATTTTTCGGCATACAAGTTGCGGCTATGAAAATAAAAAGAGACTTCCACTCGTTTTCTCCGTTTGTTTTCACTCGGCATGGGGCGAAAAGAGGAACTGACAGCTTCTATGCATGGCTGGACGCTCTCTCCTACCTAAAAGAGCAGGTTTTATGTCTGGTTTTCAACTTGTATTTATATAAAATATATTGTAACTAGTGAAAGAAAAGAGGCAGTGAAATGACTGAACGTTTAAAAGTAATGACGATTTTTGGAACACGTCCAGAAGCGATTAAAATGGCACCTCTTGTGTTAGAGTTGCAAAAACATCCTGAACAAATTGAATCAATTGTGACAGTGACAGCGCAGCATCGTCAAATGCTAGATCAAGTATTAGATATCTTTGGAATTACGCCAGATTTTGATTTAAATATCATGAAAGACCGTCAAACATTAATTGATATTACAACACGTGGTTTAGAGGGTTTAGATAAAGTAATGAAGGAAGCAAAGCCAGATATCGTTCTTGTACATGGTGATACAACAACTACTTTTATTGCGAGCCTTGCTGCTTTCTATAATCAAATTCCAATCGGCCATGTTGAAGCTGGGCTTCGTACATGGGATAAATATTCTCCATATCCGGAAGAAATGAACCGTCAATTAACAGGTGTAATGGCCGATCTTCATTTCTCTCCTACAGCAAAATCAGCAACGAACTTGCAACAAGAAAATAAAGATGAATCTCGTATTTTCGTAACAGGAAACACAGCAATTGATGCCCTGAAAACGACGGTAAAAGAAGAGTATAGTCATCCGGTACTAGAGAAGCTTGGAAATGACCGACTTGTACTTATGACAGCGCACCGTCGCGAAAATTTAGGTGAACCAATGCGCAATATGTTCCGTGCGATTAAACGTCTTGTTGAAAAGTACGAAGATGTACAAGTTGTATATCCAGTTCATATGAATCCTGTTGTTCGTGAAACTGCCAACGATATTTTAGGAAATCATAACCGCATTCATTTAATTGAACCGCTAGATGTAATTGATTTCCATAATGTTGCAGCACGTTCGTACTTAATGCTAACAGATTCTGGTGGTGTACAAGAGGAAGCGCCTTCTCTAGGTGTACCGGTTCTTGTTCTTCGTGACACAACAGAACGTCCGGAAGGTATTGAAGCAGGTACGTTAAAATTAGCAGGTACAGACGAAGAAACAATCTTTACACTTGCAGATGAATTGTTATCTAACAAAGAAGCGCATGACAAAATGGCGCGAGCATCTAATCCTTACGGTGACGGTCTTGCTTCAGAGCGTATTGTAGAAGCGATTTTACAATATTTTAATAAAAAATAAGTAAAAAAGAGCCGCTCCTCATATCTGCCCGATAGAGGGAGTGGCTCTTTCCTTTTCTGTCTTTAATTTTGCTGATGATTTCGCATTAGCCACTCCGCATTCGCGTTCGTAGATGGAGGAGGCTCTTGTTCTTTTTTCTTAGTAGATGGATTTGTTGCATTCGTATCGGAGTTAGAACTTGAATCGTTTGTAGTATTTGTATTTGTTTGATCTTGTCCTAAGTTTTTCAAAATTTCATTACGAACAGTTTGAACGTTCACTTCATCTGGGACAAAGTAATAAATATCGTTTAGTTTTTTATCCTCACCTTCTAATTTAAGCGTTTGGATGTTAGAAGGATCGAATCCAGATAATTTATTGTATAAGGCAAGTCCATCAGACACAGGTATATCAGTTTTTACATATTTTCCAACAACCTCTGCTAAATCTTTAATCTTAAAGACTGTGGAAGTGGAATTTAGTTTATGGGTGACTGCAGCAAGTACTTGGCGTTGCCTTGTAGCACGGCCGTAATCTCCATTTGGATCTTGTTTTCGCATGCGGACATAAGCTAGTGCTTCTTCACCATTTAATTCTTGCTGCCCTTGTTTAAATTGAATTAGTTTGTAGTAATCGATATCAGATCGTTCCTCGAAATCGAAAGGAACATCGACTGTAATGCCACCAACAGCATCAACAATTCCTTTAAAGCCTTTGAAATCAATTTTAATATAATGGTCAACTGGCACATGTAAAAAGTTTTCGACTGTTTCTAATGCCATTTTTTCTCCGCCGTAAGCGTGTGCTGCATTAATTTTGTCTTTTTTATTTTTTCCAGCAATCGTAACGCGTGAGTCACGCGGAATACTCATAAGAGAAACGCTTTTTGTTTTTGGGTTAACTGTTGCGAACATAAGCGAATCTGTTCGTCCATTTTGTCCATCGGTTGCATAATCTTCAATTCCCATAATAAGGACGCTGAAAGGTTCTTTTGTGATTTTTACATCTTCCGCACGTAATTTTGATTTATCACGAGTGAAGCCACTATACATCTCCATGAGGGAAGAATAGGAATTAAACATGTAGAGTCCTACGCTGCTGATTAATCCTATAAAAAAGAGATAGATGAAAAATCTACGTCTACGCTTTTTTTTAATTCTTCTCTTCTGGAGATGATGATAACGCTCTTCCATACATAATCTCCTTTAAAATCATATGTTATTGTTACACGATGTTTTGTTCTAAATACAGCATGTTGTCTTCTTTTATTGTACATTTCCCATTTGTTAATTCAATCATCCAGTCCGTAAAAATTTGTTTTTGATTTTCTTCTACATAAGTATCGAATGTAACATTTTCTAAGTAATGTATATCTTTAATCGCGTAGGCTGAGTGACGTAATTCATTTTCAACTTTACCGAGCAGTGTATAATCAACTTCTGTCTTTATAATGCGCATTAGTTTTCGTTCTACAATCCCCACATGATTAAGCCCTTCGCTTGTGCATTTTCCATATGCGCGAATTAAACCACCAGCACCAAGTTTGATACCGCCAAAATAACGTGTGACGACAACGACTGTATCTTTTAGACCGCGTTTTTTTAATACTTCTAACATAGGAACACCAGCAGTTCCGCTCGGTTCACCATCATCATTTGCCTTCTGAATTTGATCACGTTCACCAATTAAATAGGCAGAGCAGTTATGCGTTGCATTCCAGTTTTGTTTTTTAATTTTTTGAATAAACTCTTGAGCTTCTTCTTCTGTTTTCGCTCGGCTTACATAGCAAATAAACCGTGACTTTTGAATGACAATTTCGTGCTCACCGTAGCCTTTGATTGTTAAATATTGTAATAGCAATGGTATACGCTCCTATCTTTCAAAATGACTAGTACTTTTTATTGTAAAAGGGCTAGTTTTCAGATTCAAACATTTTTTGTAGAAATATAGCAAATTATATTATAAATATAACGTTTTTGTTGTAAATTGCCCAAGTGTTGATTATAATCTTAAACCGGCATTTTTCATACATTAATGCACCTTTTCCTATTTTCGTGTAAAATTAGGAAATAAAAACTTTTTTATAAGGCAGGTACGAAAATGAGAACAGCCATTGTTACGGATAGTACAGCATATATACCGAAGCATATTCGTGAAGAACTTAATATACATATGATTCCATTAAATGTGATTTTTGGGACGAATTCTTATCAAGAAGAAGCTGAAATCACAGCGGATAATTTTTATGTGCAAGTGCGTGAACATGAAGAACTTCCAAAGACTTCTCAACCAGCAATTGGAAAATTTGTAGAGCTATTTGAAGAGTTAGCAAAAGAATACGATGCGGTTATTAGTATCCACCTTTCAAGTGGAATTAGTGGTACTTATCAAACGGCAACGACGGCAGGACAAATGGTCGAAGGGATTGACGTATATACGTATGATTCTGAAATTAGTTGTGAAGTACAAGGTTTCTATGTACGTGAAGGTGCAAAAATGGTGAGCGAAGGAAAAACGCCAGAAGAAATTTTAGCTAGGTTTGATGAAATGAAACAAACAATAGATGCTTATTTTGTTGTGGATGACTTGCATCATTTGCAGCGTGGTGGTCGTTTAAATAGCGCTCAAGCATTTATCGGTAGCTTATTACAAGTAAAGCCGGTTTTATATTTTAGAGATAAAGTGATTATTCCGTTTGAAAAAATTCGCACGCGCAAAAAGGCGCTAAAGCGTATCGTTGAAATCTTCGATGAACAGGCGAGTAAAGGTATGCCAATGGAAGCTGTTATCATTCATGCAAATCGTGAAGAGGAAGCGAAAGAATGGCAGCGAGAACTAGAAGAAAAGTATCCTCATGTTGCAATCCGCATCAGTTATTTTGGTGCTGTAATTGGAACGCATTTAGGAGAGGGATCACTAGGTCTTGGTTGGTATACAAAATAATAAAAGTGCAAAAGCTCTCTTTTTGTAGAGAGTTTTTTTACGGATATACGTATGCCTATTTGACAAGTTAATATTTGGAAGTAAAATTTAACTTATATAAATGCGGATTGAAAGAAGAACAGAAACCATTCCTTTTAGGTGGAAGAGGGGATCCGCTCATGGGTAGAAGCGGACAGTGCCTTTTTTAGCCTCATGCCATGCGAAAACAGAAGAGGGAAAATGAGTGGAAGGCTCCTTCTATTTTTCGGATCCGAAATGTATATGTTGGAAAATCAAAATGGATTTATAAAAAAATAAGGAAAGTTTTATTACTTACTTTTTATAAGAAACTATTTTATAATAAAGGAGAGGTGAAACATATGGAGCATAATTCTTGTTTATGTCCAAAGTTTGAGTCGGCTTTTACACTGCTTAGTAAAAAGTGGACGGGTTTAATTATTAAATCTTTGTTAGAAGAGCCAAAGCGATTTAGAGAAATTGCGGATATTATCCCAAATATGAGTGATCGTATGTTGTCAGAGCGTTTAAAGGAATTAGAGAGTGAAGGTGTAGTTGTACGTAATGTTTATCCAGAAGTACCTGTTAGAATCGAATATGGATTAACAGACAAAGGGAAAGCATTAGAAAGTGTTATGAATGAAGTCCAAAATTGGGCTGAAAAATGGGTGAAATAACAGAGTGTTCTATGAAAAGCGCAGGGAAGTTTCCCTGTGTTTTTTTTGTAACAAGGGTATAACAATTGTAAAAATAAATAGCGTGATTTTCTTAAAATTCTACAAGAAATTACAGGATTAGAAAAATAATGGCAGGAAATCACAAATTTAATATTACATTTATTTTACAAAAGCGTAACATTGATAAAATATCTCCCGAAATATGGTATAAATTTTAATAGATTACATACGGAAAAGAAAAAAAGGAAAGCGGTGTAAAAAACAAAATGAAAAAGCTAAAAATGGCCTCTTGCGCATTAGCTGCAGGATTTATGATGTTTTCAGTAGTAACACCAAATGTATTTGCGGAAAAGATTGAGGATGTAAAAACAGAAATTAACTCACAAAATGACACTTTACATAAACAACAACAAGAACGTGATGAGCTTCAAAAACAAATGAATGACTTAAATAAAACAGTTCAAGGTTTAGATAAGTCTGTTCAAGAAAACGCTGCAAAGCTTGACGAAACAACGAAAAAAGTTGAGGAAGCACAGGCATTAATCGAGAAGAAAAATCAAAACATTGCAGATTTACAAACGAAAATTGCAAAACGTGAAGAACTATTAAGAAAACGTTTAGTAGCACTTCAAGAGCAACCAAATACGAACGTTGTAACAGAAGTCGTTGTAAACTCTAAAAACATTGCGGATTTAGTTGATCGTTTAACTTCTGTTTCTAAAATTCTTGAATCTGATGAAGATATCATGAAAACACAACAAGAAGACCAAGCAACTGTGAAAAAAGATGTTGAAACGGTAAAAGAAACACAAAAAGAATTAAAAGAAGCACAAGTGAAAATCGAAGCTGCAAAGCAAGAACTTGACGCTGAAAAAGCGAAAAAACAAGAAGCAGTAAACGATTTAAGCGGTAAAATGGATACAGTTGTAAACAACATGACAAGCACAGAAGATCAGTTGAAAGAGCTTGAACAACAAGCTTTATACTTACAACAATTAGCTGAAAAAGAAGCACAAGAGAAAGCTGCACAAGAAGCAGCTGCGAAGCAACAAGCAGAGGAAGCGCAGAAGAAAGCTGAGCAACAAGCAGCTCCAGCACAACCAGCGGCTCCGCAACAAGCAGCACCACAACAAGCAGCACCAGCTAAACAAGAAGAGTCTAAAAAAGAAGAAGTAAAACCAGCTCCGGCACCAAAACCAGCTCCGGCACCAGCACCAGCACCTACCAATAATGGTGGAGGAAATGTTGGAGTAGTTGAAAAAGCAAGAGGATTAATTGGTCTGAAATATGTATGGGGTAGTGCTGATATTTCAAGAGGCGGTTTTGACTGCAGTGGATTAATTTCTTATGTATATGGTTTAGGACGCCAAGATACAAGAAGTTTATGGAGTTCTGTACAAAAAATTAGCGCATCTGAAGCACAACCAGGAGATCTTATCTTCTTACAAGGTACTTACAGAGCGGGCGTATCACACGTTGGTATTTACATCGGTAATGGTCAAATGATTCACGCTGCTGATGAATCAACAGGTGTTACTACAGGTAATGTAAATAGCTCATACAATCAAAAACATTTCTTAGGTTACGGTAGATTATAAGATTTTTAAGTAGAATAAAACATGTGTATAAAGTCGATAGCTTACTATTTTAAAAGTAGGTTATCGGCTTTTTTGGTTTTTTACGAGATAAAGAGAAAGAATTATAGTAAAGCTAGGGGTGTTTTACTATGCTAGCAGGAAGACAAATGCTACTAGAAGAGCTTTCGTTGTCAAATGACGAACTAGATCGTTTGGAAAGACAAGGAGATATTTCCTTGGTAAAAGGGGTAAGCAAGAAATCTTCACGCTATGTATGTCAGCGCTGCGGAAATATAGAGCAGCGGTTATTTGCTTCATTTTTATGTAAAAGGTGCAACCAAATGTGTACGTATTGCCGAAAATGCATCACGATGGGGCGAGTGGGAGAATGTACAATACTCGTTCGCGGTATACGAGATGTAGAAAGGGAAGTTTTGTTGAGTTCTTTACAGTGGGAAGGCCAATTATCACCAGGGCAGGATAGAGCAGCTAGCGGAGTAATAGAAGCGGTCCAGAGAAAAGAATCTTTTTTTATTTGGGCAGTATGCGGAGCTGGTAAGACAGAGATGCTTTTTTATGGTATCGAAGAGGCACTAAGAAAAGGCGAGCGGGTTTGTATTGCAACCCCGCGGACCGATGTAGTGTTAGAGTTAGCACCTCGCCTGCGAACTGTTTTTTCGGATGTACCGATTGCTGCACTATATGGTGGTAGTTTGGACCGTGAAAAGGAAGCGAGACTCATCGTTTCCACAACGCATCAGTTGCTTCGTTATTATAGGGCTTTTGATGTCATGATTGTCGATGAAATTGATGCTTTTCCATATGCGATGGACAAAATGTTACAGTATGCGGTAGAACAAGCGAGTAAAACTCATGCAGCGAAAATTTATTTAACCGCCACTCCGACAGAAACATCAAAACGTAAGTTATGGAGTGGAAAACAACAAGGTGTAATTATTCCAGGGCGTTATCATCGTCACCCTTTGCCGGTTCCGAGATTCCAGTGGTGCGGTAATTGGAAAAAGACATTAAAGCGAAAAAAAATCCCGTCTGTTGTTTTGAAATGGTTAAAGTATCATCTCCTCAAACAATCTCCTATTTTTCTATTTGTTCCCCACATAAATTATATTGATGAAGTAAGTACAATGTTAAAAACATTAGATGATCGAATTGAAGGTGTTCATGCAGAGGATCCAGAGCGAAAAGAAAAGGTGGCTGCTTTTCGAAAAGGAAATATCCCGCTATTAGTAACGACAACAATTTTGGAACGAGGTGTGACGGTAGAAGACTTGCAAGTCGCTGTGTTAGGAGCGGAAGAGGCTGTTTTTTCAGAAAGTGCACTTGTACAAATCGCTGGTAGGGCTGGCAGAAGTCATCTTAAACCAGATGGTGATGTTCTGTATTTTCATTATGGAAAAACAGAAGCAATGGTGCGCGCGAAAAAGCATATTCAATCTATGAATAAAAAAGCGAAGCAAGAAGGGTTGATAGATTAATGCATTGCTTACTTTGTGATGAGTATATTTCAGAGCTTGTTAGTTGGTATTCTTTTTTTATTCAGTCTGAAATGCGGTGTATATGCGAGAGATGTGAACGGAAACTTTCTTATATAATAGGAGAAAGTTGTGAGGGTTGCGGCAGGTCTTTTACGTCTCTTTCAGAGGAGTATAGAGAAGGTGACTTTTGCAAAGATTGTGTAAGATGGAAGGAAGAGATGAAGTTTCTACCTATAAAAAATCGATCTGTGTACGTCTATAATGATTGGATGAAGGAAGTGTTAGCTCGGTTTAAATTCAGAGGAGACGCTGAGCTTGTCCAAGTTTTTCATGCGAACTTTGTAGCTGTATTCCACAAGTATTTTTCAGATTGTCATGCGGTTATTCCGATTCCACTTAGTAAGGAGCGAGAATATGAGCGTGGTTTTAATCAAGCAGAATTGTTAGCATCTTGTTTACCACTCAATATTTTACAAACATCTATCAGTAGAAAAAATACGGAAAAACAAAGTAAAAAAAAGCGTATAGAGAGGCTGTCAGTAGCAAATCCTTTTTACTTTCAAAAGGAAGAAACGTTTGCTGGTCAGCATCTTTTACTCATTGATGATGTGTATACGACAGGTATTACGGTTAGGCAAGTTGCAGCGTGCTTGTATAATGCTGGTGCCCAAACAGTTTCTAGTCTTACTCTTTGTCGGGGGTAATATATAAATCCACATGAAAAAAACAACATCAAACCATTCTTTTTAGGTGGGCGAGAGCATCCGGCCAGGCATAGAAGCGGTCAGTGCCTTTTTTCGCCCCATGCCGTGTGAAAACAAAAAGAGGAAATAAGTGAAGAACTGTTTTTGTTTTCATAACTGCAACTAATATATCGAAAAATCAAAATGGGTTTATATATATGCATGTCGAAAGATACAATAAAAAGACGACAAGACTTCTTTGACTTGATATGTTGTCATTCGTTATAGTCAAAATATGGGGTAAATGCCCTTATTTTTAGAGTGAAGGGAATGGAACGAACATGCAAGGAAGAGTGAAGTGGTTTAATGCAGAAAAAGGATTTGGGTTTATCGAGCGTGAAGATGGTGATGATGTTTTTGTTCATTTTTCTGCAATTCAACAGGATGGATATAAGTCGTTAGAAGAGGGACAAAAAGTAGAGTTTGATATTGTAGATGGTGCGCGTGGACCACAAGCAGCGAATGTTGTGAAATTATAATTTTGAATGAATAGTTTTATGAGAAACATAGAGCTGCGTATGTGGTAACGGTTTATATATAGATGTTAAATTTGATCTTCCAACATATAAATTACGGCTATAAAGAACAGAAGGAGACGTCCACTCATTGTCTCCTTCTGTTTCTACATGGGATGGGAATAAAAAAGGCTCTGACCGCATCCTATCCAAGAGCGGACCCTCTCTCCTATCTAAAAGAAATGGTTGTATGTCGGCTTTTTAATTTTCGAAAGCGTTGTCAAAAAGTTGTTTCTTTTCTGTAACGAATTGTCCATACTTATATTCGTTATTTACGATGTAAATAGGATAAAATGTAAATAGAAACGATGCATCTTTTCTTTTCAACAAAAAATGATAAAAAATTGCAATTTCGCTAACTTTTTTAAATAAAGTTAGAAGGAGTTTTTAAGCCGGTGTCGAAATTGTATACATAGGCTTGAAGGCTTGAAAGGAGGAATTCATCTATGAAATTCAACATTCGTGGTGAAAATATTGAAGTAACTCCAGCATTAAAGGAATATGTAGAGAAAAAACTTAGCAAATTAGAGCGTTATTTTGATACATTTCCAGAGATTAAAGTTAATTTAAAAGTATACTCTGACAAGCAACGTGTCGAGGTAACAATCCCATTTACAGATTTATTACTTCGTGCAGAAGAAACTCATAGCGATATGTACGCTGCAATTGACTTAGTGGTTGATAAAATTGAGCGACAAATTCGTAAACATAAAACAAAAGTAAATCGTAAATTACGTGAAAAAGGTTCTCCGAAAACTGCATTAATCCTTACAGAACCAGCGGCAACTCTGGAAGAAGTAAAAGAGGATGAGTTAGAGCTGGTACGTACAAAGCGATTTGACTTAAAACCAATGGACATTGAAGAAGCTATTTTACAAATGGATATGTTAGGGCATAACTTCTTCGTCTTCACAAATGCGGATACAAATGAAACTAATGTTGTATATGGCCGCAAAGATGGAAAATATGGATTAATTGAAACAAAATAATAAGCAGAAAACGCAGCTGTAAAAGGCTGCGTTTTTTTACATTTATGATTTTATATGTAAATCGATGAAATATGTGAAAAACTGTCTATAAAACTTCTATTGAGCAAACTTTCAGCTAACTTTGACCACGCTTTTGGTCGGTTGTTGTCATAGTTATAAAACAAGTGTTACAATTATCATTAGGTTTATACTTTTTTGTTTTTTAATTAGGAGAAAAGAGAGTAGTAAATAAATTAGCGTTTTATAACGACTGATTAGTGGGCTGTCATATAGAGCACGATCAGAAGTTTTATTTTAATAAAAGAGGAGCGTATTTCCTATGATCGGTATTTTAAAAAAGGTGTTTGATGTAAACCAGCGCCAAATTAAACGTATGCAGAAAATTGTGGATCAAATAGAAGCGTTAGAATCGTCGATTCAACCGTTAACTGACGAACAATTAAAAGGAAAAACAATTGAATTTAAAGAGCGTCTTACAAAAGGCGAAACAGTAGACGATTTATTACCAGAGGCTTTTGCGGTTGTTCGTGAAGCAGCGACACGCGTTCTTGGTATGCGCCCTTATCCTGTTCAATTAATGGGTGGTATTGCCTTACATGAAGGGAATATCTCTGAGATGAAAACAGGGGAAGGTAAAACGTTAACTTCTACTTTACCAGTTTATTTGAATGCTTTAACAGGTAAAGGTGTTCATGTTGTTACAGTCAATGAGTACTTAGCACAACGTGACGCGGGTGAAATGGGACAATTACATGAGTTCCTTGGCTTAACAGTAGGAATTAACTTAAATAGTATGTCACGTGAGGAAAAGCAAGCTGCTTATGCTGCTGATATTACATATAGTACAAACAACGAGCTTGGTTTTGACTATTTGCGCGATAACATGGTGCTATATAAGGAACAATGTGTTCAGCGTCCACTTCATTTTGCGATTATTGATGAAGTCGATTCCATCTTAGTCGATGAAGCGCGTACGCCGCTTATCATTTCTGGACAAGCACAAAAATCAGCAGAGCTATATATGTTTGCAAATGCATTTGTTCGTACGTTAGAAAATGAGAAGGATTATTCATTTGACGTGAAAACGAAAAATGTCATGTTAACAGAAGACGGGATTACGAGGGCAGAGAAAGCTTTCCATATTGAAAACTTATTCGACTTAAAACATGTTGCACTTCTTCACCATATTAATCAGGCCCTTCGTGCACACGTTGTTATGCACCGCGATACAGATTATGTTGTACAAGATGGTGAAATCGTAATTGTAGACCAATTCACTGGTCGTCTTATGAAAGGCCGTCGTTATAGTGAAGGTTTACACCAAGCAATTGAAGCAAAAGAAGGCGTAGAAATTCAAAATGAAAGTATGACGCTTGCAACAATTACATTCCAAAACTACTTCCGTATGTACGAAAAGTTATCAGGTATGACTGGTACTGCGAAAACGGAAGAAGAGGAATTCCGTAATATTTATAATATGAATGTTATTGTAATCCCGACAAATAGACCGATTGTTCGTGATGACCGTGCCGACTTAATTTTTAAAACGATGGAAGGTAAATTCAACGCAGTTGTTGAGGACATTGTGAAACGCCATAAACAAGGACAGCCAGTTCTTGTTGGTACAGTTGCAATTGAAACGTCTGAACTTATTTCAAACATGTTAACACGTAAAGGTGTACGACATAACGTCTTGAATGCGAAAAACCATGCACGTGAAGCAGATATTATTACAGAAGCAGGATTTAAAGGCTCTGTAACGATTGCGACGAACATGGCTGGTCGTGGTACAGACATTAAACTAGGCGAAGGCGTAAAAGAAGCTGGTGGCCTAGCTGTTATCGGTACAGAACGTCATGAAAGTCGTCGTATTGATAATCAGTTACGTGGTCGTGCTGGTCGTCAAGGAGACCCTGGTGTGACGCAGTTCTACTTATCAATGGAAGATGAACTAATGCGCCGCTTCGGTTCTGATAATATGAAAGCAATGATGGATCGTCTTGGTATGGATGATTCACAACCAATTGAAAGTAAAATGGTTTCTCGTGCTGTAGAATCTGCGCAAAAACGCGTAGAAGGAAATAACTACGATGCACGTAAACAACTCTTGCAATATGACGATGTACTTCGCCAACAACGTGAAGTTATTTATAAACAGCGTCAAGAGGTAATGGAATCTGAAAACCTACGTGGCATTATCGAAGGAATGATGAAATCTACTGTAGAACGTGCCGTAGCTCTTCATACGCAAGAGGAAATTGAAGAAGATTGGAACATTAAAGGTCTGATTGATTACTTAAATACAAACCTTCTTGAAGAAGGCGATGTAAAAGAAGAGGAATTACGCCGTCTTGCGCCAGAAGAAATGAGCGAACCAATCATTGCAAAATTAATGGAACGCTATGATGAAAGAGAAAAATTTCTACCAGCAGAACAAATGCGTGAATTTGAAAAGGTTGTTGTATTCCGCGTTGTAGATACGAAATGGATGGATCATATCGATGCGATGGATCATCTTCGCGAAGGTATTCATTTACGTGCTTACGGTCAAATTGACCCACTTCGTGAATACCAAATGGAAGGATTCTCAATGTTTGAATCAATGATCGCTTCTATTGAAGAAGAGATTTCTCGTTACATTATGAAAGCAGAAATCGAACAAAACTTAGAGCGCCAAGAAGTAGCGCAAGGCGAAGCGGTTCATCCAAAAGATGACGGTGAAGAAGCGAAAAAGAAACCAGTCGTAAAAGGTGACCAAGTCGGACGTAACGATCTATGCAAATGTGGCAGTGGCAAAAAATATAAAAACTGCTGTGGTATTGGGAAATAAAGAAAAGTGGCGCCGACTGTTCAGCCCCGTTGGCTAAGGTTCTTTCGCACAGAAAGTGATTTGTACTTTCTTGTGCGGAAGGTTCTTAGGCATGAGGGGCTAGGAGGCAGAACTGGATCAAAAGAAAAGCGGAAGCAGCTCGTTTAGAATGTGAGGGGGATGGAGCTCCTGACAGAGAGGCGTTTTTTGCCTCAGAGGAAGGCGCGAAGCCACCGATCATTCTAGCTGCTGGAGCTGGACAAAAAAGAAAAGCGGAAGTGGCTCGTTTAAAATCGACCTTCCATGAAATTTTATTTTCAAAATGGAAAAGTTTTAAAAATATCCATATAATAAAAAGGGATAAACTCTCTCTGTAATAAGCGGAGGGAGTTTCCCTTGTTTTATATAAAAGCGAAAGCAATTACATAGAGGTGAAGAGCATGGAATTAGTAGAAATTAGGCAAGAATTAGAGAAAATGGCTAAGAGATTAGCGGCTTTTAGGGGGTCTCTTTGACCTCCCTGCAAAGGAAAAACGTATTGCGGAGCTAGAAGAAACAATGATGGGCGCTGGTTTTTGGGATGACCAACAAGGTGCGCAAACAGTAATTAATGAAGCGAATGCACTGAAAGATATGGTTGGGAAGTTTCGCCAGTTAGATGAAACGTTTGAAAACTTAGAAGTGACACATGAGCTTTTAAAAGAAGAATACGATGAGGATTTACATGAAGAGTTAGAATCTGAAGTGAAATCTTTAATTCAAGAAATGAATGAGTATGAGCTTCAGTTATTATTAAGCGATCCATATGATAAAAATAATGCTATTTTAGAACTGCATCCAGGTGCAGGTGGAACAGAGTCACAAGACTGGGGATCTATGTTATTACGTATGTACACACGTTGGGCTGAGAAACGTGGATTTAAAGTGGACACGGTTGATTATCTACCTGGTGATGAAGCTGGAATTAAAAGCGTTACGCTATTAATTAAAGGTCACAATGCATATGGTTACTTGAAGGCAGAGAAAGGTGTACATCGCCTTGTACGTATTTCACCGTTTGATTCTTCTGGTCGTCGTCATACTTCGTTTGTATCTTGTGAAGTTGTACCTGAATTCAATGATGATATCGAAATTGAAGTACGTACGGAAGATTTGAAAATAGATACGTACCGCGCAAGTGGCGCTGGTGGACAGCACGTTAATACGACAGATTCGGCAGTTCGTATTACGCATACTCCAACGAATACAATTGTGACATGTCAGTCAGAACGCTCTCAAATTAAAAACCGTGAGCATGCGATGAAAATGCTGAAAGCGAAGTTATATCAAAAGAAAATAGAAGAAAAGCAAGCGCAATTGGACGAAATCCGTGGTGAGCAAAAAGAAATTGGCTGGGGTAGTCAAATTCGTTCTTACGTATTTCACCCATACTCTCTAGTGAAAGACCATCGTACAAATACGGAAGTTGGTAATGTACAAGCGGTTATGGATGGAGAGATTGATCCATTTATTGATGCATATTTACGTTCTCGTATTTCTTAAGAAAAAAAGCCAACGGACTGTTGGCCTATCGGTGAGGAGATAGGGGATATAAAGAGGTATACCTTATCTATATCGATAAAAGAAGGAGGAAGAGAAGTTGGATGACAACTTCTCTTTTTGATGGGATTGGTTTTATCATACAAGGTCGCATATTGTTTTGTAAAAAGAAGAAAATATAAGAACTCAGCTGTAATTGATGAGGAAATTGCATAAGATTTTTTTATTCTGTTTTTCAGAAAAAGGCTCTTTGCAGTAATTTGTATCTGTTCACAGAATTGAAACAATTGCGGAAAGCTTTGTATCAGTAGGTTTCTCATCATTTTTGTAAGAAATATCCTCTATAGGTTAGTTTTTCTGTAAGAGGATAATTATTATAATGGCTAGTGAGAGCTGTGTGAAAGTATGGCTGTATCAATAATGAGAAGGACATTAATAACGGGGAGCGATATAAGTGAAAAAGAAATTGTTGGCGATTGCATTAGGAACAACATTAGTTTTTGCTGTAGGAGCGTGCGGAAAGAAAGAGGACAGTAAGTCTTCTAATCAATCTGCGAGTACGGATAGTGCCGAACAGATTTACAAAAAAAGCTGTGCAGGTTGTCATGCTAATGATTTATCAGGTGCAACCGGACCAGATTTACGAACAGTAGGCGGCAAATATGACGCGGCGGATATTGAAAAAATTATTGAAAAAGGACGCGGCATGATGTCTCCAGGAATTATTCAAGGTGAGGATGCAAAAAAAGTATCAGAATGGTTAGCGGAACATAAATAAGAAAAGCGGAAGCGGCTCGCTCAGAATGTGAGGGGGATGGAGCTTCAGACGTAGAGGCGTACTTTGCCTCGCGGGAAGAAGCGAAGCCACCGAACATTCTAGCTGCTGGAGCTAGACAAAAGAAAAGCGGAAGCGGCTCGCTCAGAATGTGAGGGGGATGGAGCTTCGGACGCAGAGGCGTACTTTGCCTCGCAGGAAGAAGCGAAGCCACCGAGCATTCTAGCTGCCGAATGCTCTCTTAAGCCTAAATATCAGGTTTTATGTCGTTTATTAATTTGTAAATCCAAGTTTGATTTACTGGTATTTACATAGCATGGAGCTAGAAAGGGCACTAACTGCTTCTATCCATGAGCGGATGCTCTCTCCCACCTAAATAATAGTTTTTATGTCAGTTTTTCAATTTGTATTTATATAGATTATAAGATGATTCATCTTTTAGTAGAAACTATTTATAAAACGATATAGACTTGTTTGTAGTAGTTAGAAAGGAACCTCAGAATAACTACTTTTTTCGTGTTTCTTTTTATGCTGTAACATAACTGTAACAAAATTGTATCCGAATTGGAAACCGAATGATGTTACAATGTAGTTTGTAGAATTTTGCTGAAACATGTACATAAGCAGCAGTGATAGACTGGAAATGTTCTCACTGTTCTTTGAAACAACAGAAATACATCTATAGATTTGTAGTACAGCAGAGTGTAAGTAAGAGTGAAAGTTTTTACTTTCATGTTCAGATAGACAGAGAAAGTATGTCGAAAAAAATCATTAAGTATTGGGTGATAAATAATGATCAAAATGACGAATGTTTATAAGGAGTATCCAAATGGTATGCAAGCCATCGATGGACTCACAGTTAACATTAAGCAGGGTGAATTTGTATACGTAGTTGGACCGAGTGGAGCCGGAAAATCTACATTTATTAAGATGATGTATCGTGAAGAAAAACCATCAACAGGATCTATCAATGTGAATGGACTTGTAATTGAAACGTTGGCAGAGCGAGATGTACCATATTTTCGTCGTCAACTAGGCGTAATTTTCCAAGACTTTAAATTACTACCTAAATTAACGGTATATGAGAATGTAGCGTTTGCCTTAGAAGTAATTGAAGAAGAACCTGAAGCGATCCGTGAGCGTGTTACGGAAGTATTAGGTCTTGTAGGTCTTGAGGATCGTGCGGAGGCACTTCCAAATGAGCTTTCTGGTGGGGAGCAGCAGCGTGTGGCAATTGCAAGAGCGATTGTAAATAAGCCAAAAGTTGTAATTGCGGATGAACCGACAGGAAACTTAGATATTGATACAGCGCTTGATATTATGAGTATTTTTAAACGTATTAATGAGCGTGGTACAACGATTGTTATGGCGACGCATAACTCAGATATCGTAAATACAATTCGCCATCGCGTAATTGCGATTGAAGGCGGAAAAATTGTTAGAGATGAGATTGAGGGAGGATACGGATATGAAGACTAAAACCCTTAGTCGACATTTACGAGAAGGTGTAAAAAATCTATCCCGTAATGGTTGGATGACGTTTGCTTCTGTAAGTGCAGTAACAGTTACATTATTACTTGTAGGTGTCTTTTTAACAGCGATTATGAATATGAACCACTTCGCAACGAAAGTGGAGCAAGATGTAGAAATTCGTATACACATTGATCCAGCAGCAAAAGAAGCGGATCAAAAGAAATTGGAAGAAGATCTTAGCAAAATTGCCAAAGTAGAGTCTGTTAAATATTCTTCTAAAGAAGAAGAGTTAAAACGTTTGATTAAAAGCTTAGGTGACAGCGGAAAAACGTTTGAGTTATTTGAACAAGATAACCCACTTAAAAACGTATTTATTGTAAAAGCAAAAGAACCAACTGATACAGCGACAATTGCGAAAAAAGTTGAAAAAATGCAGTTTGTAAGTACCGTTCAATATGGTAAAGGTCAAGTTGAAAAATTATTTGATACAGTGAAAACAGGTCGTAATATTGGGATTGTGTTAATTGCTGGTCTTTTATTCACAGCGATGTTCTTAATCTCTAATACAATCAAAATTACGATTTATGCGCGAAGCACAGAGATTGAAATTATGAAACTTGTTGGAGCGACAAACTGGTTTATTCGTTGGCCGTTCTTATTAGAAGGTTTATTCTTGGGTGTACTCGGTTCGATTCTCCCAATTATCGTGATTTTATCTACTTATAATTCACTTCAAAGTATGTTTAACCAGAAGCTTGGTGGAACGATTTTCGAGCTTCTTCCATATAGTCCGTTTGTATTCCAACTTTCCGGTTTATTAGTGTTAATTGGTGCATTAATCGGTATGTGGGGAAGTGTAATGTCAATTCGTCGCTTCTTAAAAGTATAAAAAGTTGCAAACATAATTCGTACAAGCTTATCATATAGTAGAAATAGGTAAAGGCATCACACAATGTGTGATGCCTTTTGCTACACCACCTGTGTGTTTTGGAAAGGGGAATTCCGCATTGAAACGTAGAGTTGCGATTATTGGAATGGTTGTTGCATTTTTAATTGGTGCTGGCGGAATGTTTGCAGGTATGTATATGTTTGGAATCAATCCATCGTATATGGCGCAAACAATTTCAAGTGATAGTAGTGCCGGCACGAAACAAGGGGATTTAGCTAAAATTAATGAAGCGTATGCATTGATTGATTCGCGTTATGTGGAAGACGTGAAGGACGGCAAGCTTGTTGAGGGTGCGATACAAGGCATGTTGTCTACGCTGAAGGACCCTTATTCCACGTATATGGATAAAGAAACGGCAAAGCAATTTGAACAATCGCTTGATCCGGAGCTCGAAGGTATTGGTGCTGAGGTGAACAAAACGGATGGAAAACTGATCATTGTCTCTCCAATTAAAGGATCACCAGCAGAAAAAGCAGGCATTAAGCCAAATGATCAAATTTTATCAGTAGATGGGAACAGTGTAAAAGATTTATCGCGTGAAGAAGCAGTCTTAAAGATTCGTGGTAAAAAAGGAACGACCGTTGCAATTGAAATAAAGCGACCTGGTGTAAATGATCCAATCGAATTTAAAATTAAACGTGAAAAGATTCCGATTTTCACTGTATTTAGTTCTGTAAAGGAAGAGAAGGAGAAAAATATTGGTTATATTCAAATTACATCTTTCTCTGAAAATACAGCGAAAGAATTTAAAGATCAATTAAAAGAGCTTGAAAAGAAAGATATAACAGGTCTCGTTATTGATGTGCGTGGTAATCCAGGGGGTTACTTAAATAGTGTACAAGATATTTTAGGATTAATCATGACGGACAAAAAGCCAATGATGCAAGTTGAACAACGAAATGGTGAGAAAAAGAAATTCTCAACTACTTTAAAAGAGAGAAAGTCATATCCGATTTCAGTATTAATTGATAAAGGAAGTGCATCGGCCTCAGAAATTTTAGCAGGTGCATTAAGTGAAGGTGAAGGATATGATTTAGTTGGTGAAAAAACATTTGGGAAAGGTACTGTTCAGCAGGCTGTTCCATTTAAGGATGGTAGTAATATTAAGTTGACAATGTTTAAATGGCTTACACCGGATGGCAATTGGATTCATAAAAAAGGAATTGCTCCAACGGTAGAAGTGAAGCAACCAGATTATTATCATGCAACGCCAATTCAAATTGAGAAAACACTTTCTTATAATGTAAACGATGTGCAGGTGAAGCATGCGCAAGAAATGCTGAAAAGTTTAGGATATGTACCTGGACGTGAAGATGGGTACTTCAGTAAAGAAACAGAGTCAGCTATAAAAGCATTCCAAAATGCAAATGAAATGGAAGCAACAGGGAAGCTCGATAAAAAGACAGCTGAAGCAATTCAAAATAAAATTATCGAAAAGATTCGCTCTGGTGAAAATGACTTGCAATTACAGGCTGCATTAAAATTAATGGCGAAGTAAGAAGAAATACAGGCATGTTATTGCCTGTATTTTTTTGTACGTGTTTACCCCGCTATTTGCGGACAGTAACACTCCTACCTCAAAAATCAGCGAAAGCATTGCTTAGCTCTAGCGGCTAGAATCTCCGGTCGTTTTGCCCCCTCGGACGAGGCAAAAAACGCCTCTCTGTCGGGGCCTCCAATGTCTTGTGATTCTGAGCGAGCCGCTTCCGCTTTTCTAAAGAAGTTAGGTGGGGGATGGAGAAAACCCCACTGATTAAAGTTTCACTTTATGATAAGATAAAAAGAAAGAATGATATAAATGGTGGTGAAGCGGTTCGTGGAGGCGTGGTCTTTTGAGATAATGCGAGCAGTTGGGCGTTTTTTCTTACACCCTGCTGTTTATGTTTTTTTGATAAGTAGTATTTTTGTTGGATACTTACGTATATTACGAGAACGAAAAGATTTTTCTTTTAAAGTATATGATGTATGGTTTGAACTACGAACCTCCCTATTTGCGGGAGTTGGATATGGATTTATTGTATCCATCATAACAGTTGGAGCCGGGCTAGTTCTGTCACAAGCGAGTATATGGATGATTTTAATTTGGACACTCGTATTTGGACTAGCTACTGGGTATAGATATTTATCTCCCGCTTATACATTTGGCGTGGCGATTGTAGCAGCTTTATTATCTTCTAAGCTCCCAATCTCTTTCTTACAGTTTGGGGAAGGAGAAGAGAGTACGATTGTATCGCTTGCGATTTTACTTGGCTTGATGCTAGTAGTAGAAGGATTATTAATTTCGAAAAATGCAGTGCGATATTCAACGCCAAAAATGCGCAAAGGAAAGCGTGGTTTAAATATTGGATTACATGAATCAAAGCGTTTATGGCTCGTTCCGATTTTTATTCTTGTGCCGGGAGATGCCGTTACACAATTTGTTTCGTGGTGGCCGGTCGTTTCTGTTGGCTCGCAAACATATTCCCTATTCCTTGTTCCGTTTTTACTTGGCTTTATGCGAACAATTAGAAGTGAGGAACCGACAGAAGCATTGCTGTTTACAGGAAGACGCATATTTGGATTAGCGACTCTTGTTCTTATTTTAGGTGTAGTCAGCTATTGGTGGTCTGTTTTAGCGATTATTGCGATGGGAGTTGCGATGCTTGGGCGCTTTACGATAGCAATCAGAGAACGGATAGCTGATGAAACGCGTCCAGCGTACTTTGCAGCGCGTGATGATGGATTAGTTGTATTAGGTATAATTCCGAATACTATCGGTGCAGAACTAGATTTGAAGCCCGGAGAGGTTATTACGAAAGTAAATGGTGTAATTCCTAAAACGGCAGAGGAGTTTTATGATGCGCTTCAGTCCAAGACGACAGGGGCATTTTGTAAATTAGAAGTGCTTGATACAAACGGTGAGCTGCGCCTTGCTCAAACTGCATTATATGCAGGTGGACATCATGAATTAGGTATTGTGTTTGTAGAGCAAGATCATAAGTGGGATACGGAAGCAGTGTAATTCAAAAGACCTTCATTCATGAAGGTCTTTTATTTAGTAATAAAAGATTCATAGACAGATAACTTGAATAAATACTTGATAATGGTTATCATTTAGTAGGGGCTTTGTTATGATGCGAAGTCTTTTTATTTTGAATGAGGGAGGAACTTTATGCTGCGTCGATTTTTTTCTTACTATAAGCCATATAAAGGCTTATTCGTGCTTGATTTTTCCTGTGCGGTAATTGCGGGGTTACTCGAACTTGGGTTTCCGCTTATTGTGAATCAGTTTATTGATAAATTATTGCCAGGACAAGATTGGACACTTATTTTATGGGCTTGTATAGGTTTATTAGCAATCTATGTATTAAACGCAGGACTACAATATGTTGTTACATATTGGGGGCATATGCTTGGCGTTAATATTGAAACAGATATGCGTCAGAAATTATTTGATCATATTCAAAAGCTATCATTTCGATTTTTTGATAATAACAAGACAGGTCATTTAATTTCACGTCTTACAAATGATTTAATGGAAATTGGTGAAATTGCCCATCATGGACCAGAGGACTTATTTATTGCGATTATGACTTTAATTGGGGCCTTTTCATTTATGATGATCATTAACTGGAAGTTAGCTCTGCTTACTTTCTTAGTAATTCCATTCTTATTATGGTTAGCGCTTTATTTCAACCGCAAGATGACAGGAACGTTTAGACGGTTATTTTCAGATGTTGCTGACTTTAATGCGTGCATTGAAAATAATGTTGGCGGGATCCGTGTTGTCCAAGCATTCGGAAATGAAAAGTTTGAGAAAGAGCAATTCGCAGTAAATAACGCTCGTTTTCGCACAACAAAGCTGATGGCGTATAAAATCATGGCTTTAAATTCATCGATTAGTTATATGCTGATGCGTCTTGTGACATTGTTTGTTTTAATTTGCGGGACTTGGTTTGTTCTGCAAGGGGAATTAACATATGGTGGATTTATTGGGTTTGTATTATTAACGAACATTTTCTTCCGTCCCATTGAAAAAATTAATGCTGTTATTGAGAGTTATCCAAAAGGGATTGCAGGCTTTAAAAGGTATGTGGAACTATTAGAAACAGAACCAGATATTATGGATTCACCGAATGCAATTGAAGTAAAACAAGTACATGGTGATATTGAATATAAAAACATTACTTTCGGATATGACAAACAAGAGCCGATCTTAAAAAATATTGATTTAAAAATTCATGCGGGAGAAACAGTTGCTTTTGTTGGGCTATCGGGTGCTGGGAAAACAACATTATGTAGCTTATTGCCACGTTTCTATGAGCTTGCAGATGGTTCTATCACAATCGATGGTATTGATACAAAGGACATGACACTTTCCTCACTTCGGAAGCAAATTGGAATTGTGCAGCAAGATGTGTTCTTATTCTCTGGAACGATTCGAGAGAATATTGCTTATGGGAACTTACAGGCTTCAGAAGCTGAAATTTGGACAGCGGTCAAGCGTGCACAATTAGAGGATTTAATTTACTCGCAACCAGATGGATTAGATACAGTCATTGGTGAGAGAGGTGTCAAACTTTCGGGAGGACAAAAACAACGTTTAGCAATTGCTCGTATGTTCCTGAAAAACCCACCAATATTAATCTTAGATGAAGCGACTTCTGCACTTGATACAGAAACGGAACTTGCGATTCAAAAATCACTTGCGGAATTATCAGTTGGCCGCACGACATTAGTAATCGCTCATAGACTTGCAACGATTAAAAATGCAGATCGCATCGTCGTTGTAAATAAAGATGGTATCGCTGAGCAAGGTTCGCATGAAGAGCTAATTGAACGAGGCGAAGGTTACAGTAGATTATATGAAGCGCAGTTTAGTTCTTAAGAATGAAATCTAATGAATAGAAAGTGGAATATTGCGTTCATTGTCACAAATAAATGGACCTTGTATATGTAATTTTAATGGAATTAGCGTACCATATAGGTAGGTAACAAAAAGATACATATATATAGGAGGCTGTAAAAATGATCGTAACAACAACTTCTACTATTCAAGGAAAAGAAATTATCGAGTATATTGATATCGTAAATGGCGAGGCAATTATGGGGGCAAATATCGTCCGTGATTTATTTGCTTCTGTTCGTGACGTTGTCGGTGGCCGTTCTGGTGCATATGAAAGCAAATTAAAAGAAGCACGTGATATTGCGATGGAAGAGATGAAATCTCTTGCGAAGCAAAAAGGCGCGAATGCGATTGTTGGCATTGATGTGGACTATGAAGTAGTTCGCGAAGGAATGTTAATGGTTGCGGTTAGTGGAACTGCTGTCCGTGTATAATGTAAAGCCGTGCTTGGTGCACGGCTTTTTTGTATGGTCGCTTGGCTCTGTGTGTGTCAAATATTATCGGTAAGTCGATATGCTATGTCGAAACGCCGATATATTCGAAAAAACGCCGATATCTTGTGTTGAATCACCGATATTTCTTGGGAAATGGCAAAGGCCTTGTCGATATATAGGGAAGACATTAGGGTACTTCTTTGCAACTGCGAATTTGTTTTAATAACTTTACTTGTGCTAATGCTTCTTTATTATTTGAAATTTCATTTGGTGCATTAGCATTGCCAATCACATAGCCTTCAAATGAAGAACCGACAAAGTCAAAGATATATTGTAAACCTTCACATTAGTGTGAAGATCAACTCTGTTTTTGTGCAAATGATTGAACATGATCTAAAAATACTTGAATGGCTTTAGAGTGGATAAAGTATTTACCGCGCACGATCGAGAAGGGGCGGATGAGTTTTTCATTTGGAACTTCGACATGGAATAGTTCGCCTGCTTGCAGTTCTTTCCTTACAGTCCAGTCAGAAAGGATGGCGATACCAAGCCCAGCAGCAACAGCCTCTTTCACACTTTGAATGCTGCTAAAGGTAAAGAAGCGCTTCATTTTTAAATGGTGATGATGGATAAAGCGATCACTATAGGCACGTGTGCCAGATCCGGTTTCTCTCAGAACCCATACTTGATCTTGGAGGGAAGCTTCGTCGATTGTATGTATGCTCAGAAGAGGGTGATTTGGTGGAACAACAAGTTTCATTTCATCTTCCATAAAGGTCTCTACATCTATATCAGTGTATACGACTTGCCCTTCTACTAAGCCGATGTCGATTTGGTTAGAACGGATGCTTTGGAGAACTTCCTCTGTATTGGATATGAGTGTATGTACTTCTACGTGTGGATTTTCATTGGCATAGCGTGCCAATATTTTCGGAAGTAAGTACTCACCAATCGTAAAGCTTGCGCCGATACGCAGTGTTCCTGTGACAACGTTATGTAGTTCGTTAATTTCTTGTTTTGCTTCTTCATAAAGAGATAGCATTTGCTTTGCATGGATATATAAAATGTTACCGGCCTCTGTCACTTGAACATGCTTTGGGGACCGTTGAATAAGAGTCGTACCAAATTCGTTTTCTAAATTACGAATATGCATGCTGACGCCAGGCTGTGAAAGATTGAGTAGTTCTGCCGCGCGCGAGAAATGCTTTTGTTCTACGACAGTCACAAATATTTTTAAGATATCGACGTTCATTGTATATACTCCCTTACTTTAGATTTGGCTGTGCTCTGCATTTCAATGATGTCTAGCTTTAGCGGTGAATGGTCGGTTTCTTCGTGTCTTCGCCTCTAAGTCAGAAGCACCATCCCTCTTCTCATTTTGGGCGAGCCGCTTTGGTTTTTAATGATATCCAGCTCCAGCGGCAAGCTCTTCACATCTAAGAACCTTCCGCCCAAAAGGCAAAGAGCGCCTTGTGTGAGGAAGAACCTTAGCTGGTCAGAGCTGAGCGAGCCGCCTTCGCTTTTAATATTATCATAAGTTTTTCTGATGATTGAGATTGTATATTAGTATTAAACTTATCATTGAAACTCTTCTATAATGTAAATATAAAGAACATGCATGTTCCAATACGATTAGTGGAGTGGTACGAAGTGGAACAAACACTTGTTATACAAAAGAAGAAGCGTCTCGGTTTTTCGCAAGGAATTGGAATTACGTTATTAATTGCCATCGCCTCGAAATATTTAGCAGCGCTTCCATTTTTAAATATTATGGGACAATTAGTTATTGCTATTCTAATCGGTATGGTTTGGAGAGCAACAATTAGTGTGCCGCATGAAGCGATTGCAGGAACGAATTTTGCTAGTAAGAAGTTACTTCGGTTCGGAATTATTTTGCTAGGAATGCGTTTGAATCTAGTTGATATCGCAAAGGCTGGGCCAAAGGTGCTAGTGATTGCAGCGATCGTTATTGTATTTACACTTGTTGTTGTATACGCATTAACACGCGTTTTTAAAGTAGATAAGAAGCTTGGCATTTTAACAGCTTGCGGGACAGCAATTTGTGGTGCAGCCGCGGTCGTGGCCATTGCACCACAAGTGAAAGCGAAGGATGATGAAACGGCGGTTGGTGCCGCAATTATTGCAATTCTAGGTACAATTTTCACACTGATTTATACGTTATTATATCCGATTCTTGGTTTATCTCCTTATGGTTACGGTGTATTTTCTGGAGCGACACTGCATGAAATTGCACACGTCATCGCCGCGGCAGCGCCAGGCGGAAGCGCATCTGTTGATATTGCGGTCATTGTAAAATTAACGCGCGTTGCCATGCTTGTACCAGTGGCGATTTTAATTGGTTTATGGTTTAAGCGTAGTGAAGGGAATGGGCAAAAAGGCTCTTGGCGTGATATTCCGATTCCATGGTTTATTTTAGGGTTCTTGGCAATGAGTGCATTTCATTCATTAGGTATTATACCTGAGGTGGTTGCAGGATATATCGTAATCATCGCTTATATGCTCATTGCGATGGCAATGGCAGGGCTTGGTTTAAATGTAGAGTTTACAACGTTCCGTAAATTAGGAAGTAAAGCATTTGTCGCAGGATTAGTGGGATCAGTTTGTCTGTCTGTTCTCGGTTATATACTTGTATATGCATTAGGATTTATGTAAATGGAAAGAAGGAGACATATTCGGTATGTCTCCTTTTAGTTTGTAAAGATTTATTTACTAAATACTGGGAATTATTTATAATAAAAGTAAAGATATCTTTACTTTTAAAGGTGGAGCCTATGGGTGTGAAAAATAGAATTAAAGAGCTGAGAAAGCAAAATCACATCACGCAAATTGAAATGGAAAAAGCTATGCAAGTGACAAGGCAGACAATTGTGGCGATTGAAAATCATCATTACAATCCAAGTTTGGAATTGTCGCTGAAGATTGCGAAGTATTTTGGGATGAATGTAGAGGAGATATTTATTTTGGAGTGCAAATAGATAAATAAAGGGGAAAACAGAATGGGATTAGCGCTTTTATGTGTCGTTGCAGCTTTGTTTGCATTTATATGGGGTATGCAAAATTTTGTTCACAATCCAGTGCCAAGCACACTCGTCGTTATTGGAGTTGTTGGATTATCGTATTATTTACTAGTATCAGCGCACTATCACAAAACAGCAACGAGTGTTTTAGTTGGTGCAATTGTTTTGACATGTGGACGTACAATTCAAAAAATATTATTTCCGTAAAAGCTGGTTCATTCATGTAATCAGCTTTTTTTCATTTTTTTACAAAAAGACTTGAAAGTTACGTTACGTCATCTTTTACAATGAAAGAGGAAAGGGTGATGGAGATGATTTCGATTCAAGAGCTTACAAAGGAAACAGGAGTTACAGTAAGAACGCTCCGTTATTACGATCAAATTGATTTGCTGAAACCGAGCGGAAAAACAGAAGGTGGACACCGTTTATATAGTGAAACTGATGTCATTCGGTTGCAGCAAATTTTGTTTCTAAAAGAAATGGGTTTCTCGTTAAAAGAGATTATGAATATGCTAATGACAGATGAATTAAGTTTGAAAGAATCGCTGGAAAAACAGCTTAAATTTGTACAAGAAGAGCAGAAAAAATTTAATCGAATGGAAAAGATTTTGCAGGCTGTCGTTTATTCAGCGGAACTTGAAGGAGAGCTAGATTGGAAGATCATGTTCGAACTCATTCAACTTTCAAGGCAGTCGCCTCGTATACGTGAAATGTTTCAGCAAAAGGTATTTTCAGATGAAGAGCAAAAGCTTCTTCGCAATTTACCTAATATGAGCGAGGAAGATGCGAACGTTCGAGAATGGGTAGATGTATTGAAACAGTTACGTAACTTTATGAAAGAGGGTAAGGATGCATCAAATGATGAAGTGCAAGAGGCTACAAAAAGATTAATGGCGAAATGTATGGAGATGGCAAATGGTGATGAAGCGTTTTTGGATAAATTATGGGAAGTGCGAAAGTCGAAAGAAGATTCACAGAAGATGAATATGTATCCAATTGAAGAGGAGCTTTTAGCGTATATGGATGAGGCTTTTCGCATATATGATGAGAGGGAGCGTGGGAAATGAGTATACTTGCAGAATATCGTTGGTATTTCTTAATTGGGGCGGAAGTTGTATTTTGGGTATCAGCTATTGGATTCTTTTTATTGCGTTATGGATTTCGGTTACGGAAAGCTAGTTTTATCGCTGGAATTGTGTTACTTCTTAATGAAATATTTATTTTAGCTTTAGGTGTCATTGATTATTATGAAACTGGTAAGTTTTCTAACTTTCAAATCATTACGATAGTGATATTACTATACGCAATCTTTTATGGAAAAAAAGATTTAAAGAAATTAGATATACGTATCCAGAAGCTTGTTGCCAAATGGCGAAATGAACCGATGCCTATCATTGAAGATCCATTAGAAGTTACTGGCTGGGCTCATACGAAGCAGGAAATATGGGAATGGAGCCTACATCTCATTTTATTTACGATTGTTCATATTGGATTTTTCTTTATGTATGGGCTTGTGCCAATTGAACAGTGGGGAGATTGGCTTGAAAAAGGTATTGTTTTAAATGAGGCGGCAAGTCGTGTGAGCCAGATATGGGGTGTTGTACTTCTTATTGATACGATCATTACATTTTCATATGTGTTTTTTCCGAAGAAGAAGAAAGGGGAAGAGAAGTCACTTTAAAAATGAGAGTGGCTTTTTGTTTGAGGGAAGGTTGTGGTAGTAGTTACAAAGAATCTTTTACGTTGTATATAAATAGTATGAACAGGAGAGGATGACAATAAGAAAAAGAACGAGTTTGATATATCTTTTCATAGTAAGTTTAGTAGCATGTTCACAATCGGGCGGTAAAATTGATGAGAATAATGATGTAATTGCAAAAGATCATAAGGTTTCTAATTTACATAAATTTGAGAAGTTCGTTACGAATGTTGAAAAAGGTGCAGCAGATAAAATACGTATTGTGAATTACACACACGAAGGAGATCCAATCTTTCAAACGCTAGAATACGATGGAAACGAAATAAGCTATTCTTCAGATAGTTCCTATGATAAATTTGCAGGTAAAGATAAAGGGATTTACTCCGATACTTGTAAAAACATAATAAAAGATATTCGTGAAGATATAAGGTATACGCTACATGATTGTAAGAAAGAAATTGGTCATAATGGGTATCACTTGTTCAGTTTGCCATTGAACTACCCCCACCTACCTCTACAAGAGCTTGAGGTGGGGGATTCTTCTGTCTCTGTCCTCGCAAAAACAGTTCCTCTCGTTCAACAAAGAGGATACAACGATATAGAGTTCGGTAGTGTCTATATGTAATGTAAGACGACCCATTCTATCTTCCGACGAAAGGCAAACAAAATAGGTACAACTACTTTTTCTTATATCGAGGCTAGAACACTTTGTCATGCATCCAGTTCCTAGACTTATTATCTGCTCTGGTAATAAGCGTAAAAATCTGGGACAAGGCGTTATGTTTCTTTATGCAAATCGTTTTGCTAGTTTTCTCTTTTCATTTTCAAACAAGTGTAACCGTTCGACTTGTAAGGCTTCTTTCGGTTGATCTACATCGTATAGCTGATAGAAATGATGTGTGCGAATATCCAATCGATTGTTTAATCGATGCCAATGACTCCAGTGATGTGCGTCTTTCTTTGGAATATAAGGCTGAAGCACCTGAGGTACTTTTTCTTTATATCCTAATCCCCGGCGTCCAATGGTAAAGGCCGCGGATTGATGAATAGAGATACCGAATTTCCGCATATATTTCATCTTTCCTGCAATCGAAGTATAAGCGGGATTCACTTGAAAGACAGCCACGTCTCTTTTATCTGCACGATTCAAAATTGAGTTTGTCATCTTCGCATACGCGAACATACTCTTCATTCGATTTGCTTGTTTATTTCCGTATCGATCCCCTGTTTTCGATTGGGTTGTATCTAACTTCTCGATGACAATCGGCTTGTTATACCGCTCCGCTAAGTCCACTAAGCGAATCGCTTCCACTTCGATGATTTTTGTGATTTGTCCTGTAGATTTACCCATAATAGAAAAACGAAGGGAACCACTTCCTTTATAATTTCCATCCTTCGTTACATTTGCCCAAGCAAAATGCTCAAGATTGCAATCTACACCGATTACACCATCTGATCTACTGTAATTCGTGTGAGGGTTTTTCGGCACATCGATTAAACATTTTACAATGTAATACTCCCCATAGTCTTCAACAGACCATGCAATCGGTTTACCATGCTTTTTCTTATTCTTACACTGTAATTGGGTTGTGATTACTTCTTCAATCATTTCTTGCCCATACGGGAACGTAACAGCTGGAAACATAAGTGTTTTCCCGGAACTTGTCGTCATCCACAATTCTTTTGTCTCGAGCACATACTGAAATACAAAATTGCCATGTTTGGCATCTTTCCGTCCAGATAGGATCAGTTGTTTATTTCGAGCACGAGAAAATAATGTTTTCCATTTGTCATGGTTACGTACAAACTCGCGGATCGTAAATTGCGAGCGAAACAGTTTTTTGCTTCCAAATACTGCGCTTGGAATATTCGTTTGATCGGATGAAAGTTTTTGCGTTAAACGGGATTGTCTGTGAGTGAGATGACCGATTTTCGCCTGAATTCTTTTCATTTGAATATCTAAGTATTGGTGTTCAAACAAATATTCACTCAGCCAAATTAAGGTGTCTTTTTTACGAGATAAGGAGATGAGGTTGTTGTGCTTCGCGAAGCGGGTGTTTTTCGGAAATGTCAGCGTTCCTTTCACACAACTTTGTTTGATTTTGCGAAGACTTGCTAGTTTTGTCCGTTCTTGTTTCAACTTTTTCTTAGGTTTCTTAAGCTTCTCTTGCGTTTGCTTCTCATATAATTTCTGTAACGCCATTAAACCTGTAAACAACGCCTTTGCTTCTTGCACCGCACTGTTTGCATAATAATCATTCAATTGGTATTTCCGCTTGAGAACGAGATGAAGACTGTCTGGATACAACTTACGGTTCCAACGTTTTTCACGAACAATCGTTTGAAACGCAAAGCGTTTTGCCTGATTAAATGTTTCAACGGTATCTGCCAATGCATCTACCATTTCATGCGGTACATCTATCTTGTAGATTCGTTTCGAGAAATACGCTCTCTTCACCTGTTCTCACCTTCTTTTATTTGATAAGATCATTATACACTGAAGGGAACGTATGTTCTACAAAAAAAGAGACGTTTTCTTGAAAAAGAAAAAACCGATTCATCCCCCACCTTCACTTCGTTTAGAGGCAGGGGTCTTCTCGGTTAAAATGATAAAATAAATGAAATTAAAACGGGAAGTGACTTATATAAAGAAGGATCCTTCCTTTTTCTATTATATATTGTCGAAAACTTTACCGAATATCTGTTCGTTTTCTTGGTTTTTTTATGGGTATTCGTGGTAAAATGGGAATACAGATTTTTTTATGAGGAGGTCGGATTTTTTTGGAACATCAATTTGAGATTGTCTCAGAGTATTCCCCGCAAGGTGACCAGCCAAGAGCGATAGAGCAGCTGGTAGCAGGGATTAACAATGGTAAGAAACATCAAGTGTTGCTTGGAGCGACAGGAACGGGAAAGACATTTACGATTTCAAATGTCATTAAAGAAGTGAAGAAGCCAACACTTGTAATGGCTCATAATAAAACATTAGCAGGGCAGCTGTATAGTGAGCTCAAAGATTTCTTTCCGAACAATGCGGTTGAGTATTTTGTGAGCTATTACGATTATTATCAACCGGAAGCGTATGTACCACAAACCGATACGTTTATTGAAAAAGATGCCCAAATTAATGATGAGATTGATAAATTGCGTCACTCAGCAACATCAGCCTTATTTGAACGTGATGATGTCATTATTGTAGCAAGTGTGTCTTGTATTTACGGTTTAGGTTCGCCAGAAGAATATCGTGAACTTGTTGTTTCACTGCGCGTTGGTATGGAAAAGGACCGCAATCGGTTGCTTCGTGAACTTGTTGATGTGCAGTACGGTCGTAATGATATTGATTTTAAACGCGGAACATTTCGGGTGCGCGGAGATGTAGTCGAGATTTTTCCGGCATCGCTTGATGAACATTGCATTCGGATTGAGTTTTTTGGTGATGAGATTGATCGAATTCGTGAAGTGAATGCCTTAACAGGCGAAGTATTAGCAGAACGTGAGCATGTGGCAATCTTCCCGGCGTCTCACTTCGTTACACGTGAAGAAAAAATGAAAGTTGCCATTGAAAATATTGAAAAAGAATTGGAAGAACGTTTAAAAGAATTAAATGATAACGGTAAATTGTTAGAAGCGCAGCGGATTGAACAACGGACTCGTTATGATTTAGAAATGATGCGCGAGATGGGATTTTGTTCAGGTATTGAGAACTACTCCCGTCATTTGACGCTTCGTCCAGCAGGATCAACGCCGTACACATTAATAGATTACTTCCCTAATGATTTCTTAATTGTTATGGATGAGTCACATGTAACGGTGCCGCAAGTAAGAGCAATGTATAACGGGGATCAGGCACGTAAACAAGTGCTTGTTGATCATGGATTCCGTCTACCGTCAGCGATGGATAATAGACCGCTTATGTTTGAAGAATTTGAAGAGAAAACGAATCAAGTTGTGTATGTATCAGCAACACCAGGACCATATGAACTAGAGCATACGCCGGAAGTTGTGGAACAAATTATTCGTCCAACTGGGCTTTTAGATCCACAAATTGAGGTAAGACCAATTGAAGGACAAATAGATGATTTATTAGGAGAAATCCATGACCGCATTGCGAAGAATGAGCGCGTATTGATTACGACATTAACAAAGAAAATGTCAGAGGACTTAACAGATTATCTAAAAGATGTTGGCATTAAAGTAAACTACTTGCATTCTGAAATTAAAACGCTGGAGCGGATTGAGATTATTCGCGATCTTCGCCTTGGTAAGTTTGATGTGCTTATTGGTATTAACTTGTTGCGAGAAGGGCTTGATATTCCAGAAGTATCACTCGTAGCTATTTTAGACGCGGATAAAGAAGGATTCTTACGTTCAGAGCGATCATTGATTCAAACAATTGGCCGTGCCGCACGTAATGAACACGGTCATGTAATCATGTACGCAGATCGCATAACGAGATCGATGGGAATTGCGATTGAAGAGACGAAACGCCGTCGTCAAAAACAAGAAGCTTACAACGAGGAACACGGTATTACGCCGAAAACAATTCAAAAAGAAGTGCGTGATGTGATTCGTGCAACGACAGCCGCAGAAGAGACGGAAGTATATGAAGCAGTGCCGGCTAAGAAAATGACGAAGAAAGAACGAGAAAAAACAATCGCGAAGATGGAAGCAGAAATGAAGGAATCGGCAAAAGCGCTAGACTTCGAGCGTGCAGCTGAGCTGAGAGATTTACTGCTAGAATTAAAAGCGGAAGGGTGAAAATAGTGAGCAAAGATTTTATCGTTGTAAAAGGTGCGAGAGCGCATAACTTAAAAAATATTGATGTAACCATTCCGAGAGATCAGCTCGTTGTTGTGACAGGTTTGTCTGGTTCAGGAAAATCATCATTAGCATTTGATACGATTTATGCCGAAGGACAGCGCAGATACGTGGAGTCTTTATCCGCGTATGCGCGCCAGTTTTTAGGGCAAATGGATAAACCGGATGTGGATACAATTGAAGGGTTATCTCCAGCTATTTCAATCGATCAAAAAACGACGAGTCGTAATCCTCGTTCAACGGTCGGAACAGTGACGGAGATTTATGACTATTTACGTCTATTATTTGCACGTATTGGGACACCGATCTGTCCGAACCATGGAATTGAAATTACATCACAAACGGTAGAACAAATGGTAGATCGTGTTTTGGAATACCCAGAGCGTACGAAATTACAAGTGTTAGCACCGATTGTTTCAGGGCGTAAAGGTGCGCATGTGAAAGTATTAGAAGATATAAAGAAACAAGGTTATGTCCGTGTGCGCGTTGATGGTGAGATGCTTGATGTGTCTGATGAGATTACATTAGATAAAAATAAAAAGCATTCCATTGAAGTCGTAATTGACCGTATTGTTGTGAAAGACGGAGTTGCGAGCCGTCTTGCCGATTCCCTTGAAAGTGCACTCAAACTTGGGGGAGGCCGTGTATTAATCGATGTAATTGGAGAAGAGGAACTTTTATTTAGTGAGCATCACGCTTGTCCGCATTGCGGTTTCTCAATCGGGGAGCTAGAGCCTCGTATGTTCTCTTTTAATAGTCCATTTGGAGCTTGTCCGTCTTGTGATGGGCTCGGTTCGAAATTAGAGGTAGATTTAGAACTTGTGATTCCAAACTGGGATTTATCGTTAAATGGGCATGCGATCGCTCCTTGGGAACCGACTAGTTCCCAATATTATCCGCAATTACTACAATCGGTGTGTAATCATTACGGCATTGATATGGATATGCCTGTAAAGGATATACCGAAAGATTTATTCGATAAAGTGTTGTACGGAAGTGGAGAAGAGAAGGTTTATTTCCGTTATGTGAATGACTTTGGTCAAGTGAAAGAAAGCGAGATTTTATTTGAAGGAGTTATTCCAAATATCGAACGTCGTTACCGTGAAACGAGTTCTGATTATATTCGTGAACAAATGGAAAAGTATATGGCGGAGCAAGCATGTCCGAAATGTAAGGGCGGCCGCTTAAAGCCGGAAAGTTTAGCTGTTTTTGTTGGTGGGAAAACAATTGCGGATGTAACGAAGTATTCTGTTCAAGAAGTTTACGATTTCTTCTCGGACATTGAATTAACGGAGAAGCAAGAACAAATCGCTCGTTTAATTTTACGTGAAATTAAAGAGCGTGTAAGTTTCTTAATTAACGTTGGGCTGGACTATTTAACATTAAGCCGCGCTGCAGGAACGCTATCAGGCGGTGAAGCACAGCGTATTCGTCTGGCAACGCAAATTGGTTCTCGTTTAACTGGTGTATTATATATTCTTGATGAACCTTCTATCGGCTTACACCAGCGTGATAATGACCGTCTAATTCGTACATTGCAGGAAATGCGCGATCTAGGAAATACACTAATCGTTGTTGAGCATGATGAAGATACAATGATGGCTGCTGATTACTTGCTTGATATCGGTCCTGGTGCAGGGATTCATGGTGGGCAAGTTGTGTCAGCCGGTTCACCAGATGAAGTGATGAATGATGATCATTCATTAACTGGTCAATATTTAAGCGGTAAGAAGTTTATTCCGGTTCCACTTGAAAGACGTAAAGGGGACGGGCGTAAAGTTGAAATTATTGGTGCGAAAGAAAACAACTTAAAAAATGCAAAAATGTCATTCCCGCTTGGTACATTTGTAGCGGTTACTGGCGTATCTGGCTCCGGGAAAAGTACGATGATCAATGAAGTTTTATATAAATCGTTAGCGCAGAAGTTATATAAAGCGAAAAGTAAGCCAGGAGCACATAAGGACATTAAAGGCCTGGAACATTTAGATAAAGTTATTGATATTGATCAATCACCAATCGGGCGTACGCCACGTTCAAACCCAGCGACATATACAGGTGTTTTTGATGATATTCGCGATGTGTTTGCGCAAACGAATGAAGCGAAGGTACGTGGATATCAAAAAGGACGCTTTAGCTTTAACGTGAAAGGTGGCCGCTGTGAAGCTTGTCGCGGTGATGGGATTATTAAAATTGAAATGCACTTCTTACCGGATGTATATGTTCCATGTGAAGTATGTCATGGAAAACGTTATAATCGTGAAACGTTAGAAGTGAAATATAAAGATAAGAACATTTCTGAAGTACTAGGAATGACGATTGAAGATGGGGTAGAATTCTTTGCGAACATCCCAAAAATTAAACGGAAGTTACAGACGCTTGTAGATGTAGGTCTAGGCTATATGAAATTAGGCCAGCCAGCTACCACATTATCAGGTGGTGAAGCGCAGCGTGTGAAACTTGCATCTGAATTACACCGCCGTTCTACAGGTCGTACGTTATATATTTTAGATGAGCCAACAACAGGTTTACATGCGCATGATATTGCACGACTTCTAGAAGTACTGCAGCGCCTTGTTGAAAGTGGTGAAACAGTACTTGTAATTGAGCATAACTTAGATGTGATTAAGACAGCAGATTATATTGTTGACCTTGGCCCAGAAGGTGGAGACAAGGGCGGACAAATCGTTGCTTCAGGGACACCGGAGCAAGTTGTAAAAGAAGAACGTTCGTATACAGGGAAGTATTTAAAAACGATTTTAGAGCGTGATACAGCTCGTATGAAAGAGAAGATGAAAGAGGTTGAAGTAGGGAGCTAAGCCGATTGGCTGGCTCCTTGTTTTACTTTGTGGGAGTAATCAGATTTAGAATGATAGGTATACAAGTATAGGGGATGGAATAAGTTATTATATAAATTTACTTTGACTTTTCAGTATGTAAGTCGTAGCTATAAAAACAAAAGGTGACTCGCACTCATTTTCCCCCATTATTTTCCTGTGTCATGGGGCTAAAAAAGGTTCTGACCGCTCCTAGGCATGGCCGGATGCTCTCTCCCCACCAAAAAAGAAAGGTTTTCTCTTGTTTTTTAATTTACATGACACTTGGCGTTTCCTAGCCATTAGCGTATGATTAAGTATATATGTCAAAAGGATGTGTAAGAAAATGAGATGGATTCTATCACTTCTTGTAAATAGCGTCGTGTTAATTGTTGTATCAGGTCTTCTAAAGGGAATTGCACCAGACGCATTTTACATAGAAAATATACAAACGGCAATTATTGCGAGCATTATTTTATCGATTCTAAATGTGTTTGTAAAACCGTTGTTAATTTTAATTACGTTACCGATTACTGTGTTAACATTTGGATTTTTCTTAATCGTAATTAATGCAATTACGTTAAAAATAACAGATTCTTTATTAGGTGATGCTTTTAATATATCAGGATTTGGTGTAGCGATTCTTGCGGCAATTTGCATTTCTATTTTCAATATGCTGATTGATAAAGTAATTGTAGAGCCGTTATCTGAAAAGAAATAGAAAAATGACAAAAAGAAAAACATTTCACGAGTCTCATGAAATGTTTTTTTCTATTTAATAGAAACCATATTTCTTGTTTACAGAAAAAAATGGTACAATATCGGATAGAATGGAATTTTACATCAAATGAGACTGAACCCGCAGCGGAGTGGAGGTTTACATATGCCAAAAGTAAGGACAAAAGATTTAATTGAACAATTTCAATTGGAATTAATAAGTGGTGAAGAAGGAATTCATCGTCCAATTGATACAAGTGACTTATCGCGACCTGGAATTGAAATGGCAGGTTTTTTTACATATTATCCAGCTGATCGCGTCCAGCTTCTTGGGAAAACGGAGCTTACGTTTTTCGATACGCTAACGAGTGAACAAAAGCAAGAAAGAATGAAAGTTCTTTGTACAGAAGAGACACCTTGTATTATTGTAACTCGTAATCAAGATGTACCGAAGGAATTATTGCAGGCATCAAGTCAATCTGGTGTGCCTCTTTTACGTTCTTCTCAAACGACGACAAGGTTATCAAGTCGTTTAACAAACTATTTAGAGGGTAAGTTAGCGCCAACAACTGCCGTTCACGGTGTGTTAGTGGATATTTACGGTGTTGGTGTTTTAATTACAGGTCAAAGTGGTGTCGGGAAAAGTGAAACAGCACTTGAACTTGTAAAACGTGGTCATCGTTTAGTGGCTGATGATAGTGTAGAAATTCGTCAAGAAGATGAAGATACATTAGTCGGAAGCTCTCCAGATTTAATTGAGCATTTATTAGAAATTCGTGGGCTAGGGATCATTAACGTAATGACGTTATTTGGTGCAGGTGCCGTACGAAACTATAAGCGTATTACACTTGTAATTAGTCTTGAGATTTGGGATCAAAAGAAAAACTATGATCGCCTAGGTCTTGATGAAGAGAAAATGAAGATTATAGATACAGAACTTACGAAGATTACACTTCCGGTTCGTCCTGGTCGAAACTTGGCTGTTATTATTGAAGTAGCGGCAATGAACTTCAGATTAAAACGAATGGGAGTCAATGCAGCGCAACAATTTTCAGAGCGCTTAATGAGTGCGATTGAACTAGGGAATCAGGAGTGATTTAGGAGAGGGAGGTCATACATATGCTGTTAGGGTCTGTACCACAGCTAGACCGCGTAGCAATTCAACTTGGACCATTCCCAGTTTATTGGTATGGGATTATTATCGGTACGGGTGTTTTGCTTGGACTTTGGCTTGCTACTCGCGAAGGTGAACGATTAGGTATTCCGAAAGATACATTTGTTGATCTTGTTTTATTTGCGGTACCGATTGCGATTATTTGTGCGAGAGCATACTATGTTATTTTTGAATGGGAATATTATGTACAAAACCCAAGCCAAATTATTAATATTCGTCAAGGTGGTTTGGCAATTCATGGTGGCTTAATCGGGGCGGTTATTACGGGAGTTTTCTTTGCGAAAAGACGCGGTGTTTCCTTCTGGAAGTTAGCTGATATTGCAGCGCCAAGTATTTTACTTGGACAAGCAATTGGACGATGGGGAAACTTTATGAACCAAGAGGCTCATGGCCGTGAAGTAACGAGACAATTTTTAGAAGGTTTATATTTACCGGATTTTATTGTGAATCAAATGTATATTGCTGGTGTTTACTATCATCCAACGTTCTTATATGAATCATTATGGAATTTTGCTGGTGTAATTCTATTATTGTTATTACGCAAAGCGAATTTACGTCGTGGTGAATTGTTCTTTACTTACTTAATTTGGTATTCAATTGGCCGTTTCTTTGTAGAAGGCTTACGTACAGATAGCTTAATGTTAGGACCTCTTCGTATTGCACAAGTGGTGTCCATCGGGCTTGTTGTTATTTCGATCATTTTCATTATTGTGAGACGTAAAATGGGGCAAGCTGATAAAAGATATTTAGAAAACTAGAAAAAAGTAGCATCTTGTATGAGATGCTGCTTCTTTCATATTCAGGCAGCGAAAGGACCTTAGCATATGAAAATAAATACAGTGTTATTTGATTTAGATGGAACATTAATTAATACAAATGAACTTATTATTTCTTCCTTTTTGCACACGTTAAACAAGTACTATCCGGATCAATATAAGCGCGAAGACGTATTGCCATTTATCGGTCCATCTTTGCATGAGACGTTTCGTTCAATGGATGAAAGTAAGATAGATGAGATGATTCAGTGCTATCGCCAGTTTAATCATGACCATCACGATGAACTAGTGGAAGAATATGAGACTGTTTATGAGACGGTCCAAGAGTTAAAGAAGCAAGGATACAAAATTGGAATTGTAACAACGAAGGCAAGACAAACGGTAGAAATGGGTTTAAGACTTTCTAAATTAAATGAGTTCTTTGATGTTGTTGTTACAATTGATGACGTAGAACATGTGAAACCACATCCAGAACCAATTGAAAAAGCATTAAAGCTACTAGGTGCAAATCCAGAAGAAACATTAATGGTTGGCGATAATCATCATGATATAGTAGGCGGACAAAACGCAGGTACGAAAACAGCGGCAGTTGCCTGGACGATTAAAGGAAGAGAGTACTTAGAATCGTATAAGCCGGATTATGTACTAGATAAAATGAGTGATTTGTTATCCATTTTGTCTGAATAGTAGGTAAGGGGAGAGAGCCAAGTGCGACGGACAACGCGCTACCCTGTTTCAGGAGCAAATTCATTATGGAATGTATATAAGACAGTATCGTTCTTTAAGGTGCTGAAAAATTTTATTGTCATTCAAATTGCACGCTATACACCTTTTTTATCGATGAAAAATTGGTTGTATCGCACATTTTTACGAATGAAAGTAGGAAAGCAAACATCATTTGCACTTATGGCAATGCCGGATCTTATGTTTCCGGAAAAGATTACAGTTGGAACGAATTCAATAATCGGCTATAATACAACGATTTTAGCTCATGAATATTTAATTACGGAATATCGCCTCGGAGAAGTAGTGATAGGGAATGAAGTGATGATCGGGGCGAATTCGACTGTATTGCCAGGTGTGAAGATTGGGGACGGTGCCATTGTTTCAGCAGGGACGCTTGTTCACCGTGATATACCAAGCGGTGCTTTTGTAGGCGGGAATCCCATGCGTATTATTTATACGAAGGAAGAAATGGTAGAGGAGAGAAGGTCAATGTTAAAAATGTAACATTTCTCTTCTCTTTTTATGAATAAAAAGGAAATAATTGATTATAATATACTGTTTTGTTTTTTACGGAATCGTTTATACTTATAGATAAAAGAATGTGTGAGCGAGAAAACAAAAAACTGGAGGATATATGGGGAAAAATCAACGGATGTATAAGGAGAACGGACAAGTTATCTCTTTTAATCAATTAGCTGATTTCTTTTATAAAAAAGGAATGAAAGCTTATCAGGGTCATAAATTACAAGATGCAATTAAATACTTTCGAAGAGCGGCACAAAGTGAGCAAGAGCCGTTTATTTTATGTCAATTAGCAACTGTATTATCTGAAGTCGGTGAGTATCAAGAATCAAATCAAATTTTCTTGAAGTTGATTCGTTCGAATTCTGATATTGAGCAGTGCTATTATTTTATCGCAAATAATTACGCATATCTCGGTTTGTTTCAGCAAGCAAAGAAGTATGCAGAGAAATATTTAGAGATAGCAACAGAAAAAGAATTTGTGGAAGATACGTTAGAATTACTTGAGATTATGGAAGAAGAATCGTTTGATACGGAAGAAATTGAAGATGAAGATGAATTAATTGTTATGCAGGAAGAGGCGAATCGCTATATCCGTAACGGACAATTGGAGGAAGCGATTGCTACACTTGAAGTTGTAACGAAGGATTATCCAGAGTTTTGGTCGGGTTATAATAACTTAGCAATTGCTCATTTTCAGTTAGGAAATGTGGATAAAGCATTAAAGTTAACAGAAATGATTTTAGAGAAAAATCCTGGTAATATACATGCGCTTTGTAATACACTTATTTTTCTATATTCAATTGGAGAGCATAAGCAAGTCGAAGCGTTAGCTGGGCAATTAGAATCAGTATACCCAATGTCATTTGAGCACCGATTGAAGCTAGGGACAACATTTGCGACAATTGGTCACTTTGCATCAGCATATAAATGGTTAAGATTATTAAAGCGTCAAGGATATGAAGGAGATGTCAGCTTTTATTATTGGTTTGCATACTCTGCTTATATGATAGAAGATCAACATACAGCGGAAAAGATGTGGCAATCTGTTGTAGAATTACACCCTGATAAAAAAGGGAAAGAGCCGTGGAATGCCCTGCATTTAGCTGATGAAGGACAGAATGTTTTGTTTGAAGAATTGCGGAAATCTTTCCAGCAAAGTGAAACGTTAGAAGAGCAAATGCTAGCACTGTATTTAATGAATGAACTAACAACACCTGAAAAAATTGGCTTCTTCTTTGATGTGACGCAAGCGAAAAATCGTGTGCCGATTGTTTCGCAACTGGCAAAATACTTCTTTTTAATGAGTAGTAATAAGAGTATTCCAGGTGAGTTACAACCGTTTGAACAATGTATTCGGATTGCGGATGCCTTATATAACTATACCAATAAAGAAGATGAATTGATTGAAGAATGCTTGCATTTTTGGTTTTGTACTTTTATACGCTTATATACATCTGGGACGGTATTTACGAATGTGTTTGGTTGGTCTGCGGCAATCGAATATATTGTGCGCGGCCAGCAGAGAAATAAAATGACACAAGCCGAACTAGGAAATATATATAATGTATCTGTAGCAACTGTGAGAAAATATGTGCAAGTAGTAAAGCGTACTCACGCATAGGCAAATCATTGGGAAAAAACAGATGCTAACAGTATAATGAGGGTAAGTTATGGTAGGAATGAATAGGAGTGAATAGTGTGTCAGAAGAAAAAATTTATGATGTCATTATTATTGGTGCTGGACCAGCTGGGATGACAGCTGCAGTGTATACGTCTCGTGCAAATTTAAGTACGCTTATGCTTGAACGTGGTATTCCGGGCGGACAAATGGCAAATACAGAAGATGTAGAAAACTATCCAGGTTATGAATCCATTTTAGGACCTGATTTATCAAATAAAATGTTCGAGCATGCGAAGAAATTTGGTGCTGAATATGCATATGGTGATGTGAAAGAAGTCATCGATGGTAAAGAATATAAAACAATTATAGCTGGTAAGAAAGAATACAAAACACGTGCAATTATCGTTGCAAGTGGTGCAGAGTACAAAAAAGTCGGTGTACCAGGTGAAAAAGAACTTGGTGGCCGCGGTGTATCATACTGTGCAGTATGTGACGGTGCATTCTTTAAAGGAAAAGAACTTGTTGTTGTTGGCGGCGGAGACTCTGCTGTTGAGGAAGGCGTGTATTTAACACGTTTCGCATCAAAAGTAACAATCGTTCATCGCCGTGACGCTCTTCGTGCACAGAAAATCCTGCAAGACCGTGCGTTCCAAAATGAGAAAGTAGACTTCATTTGGAATCACACTGTAAAAGAAATTAACGAAGAGGGCGGTAAAGTAGGTAGCGTAACACTTGTAGATGTAAACAGTGGTGAAGAACAGGAGTTTAAAACTGATGGTGTCTTCATTTATGTTGGTATGTTACCACTATCAAAACCATTTACTGAACTTGGTATTACGAATGAAAATGGTTATATTGAAACGAACGAGCGCATGGAAACGAAAGTTCCTGGTATTTTCGCAGCTGGTGATGTTCGTGAGAAAATGCTTCGTCAAATTGTAACAGCAACTGGCGATGGTAGTATTGCAGCGCAGAGTGCACAGCACTATGTAGAAGAGTTGTTAGAGGAATTAAAAACTGTAACAGAACAATAAGGATATGAATCCTTTTAGAGAAGAGAGCTACCTTCATAGATGGTGGCTTTCTTTATTTTTTATTTAAAATGTAAAATTTTTGTCAAAATTCCGATGGAAGGTACAGATGGTTATTGTTATACTAGAATTTACGGAAAAAATGATTATGAGAAATGAGGAGTTTATTCGGTATGGAATGGCGTAATATATATCGCGGTTTTTGTATGGGCGTTAGTGATTTAATTCCTGGTGTTAGCGGCGGAACAATTGCTGTTGTGCTAGGAATTTATGAAAGGTTACTTGCGGCGATTAGTGGATTTTTTAGTCGTGAATGGAAAAAGCATTTAGGCTTTTTAATTCCGCTTGCTGCTGGTGTAGCAGTAGCGTTTTTAACATTAAGTCATGTTATTAAGTATTTACTGGAAAATCATTATGAGCCAACACAGTTTTTCTTCCTTGGTTTAATCTTGAGCATTTTACCAATGTTAATGAAGGAAGCAAATGCAAAGGAAACATTTAAAGCAGGACATATTGTTATACTAATCGTTGCAGCGGTTCTTGTAGCTGTAACGGCATTCTTTAAGCCAGATAAAGCAGCGGATCCAATTACGACGTTAACAATTTTAAATACAGTAGGTCTATTCTTGGCAGGATGGATGGCTAGTATGGCTATGCTTCTTCCAGGGATTAGCGGATCATTTATTTTATTAATTATCGGTGTGTATCCAACAGCAATTAATGCGCTAACAACATTAAACCTACCACTAATTGCAGTAATCGGTGCAGGTGTTATGGTTGGGTTTGTGGTGAGTAGTAAAGGGATTAGCTACTTATTAGCACATTTTAAAAGTGCAACATTTGCGGCGATTATCGGTCTCGTTATCGGATCGATTGCAGTAGTGTTTCCTGGAATTCCGACCGGTAGCATGTCGATTGTGAGTTCAATTATTACGTTTATTTTAGGCTTTGCGATTGTATCGTATTTTAGTAAAAAGTAAGTGGTCAATCTCCTTGGCGATAAAATTCGTTAAGGGGATTTTTTATGTTCTTAGGAAGAATAAGTTTGTTTACTTATTAGTAATTTGCTTATTTAAGGGGCTAGCCTCCTTCATTGTGACAAACTGTTTTTGATAGTATAATGAAATGAGTATGTGATGAAAAAATTCATCACAAGTAGCTGAGGTGAAGAAGCATGCAAAGAGTAACAAACTGTGTGTTAATTAAAGATAATGAAGTTCTCCTATTACAAAAACCTCGTCGGAACTGGTGGGTTGCACCGGGCGGAAAAATGGAACGCGGTGAAACGGTAAGAGATTCTGTTGTTCGCGAATATCGTGAAGAAACAGGTATTTATTTAAAGAACCCAGCATTAAAGGGGGTCTTCACTTTTGTCATCCAAGAAGGTGATAAAGTTGTTTCTGAATGGATGATGTTCTCCTTTTTAGCCACAGATTTTGCAGGAGAAAACAAATTGGAAAGCGAAGAAGGCATCATTGGCTGGCATACATTTGATAAGATTGATGAATTAGCGATGGCGCCAGGAGATTATCACATTATTGATTACTTAATTAAAGGAAATGGAATCATCTACGGTACGTTTGTATATACACCAGACTTTGAATTACTTTCATATCGATTGGATCCAAGCTAAACCGCCGAGGAGGGGATACAATGACAGCAAATAATGATATTAAAATGGTAATTATTACAGGGATGTCCGGTGCAGGAAAAACAGTAGCCCTGCAAAGTTTTGAAGATTTAGGATATTTTTGTGTAGATAACTTACCACCGATGTTATTGCCAAAGTTTGTTGAACTGATGGCAGACTCGAAAGGGAAAATGAACAAGGTGGCACTAGGTATTGATTTACGTGGCCGCGAATTTTTTGAACATTTATGGGGAGCGCTTGATGATTTATCAGAACGCACTTGGATTATTCCTCATATTTTATTTTTAGATGCGAAAGATAGCACGCTTGTAACGCGTTACAAAGAAACGAGACGTTCGCATCCACTTGCACCGACAGGACTTCCGTTAAAAGGAATTGAGGCCGAGCGTAATTTATTAACAGACATGAAGGCAAGAGCGAATATTGTACTTGATACGTCTGAGTTAAAACCGAAAGAATTACGCGAAAAAATTGTTCATCTGTTTTCAACAGAAAACGAGCAAGCATTTCGTGTGAATGTGATGTCATTTGGATTTAAGTACGGCATTCCAATTGATGCAGATTTAGTATTTGATGTTCGTTTTTTACCAAATCCATATTATATTCCACAGATGAAGCCGTTAACAGGACTGGATGAAGAAGTTTCGTCATATGTGCTCAAGTTTAATGAGACGCATAAATTTTTAGAAAAGTTGACGGATCTTATTACTTTCATGCTTCCTCATTATAAAAGAGAAGGCAAGAGTCAGCTTGTAATTGCGATTGGATGTACAGGTGGGCAACATCGTTCTGTGACACTTGCAGAATACCTTGGAAAACATTTGAAGCCAGAATATATCGTTCATATATCTCATCGTGATGTGGAGAAGAGAAAGGGCCATTAAGGGATGAAAAAAGAGAGAAAACCTAAAATTGTCATCATGGGAGGAGGAACTGGACTATCGGTTTTATTACGAGGATTGAAGAAATACCCTGTTGATATTACAGCGATTGTTACAGTAGCTGATGATGGTGGCAGTTCAGGTAGATTGCGTGATGAGTTAGAAATTCCACCACCAGGCGACATTCGTAACGTGCTTGTTGCGTTATCAGATGTGGAGCCGCTTGTGGAAGCTTTATTTCAACATCGTTTTACATCCGGAGAAGGTTTAACGGGTCATGCATTAGGTAATTTATTATTAGCTGGTATGACGTCGATTACAGGAGACTTTTTCCATGCCATTACAGAAACGAGTAAAGTGTTAAATGTGAGAGGGCGTGTTTTACCAGCGGCCAATCAAAGTGTTGTTCTTCATGCCGAATTGGAAGATGGGCAAATTGTAACAGGTGAATCGAAAATTCCGTACTTTGGGAAAAAAATCAATCGTGTGTTTTTAACACCGGGTGATGTAGAGCCATTGTATGAGACATTGATGGAAATTCAGCGAGCAGATTTACTTGTCTTCGGTCCAGGTAGTTTGTACACAAGTATTTTGCCAAACCTAATTGTAGAAAAGATCGGTAAAGCTGTTCTTGCTGCAAGGGCGAAAAAAGTATATGTATGTAATGTCATGACGCAAGCTGGAGAAACGATGGGATATACAGCATTTGATCATGTGCAGGCTTTACATGATCACCTTGGCGAACCTTTCATTGATACAGCAATTGTAAATAATCATGATATTCCTACTGAATTACGTAAACTGTATGCAGAAGAAATGTCTGAACCTGTTGTAGTTGATGAAGATCGTTTTGCTGAAAGTGACATTCGCTTAATTCAAGATGAATTGGCAAAGTATGATGATCAAGTTGTAAGACATGATACATTAAAATTAGCTTCTATTTTATATTCGTTATTATAAGCATGCGTTATCTCTGTATGAGATAACGCTACTCATTCATATAGGACAAGATTTTTGTTCCAAAATATAGTATAAGGAGGTGGGGCTGTGTCATTTGCATCAGAAACAAAGAAAGAGCTCACGAAGCTTGAAATGAAGGAGTGCTGTGAGAAAGCAGAATTATCAGCATTGCTTCGAATGAACGGATCACTTTCTTTTTCAAACCGTCGCCTTTCGATTGATATTCAAACAGAAAATGCAGCAATCGCAAGAAGAATTTACACATTGCTGAAAAAAGGATATGACGTGACGGTAGAATTGCTTGTTCGTAAAAAAATGCGACTGAAGAAAAATAATGTATATATCGTTCGGCTTGTTGAGAAATCTCGTGAAATATTAGCGGATTTGCATATTGTTAGGGAAGACTTTTCATTTATTCGTAATATTTCACAAGAATTGATTGAAAAGAAATGCTGCAAACGATCCTATTTAAGAGGTGCATTTTTAGCAGGTGGTTCAGTAAATAACCCAGAAACATCATCTTATCATTTAGAGGTCTTTTCGTTATACAAGGAACATAATGATTCTATATGTGAACTGATGAACGGATTTGATTTAAATAGTAAGACACTGGAAAGGCGTAAAGGGTACATTACGTATTTAAAAGAGGCGGAGAAAATTACGGAGTTTTTAAACATTATCGGTGCACATAATGCATTGTTAAGATTTGAGGATATTCGTATTGTTCGTGATATGCGTAATTCGGTCAATCGTTTAGTGAACTGCGAAACAGCCAATTTAAATAAAACAATTGGTGCCGCTTTAAGGCAGATTGAAAATATTCGTTACATTGATGAAACGGTTGGACTCGATGTTTTGCCAGATAAATTACGAGAGATTGCACAATTACGTATTAATTATCAAGATGTAACATTGAAAGAACTAGGCGAGATGGTATCTGGGGGGAAAATTAGTAAATCAGGTATCAATCATCGCTTGCGTAAAATCGATGAAATTGCAGAGAAATTACGCGCGGGGGAACCGGTAGCAAAAAAATAACGGTAAAGGGGAAATGGGAGCTATGGTTCAGAAACAAGTTGAGGTTGCATTAAAAAACGGCTTACAAGCACGTCCGGCTGCGTTGTTTGTACAAGAGGCAAATCGTTTTCATGCTGATATTTTCATTGAGAAAGATGGCAAAACAGTCAATGCGAAGAGCATAATGGGGATTATGAGCTTAGCGATTGGGTCTGGCAGCAACGTAACGATTATAACAGAAGGTTCAGATGCGGAAGCAGCTTTAGAAGCGCTGGCAGCATATGTACAAAATAAACAGTAAAAAGCTATCGCATGTAGCGATAGCTTTTTTGATTGGATAAATTATGAAAGGATCCGTTTTTCTCCTTGGAGCTCACGAATTGGTTGAATGTTTTGTGTGAATTCGACAGTACCCATATATTTCCCATCTGTATTTCGCACTGCGAAGTAGCGAATATATACATATTTATCTTGAAATTGAATCCAAAAATCTTCGCAATCTTTTTTTCCAGATTTGAAATCTTCTAAGAGTTTTTCAACGACATGAACGCTTTTTGGAGGATGGCAGTTTTGGACTGTTCGACCAATGACAGCTTTCGTGCGGGCAAAGATTCGTTCTTTTCCATGAGAGAAGTAGCGCACAACATCATTTTCATCAATGAATGTAATATCAACAGGTAAGTGATTTAACATTAGTTCTAACTGCTTTAAAGATAATATACCTGTTTCGAAACGAATCAGTCCTTCGGATATGGCTTCTTCTTTAATCATATTTCTTTCTGGTTTCCATGTACTTGTAGGACTTGTTAAGCAGTAGCCGATTTCATCACTTTCATGAGCGATTTTTAACCATTCATCTTCTGTAAGAGTTTGAAGGGCCATCGGAAATAAAATATTTTCTTCTTTAAAAATCATTTCAGTTACGTCATGGATGACGAAAGAAACGCGGTCTAAGACTGATTTTTTATCTTGATTATAATTTACTAATTTTTGTTTTGCTTCTTTAATAGCGGCACGAATTCTGTCATCAACGCCCCACATGACTTGAGTTGGCCCATAAATGCCGTATTTCTCTAAATAAGGGAAAAGTAGATTTTCTTTCCGGCTATAATGTTTATCAACATCTAGTAATAAATTTAAGTCTTCTATTAGTTTATAAATATTTTCTTCGTTATCTTCTTTTTCAAAATGTTCATAGTGAAGTTGAAGTTTGAAATTCACAAGTAGATCGATTTCTTTGTTTTCCAGTTTAAATGTATGAATGGGATGGCCTGGTTGCTCTTCTTGTTTATTAGATTGATGAATTTCTTCAATGGATCCTTTAAAAACAGCTGTATGAACGGAGCATAAGCGTTGTACTTCTTCAACTGGAATTTCTTCTTCCTCCATAAGTGCCTGTTCGAGCTTTGAAATTTCTGCTACAGTAATATTTCCGATTGCTTCTTGAAACTGAGTTGTTACATCTTCAATGTTTTTTCCGTTATGAAGATCTTTAATAATAGTCTTTAAGATTGTTTGTCGTTCAGAGCTATTTATATTTTCTTGTTCACGGTTATTAATCATTTCGCTCATAAGGATTCTCCTCTACTCGTTAATGTTAAATCCACTATTTTGAAAAGCTTCTTTTACTGTGTCCAATGAAATACCTTTCATTCGGCACCCTTTCGGAATAGTCATTACACGTCCAACTGTTTGCAGCATATTAGGTTTTGTTATATTTTCAAAGCCAAGCTTTTTTAAAATTGGGATGATTTCAGGATGTTGAGTTGTTAAATCATAAACAGTGTGATGAAAATTAATTTGTTTTGGCATCATTCTCACCTCGAAATAAATGATATGAATTATCATTTACACTGTAACATAAAGATCGGAATATGATTGTGAGCCAAATCACACATTTGTTTTTTTTACAGGTTTGTCACTTTTTCTGTATTAAATAATGGGTATGGAGAGGGTGGGAGAGGTAATTTTGTCGAGTGGTCGATATGTTGTGTCGAATCGTCGATATATTTCAATTTGCGCCGATATATCATGAGAAGTAGGCGATATATTGAAAAAATTGCTGATATATTTTGTGAAATGGTCAATAAGAAAGGCTATCGCATGAGCGATAGCCTTTTTGAGAGCAGTTCTAAACGAGCCGCTTCTGCTTTTAGTATTATCCAGCTCCGGCGGCTAGAATGTCCGGTCGTTTCGCCCCCTCGGACGAGGCAAAAAGCGCCTCGTCCGAGGGGGTTCCAACGTCCTCCTGTTCTAAACGAGCCGCTTTCGCTTTTAATATATTAACGGTTTGTAAAGATTTTATCGATTAAGCCGTATTCTAGTGCTCTTTCTGCTGTCATGAAGTTGTCGCGGTCTGTGTCGCGTTGTAGTACTTCTAATGGTTGACCTGTGCGATCAGCAAGAATTTGGTTTAATTTTTCACGTAAGAATAGGATACGTTTTGCAGCGATTTCAATTTCAGTCGCTTGACCTTGTGCACCGCCAAGTGGTTGGTGAATCATAACTTCACTGTTTGGAAGTGCGAAACGTTTTCCTTTTTCACCTGCTGCAAGTAGGAAAGCACCCATAGATGCTGCCATACCGATACAAATTGTTGATACTTGTGGTTTAATAAATTGCATTGTATCGTAAATTGCCATACCTGCTGTGATAGAACCACCAGGGCTGTTGATGTATATGTGAATATCTTTTTCAGGGTCTTGGGATTCCAAGAATAAAAGCTGGGAAACGATTGAGTTTGCTACGTTGTCATCAATTGCACTACCAAGCATAATGATGCGGTCTTTTAATAGGCGAGAGTAAATATCGTAAGCGCGTTCTCCACGATTTGTTTGTTCAATTACTGTAGGAATTAAATTCATCTGTTATTTCCTCCTTTGAAAGCTTTCTTAGTCTTATAATACAATTATGGTCAATAAAGGTCAAACGAAACCACTTAAATCAAAAAAAATATGTAGTTGTATCATGATTTATTCGCTATGTATTTGAAATTCCCTGCTTATGTATCTTCAACATCATAACCGAATTATATAAATTTAAACGTATTTGATAAAGTGAAACGTTAATCAGTGGGGGAAAGGGAAGGGTGTGAAAAGGGAGGATATTCTGTTGGCGAAATAACAAAAGAACGCCTTTTCTGTAGAAGCGTTCTTTTGCTTATTATTCCTTTAAAAGATAGGTTACTCTATTTAAAATAGTTTCAATTTGTTTTGCGTTTTTGCTATACATTTGACTTGCTGATTTTGAATTTGTTTCTAATGAAAATAATTCAAGATCAGCCTGGCATTTTTTCAAAGAAGCCAATAATAATGGTTTATCTTGAGGAGACGGCATTTGAAGTTTATCATCATAAATATCGACAGTAAGTTGTCCGTAAGAATCGATTTGTCCAATAAAAACATTTTCTATCACGACGCCGATTTTTTCTAATTCGGCATGAAGCCAGGCGCGATTATGACCACTGGCTGCAAGTGGTTCATCAAGTACATTCCCATCCATAATGACAGTTTGTGTTTCTTTTGCAGGTGCGACTTGTAAACCAATATCTTTTGGAGTAAGTGGCTGTTTGTCTCTCTTTAACAAGACATTTAGTTCACCGCCCGACTCCAATACAGCATATTCAATGTCTGCTATGTTAAATACATTCCTCTTTCTAAGAAGCTCTAGTAATTCATCAATTGTATAATTTTCTTTCTTTAAATTATCCTCAAGAACTTTTCCGTCTTTTATAAAAACAGTTGCTTTTCCTTCAATGAAATTTCTGAGCCGCTTGTTTTTTAAAGCAACCATACCTGCGAAAAATGGAACAAGAGAAAAAACAAGCATACTAGAAACACCATGCCAAAAGTTTCGTTCCAATCCTGATGTAACTTCAGCAGCGATGTTACCGATTGTCAAACCTGCAACGTATTCGAAAAATGAAAGCTGTGAGATTTGTCTTTTTCCAAGCAATTTTGTCATTGAAAATAAAATAACTAAAATAGCTAAAGAACGTATAATGACAAGTAACCAGTCTGATACATGAGGCATGTTAATTTCCTCCTGTTCTACCTAAAATCCTTTATATTGTGGTTCTTCTCGTTCTAATACTGAAATTCTACTTTTAAGGTCAGCGATTACACTGTCCATTTCCATCATACATTCATGGAAAACCCGTTTTGCTTCTTCATCAGCGGCATTTTGTGAAAATGTACTTAAACTTGCTTGTGCGCTTTTTAAACTTGCGAGACATGTTTTTACGCTGGCGATAACGGTCATGCAAACACCTCTTATCCTTTTGGTTTAAATAGTAATGCTCCGATAAATCCGAATATAATGGCTGCAGATATACCGGCACTTGTGACTTTAAACATACCTGTTATTACACCGACAATGCCATGTTTGGCTGCTTCGGCCATAGCTCCATGAACAAGGGCGTTCCCGAAACTTGTAATCGGAACCGTTGCTCCAGCGCCTGCAAAATCAATTAAAGGCTCGTACAGACCGAATCCATCTAGTATCGCACCAGCAACAACGAGCGTTGCCATTGTGTGAGCGGGTGTGAGCTTACCGACGTCAAACATAAGCTGCCCGATTACGCAGATGAGCCCACCGACGACAAAGGCCCAGAAAAAGATCATTGTTGTACACCTCCAAATTCAATCGATACGGCATGAGCGATACACGGAATAGACTCGTCTTGCTGGAAGGTAAGAGGGGATAGTAAAGCACCAGTAGCTACGACAAGTATTCGATTGAATTCTCCTTTTTTCATTCTGTTCAATAAATGTCCGTATACGACGGTCGCTGAACAACCGGGACCACTTGCTCCAGCTAATACAGGTTGACCCTCTCTATAAATAAGTAATCCGCAATCTTGAAACTGTTCACTTGCTACTTTTGTTCCGTGCTTATGCAGTAAATCATAAGCAATTTCACGCCCGACATGACCGAGATCCCCTGTAACGATTAAGTCGTAGTAGGATACATCAATTTGTCTTTCCCTTAAATGTGCTTCAATCGTATCAACAGCTGCAGGAGCCATTGCACCTCCCATGTTAAAGGGGTCGGTTAGACCCATATCAATAACTCGGCCAATCGTCGCTGATGTAACACGTGGCCCTTCTCCTTGATCGCTCAAAAGAGCGGCGCCAGCTCCTGTGACGGTCCATTGAGCAGTAGGAGGTTTTTGACCGCCATATTCAGTAGGATAGCGAAATTGTTTTTCAACAGCAGTATTGTGACTGGATGCACCTGTTAATAAATATTTTGCTCCTTTTGCATTTACAATACTTGCACCGAGGGCAAGTCCTTCCATAGAGGTAGAACAAGCACCAAATAATCCAATATAGGGAGCGCCGAGTGTACGGCAAGCGAAGCTAGAGGGAGTAATTTGGTTAATAAGGTCACCTGCTAAAATGAATTGAATATCTTCTTTGCGAAGCTTTGCCTTTTCGGTTGCGCGACTGCAAGCTTCTTCAAATAACACTTTATGTGCTTTTTCATAAGAGTCTTGCCCAAGCCATAAATCTTCATGAAGGGCATCAAAATCTTCAGGGATTTTTCCTTTCGCTTCAAATGGTCCACCGATAACCCCTGTTGAGATGATAACTGGTTTATTTTCAAATACCCATGTTCGGTGTCCTTGTAACATTTACATTCCTCCCCATTGGATGAGAATGGTTTTAATAAGACCGATAACAAAAGCGGCAAATACACCAAATAAAATAACGGATCCCGCTAATTTAAACATGTTGCCACCTACTCCAAGGACAAAGCCTTCTGTCTTATGTTCAATGCAAGCAGATATAACGGAGTTTCCAAATCCGGTAACAGGTACGGCTGTACCAGCACCCCCAAATTGGGCAAGGCGATCATATACGCCAAATCCTGTAAGCAGCATAGAAATAAAAATCAGTGTTGCTACTGTAGGGTTTCCTGCTGAGCGCTCTGAAAAATCAAAGTATGTGATGAAGAAGGTGGAGATAAGTTGACCGATTAAACAAATAAAACCACCTACAAAAAAAGCTTTTATGCAATTTTTTAAAACGGGCCTTTTCGGTTCACGTTGTTGCTCAAATTTTTTATACTCTTGTTGTATTGGTGTTAAATCTTTATCTTTACTTGGCATGTGAATCATTCCTTTTCCTTTAGAGAACGTACAATTAAGTATCAGAGTTCATTTCTGAGTGGACTGTCTTTAATTTCTTTCTAATGTATTTTTTGTCTGCTTCTTTTTTCTTAATTTTGTTTTCCAGCTTATCTAATAGGATGAAAATCTTTCGATCCGTACTGACATAGATATTGAAAGTAGGGTTTTCTTTTTTTAATTGTTTTTTGATTTTTGCTTTCAATGGTTTTAACTGAAACCGTTCATGATGTTCTGGTTTAACAGCTATGTAAAGATCTGTGTTAGAGTTAGCAGCTCTAGCTTCTAGTATTTCTTCCGTGGCAAGTGCCTTTTTTTTCGCGTCATGCGCGATAGATTGATTAAAAGATTCCTCCATACTTACTTTCGTTAATTGAGGATCCTTTTTTTTGTCTGTTTTTTTCTGTGTTTCTTGTTTCACCTCTTTATCTAAAGAATGCGTACATCCTGTTATGAAACCTAATAGAAGCACGAATAACACGGTAATTGTGCCAAATTTTCGCATCGCAATCATTCCATTTCTATTGCTTTATGTAATTCGAGTGAAAAAGGATGATATGGAATCATCCTTTTTCTGTTTCTCAAACAGTGAGTACCATAAGATAAAACAGTACTTTCACTTATTGTTGTCCGTATTGAGGCTCTTCTTGCTGAACTTCTTCAACACGTGGATTTAAAGTATCAATGATAGATTGCGTTTGCTGCGCAGCTGTCTGGAAAAGTTGTTTTGCTTGTTGGTTATCCGTATCAAGCGCGAATCCCTCTAAGCTTGCTTGTGCACTTTTTAACCCAGAAACAGTTTGCTTTAATTTTGTAATTACAGTCATTGAATGAAGCCTCCTTTGGAATATCAATTCAAAGATTATGATTTGTGAATAGGGGTGAAAATATAATTTCCAAATTTAGGTTTTTGACTTTGTTTTTGAAGAAATAGGAGGGAGTTTTTTTACGCGATAGTAGTTGCGTACATTGACATAAGAAGATATAATTACCAGTATATTGTTCATGCGCCCATAGCTCAGTTGGATAGAGCGGTGGTTTCCGGTACCACGTCTGTCGGGGGTTCGAATCCCTCTGGGCGCGTCAAAAAGTCCTAACTTACATTTGTAGGTTAGGACTTTTTTATTTTATTTCGATTATATATTGGTAATTCGACACAAAACATCGACCGTTCGGCAATATACAAAATGATTCTGTTTTCTCTTTTATTTTCCTTCTTGTTATATCTGGTTATAAGATTTAATATTAGTATGTGGTAATAAAAAAGGCTTTATGTCGCTTTTTCAATTTGTATGTATATAAGTCGCTTCTATGAAAGCAAAAAGAGACCTTCGCTTACTGTCTTCTTTTGACTTTACTTGGCATGGGGCAAAAAAAGCACTGACCGTTTCTATGCGTAATCGGATGCTCTCTTCCATCCAAAAAGGAAGGTTTTTAATTTGTATTTACATATTTTTTATTATTTTCTTTCAATATTATTCATTTTGCAGTTGTAAGATGTAAATGTCATTAATACATATAAATTAATAATATTTTGGAATGGGTATCCATGCAGGATTCTCCTTTTAACAAACTTATTGTACAATAGAAACAAGGGGGAGATTAGTTTGAAGGCAAGTCTTTTACAAGAACAAAGCTTACGTTTGGCAATGACACAAGAGTTAAGACAAGCGATTACAATGCTCCAGTATAATGTACAAGAATTATCGGAGTTTTTGTATGAGCAATCGTTAGAGAATCCCCTTATTGAGTTAGGTGGTTTTGAGAGGGAGAGGAAAAAGAGCTCTAACACAAGTAAAAGTACCAGCAAACAAGTCGACAATCAAATGGAAATCTATAGTGTGGATTCCACAACGATTCAACAACATTTATTAGATCAAATACAGTATTATAAAATAGACGAAGAAGAGCGAAAAACAGCTTCTTTCATTATTATGAACATGGATGAGAATGGATACTTACAAGAAACGAATGAAGAATTAGCAGAGCTACTTTCTGCGTCAATTAATGCGGTAGATCGCTCTATAGAACTTGTCCAATCATTAGAGCCAGCAGGGGTAGGAGCACGTAACATTCAGGAATGTCTATCAATTCAGTTGAAGCGCTTACAAAGGAGGGATGGGTTGGCGGAAGAAATTGTGGATGAACATTTCGCTTATTTCGTTAAGAAAGATTGGCGAAAGCTCGTTCAAGTTATGAAATGTAGTAATGAAGAATTACAGGATGCTGTAAACTGCATTACATCACTACAGCCAAAACCAGGTCTCGCATTTTCTTCTGAGAAGCCGCTTTATATTGTTCCGGATATGGCTGTGAAAAAAGACGGTAGTCGTCTGGTTTTACAAATGAATGAACGGAATATGCCGAGAATTGAAATTCATTCAGAGTATAGTGCGCTTCTTCATAATAGTGAAAGTGAAGTGGCTTCCTATGTATCTGAGAAGTATCAGCATGTGCAGTGGATTATGCGTAGTTTAAAGCAACGAAAACAAACGCTTTTGCAAGTAATGGACATCATTATGGAAAAGCAACATGATTTCTTTTGGAAAGGTCCAGAGTATTTAAAACCGCTTGCTTTAAAGGAAGTAGCAGAGGAATTAAGTGTACATGAGTCCACAATTAGCCGTGCTACACGTAATAAATATGTACAAACGCCGCATGGATTGTTTGAAATGAAGTCATTCTTTAGTAATGCGGTCGCTACAACAGAAGATGAAGCTGTTTCTACAAAGCGTGTAAAACAATTTATTCAAAAGCTTGTAGAACAAGAAAATAAGAAAAAACCACTTTCAGATCAAAAAATTTCAAAATTGTTAGAAGAAGAGCATGAAATCGTTATTTCAAGAAGAACAGTTGCGAAATATCGAGAGCAAATGAACATTCCGGCTTCTTCTTTAAGAAAAACAATTGGATAGGTGAAGAAGATGAAGGTTGTTTTATATACGAAAACGGACTGTGGACTTTGTGAGAAAGCAAAGCAGCTTTTGAAAGAAGTGCAACATGAATATTCTTTTGACATCGAGGAAATAGATATATACGAAGATGATGAGCTTTTAGAAAAGTATCAAATTATGATTCCCGTTGTAGAAATTGACGGAAAACAGGCGGAATACGGTGTCATTCACAAAGATGTCATAATAAACTATATAAAGAATGCAGTTAAGAGTTGAATAAGTTTCTATCTCCTGTTACAATAATACACGTAGCAGGGATTATTTTTTTAAACCTAGTGGGACATAAAATGTCACTATGGGACATAAAATGACCACAAGGGAAAATGAACCGATGCAGTGAGGAGAAATGATATGCGCTCATGGATTCAAAATACAAAAAAATTATTACCTGATCTGCTACCTGTTATGCAAACGAGAATGCAAATTCTTCAACACATTCGTCTCATGCAGCCGATTGGAAGAAGAAACTTATCTGCAAGTCTTGGTATGACAGAACGAGTATTGCGAAGTGAAGTACAAGTTTTGAAAGAACAAAACTTAGTTCACGTCGCCTCTTCTGGAATGACTTTAACAGAAGAAGGAACAACTGTGGTTCTTGCTTTGGAAGACTTTATGAAAGAAATTTCCGGGCTAAAGGTTTTAGAAAAACAACTTAAGGAAACATTAGACTTGGATGAAGTTTTCGTTGTCCCTGGTGATAGTGATGAATCACCTTGGGTCAAATTGGAGATGGGCCGTGCTTGTGTGACTTGTATAAAAGACCGTCTGACAGCGAATAATATCGTTGCTGTGGCTGGAGGAACAACGCTAGCTGCTGCTGCGGACATGATGCAACTCGATTGCAAAGATTTACATATGCTATTTGTCCCAGCACGTGGTGGAATTGGTGAAGGTGTCGAATTAGAGGCCAATACCATTTGTGCGAAAATGGCACAGAATACGATGAGTAATTACCGCTTATTGTATGTTCCAGACCATGTTAGTAGCGAAGCATATGCGTCCATTGTGACAGAGCCTTCCGTGAAAGAAGTTCTTGAGTTGATTCGATCTTCCAATATCGTTATTCATGGAATAGGTGATGCGTTAACAATGGCACGTCGCAGAAGTACTTCAGAAGCAGATTGGATGAAAATTAAAGCAAGTGAAGCAGTCGGCGAAGCTTTCGGTTATTACTTCAATGAACAAGGTAATGTCGTTCATAAAGTACAAACAGTTGGCATGCAGCTAAAAGATTTACAAAACGTATCTCACGTTGTTGCAGTCGCTGGAGGTTCTTCAAAAGCAAAAGCAATACAGGCTGTAATTAAGCAAGGGCATACTTCGATTCTGATTACAGATGAAGGTGCAGCAAAACAATTAACAAAGGGTATTACCCTTTAATATAATCCCCCAAGGAGGAAATTCAAATGACTAAAATTGGTATTAATGGATTTGGACGTATCGGACGTAACGTATTCCGCGCAGCTCTTAACAACTCTGAGGTAGAAGTAGTAGCAATCAACGACTTAACAGACGCTAAAACATTAGCTCACCTTTTAAAATATGACACAGTTCACGGAACTTTAAATGCAGAAGTATCTGCTAACGAAAACAGCATCGTTGTTAACGGTAAAGAAATTAAAGTTATCGCTGAGCGTGACCCAGCACAATTACCATGGAGCGACTACGGAGTAGAAGTAGTAGTAGAATCTACTGGCCGTTTCACTAAAAAATCAGACGCTGAGAAACACTTAGGTGGATCAGTTAAGAAAGTTATCATCTCAGCTCCAGCTTCTGACGAAGATATCACTGTAGTTATGGGTGTTAACCACGAACAATACGATGCAGCTAACCACAACGTAGTATCTAACGCTTCTTGTACTACAAACTGTCTAGCTCCATTCGCTAAAGTATTAAACGAAAAATTCGGCGTAAAACGCGGAATGATGACAACAATTCACTCTTACACTAACGACCAACAAATCTTAGACTTACCACACAAAGATTTACGTCGTGCTCGTGCAGCAGCTGAAAACATGATCCCAACATCTACTGGTGCAGCTAAAGCTGTAGCATTAGTATTACCAGAACTTAAAGGTAAATTAAACGGTGGCGCTGTACGTGTTCCAACTGCTAACGTTTCTCTTGTTGACTTAGTTGTTGAACTTGACAAAGAAGTAACAGTTGAAGAAGTAAACGCAGCATTCAAAGCAGCTTCTGAAGGCGAATTAAAAGGTATCCTTGGATACAGCGAAGAGCCATTAGTATCTATCGACTATAACGGATGTACAGCTTCTTCTACAATCGATGCATTATCTACAATGGTAATGGAAGGTAACATGGTTAAAGTACTTTCTTGGTACGATAACGAAACTGGTTACTCTAACCGCGTAGTAGACCTAGCTGCATACATGACTTCTAAAGGTCTTTAATTCTTAAGTATATAAGCAATCAATGACAAAACGAGGGAGAGGGTTTGTTCCCTCTCTCTCTTCTTTCGTTTTAGAAGCAAATGTGTTAAGCTTTTGAATGGGTTTTGTCAATCCTAACTAGTAGTCGGAGGGAAATCCAATGAACAAAAAATCAATTCGTGACGTAGATTTAAAAGGTAAACGAGTATTTTGCCGCGTTGATTTTAACGTACCTATGAAAGAAGGCAAAATTACAGATGAAACTCGTATCCGTGCAGCTCTTCCTACAATTCAATATTTAGTAGAGCAAGGTGCGAAAGTAATTTTAGCAAGTCACTTAGGCCGTCCAAAAGGTCAAGCAGTAGAAGAATTACGTCTTACGCCAGTAGCAGCACGTTTAGGTGAGCTTCTTGGTAAAGATGTTAAGAAAGCGGACGAAGCATTCGGACCAGTTGCACAAGAAATGGTTGCAGCAATGAACGAAGGCGACGTATTAGTTCTTGAAAACGTACGTTTCTATGCGGGCGAAGAAAAGAACGATGCAGAACTTGCGAAAGAATTTGCAGCTCTTGCTGATATCTTCGTAAACGATGCATTCGGTGCAGCTCACCGTGCACATGCTTCTACAGCAGGAATCGCAGACTACCTACCAGCAGTATCTGGTTTATTAATGGAAAAAGAGTTAGATGTATTAGGTAAAGCACTTTCTAACCCAGAACGTCCATTCACAGCTATCATCGGTGGTGCGAAAGTAAAAGATAAAATCGGTGTAATTCGTCATCTATTAGACAAAGTAGATAACTTAATCATCGGTGGCGGACTTGCTTACACATTCGTTAAAGCTTTAGGTCATGAAATTGGTCTATCTCTATGTGAAGACGACAAGATTGAACTAGCTAAAGAATTTATGCAACTTGCAAAAGAAAAAGGCGTAAACTTCTACATGCCAGTTGATGTTGTAATCACAGAGGAATTCTCTGAAACTGCAACAACTAAAATTGTTGGTATCGACTCTATCCCTTCTAACTGGGAAGGCGTGGACATCGGTCCTAAAACACGTGAAATTTATGCAGATGTAATTAAAAACTCTAAGCTTGTTGTATGGAATGGACCAATGGGTGTATTCGAAATGACTCCATTCGCAGAAGGTACAAAAGCAGTAGGGCAAGCATTAGCAGATGCAGAAGATACATACTCTGTTATCGGCGGTGGTGACTCTGCAGCAGCTGTTGAAAAATTCGGTATGGCTGATAAAATGAGCCACATTTCTACTGGCGGCGGTGCGTCATTAGAATTCATGGAAGGTAAAGAGCTTCCAGGTGTAGTTTGTCTTAACGACAAATAAGTAGCAGCCAAAGAAAAAGGACGGTGCAAAGCATGCGTAAACCAATTATCGCAGGTAACTGGAAAATGAATAAAACTCTATCTGAAGCAGTTAGCTTCGTAGAGGAAGTTAAAGGTCAAATCCCAACAGCTTCAGCTGTTGATGCAGTAGTTTGCTCTCCAGCTCTATTCTTAGAGCGTCTTGTAGCAGCAACTGAAGGAACTGATTTACAAGTAGGTGCACAAAACATGCACTTCGAAAAAAATGGTGCATTCACTGGCGAAATTAGCCCAGTAGCACTTAGCGACTTAAAAGTAGGCTACGTAGTACTTGGCCACTCTGAGCGTCGTGAAATGTTTGCTGAAACAGACGAGTCAGTAAACAAAAAGACTCTTGCAGCATTTGAACATGGTTTAACACCAATCGTTTGTTGTGGTGAGACTTTAGAAGAGCGCGAAAACGGAAAAACATTTGATCTAGTAGCAGGTCAAGTTACAAAAGCACTTGCAGGTTTAACAGAAGAGCAAGTTAAAGCAACTGTTATCGCTTATGAGCCAATCTGGGCTATCGGTACAGGTAAATCTTCTTCTTCTGCAGATGCAAACGAAGTATGTGCGCACATCCGTAAAGTTGTTGCAGAAGCTGTTTCTCCAGAAGCTGCAGAAGCTGTTCGTATTCAATACGGCGGTAGCGTAAAACCAGAAAACATTAAAGAGTACATGGCACAATCTGACATCGACGGCGCTTTAGTTGGCGGTGCTAGCTTAGAGCCTGCTTCGTTCTTAGGTCTTCTGGGGGCGGTAAAATGAGAAAGCCAACAGCTTTAATCATCCTTGACGGTTTCGGACTACGTGAAGAAACTTACGGGAATGCTGTAGCGCAAGCTAAGAAACCTAATTTTGATGGTTACTGGAACAAATTCCCTCATACAACGTTAACGGCGTGTGGTGAGGCAGTAGGTCTTCCAGAAGGTCAAATGGGTAACTCTGAGGTTGGTCACTTAAATATCGGTGCTGGCCGCATAGTATATCAAAGTTTAACACGTGTAAATGTTGCAATTCGTGAAGGTGAGTTCGATAAGAACGAAACATTCCAAAATGCAATTAAAAGCGTGAAAGAAAAAGGTACTGCTCTTCATTTATTCGGTTTACTTTCTGACGGTGGTGTGCACAGTCACATGAACCATATGTTTGCTCTTCTTCGCTTAGCAGCAAAAGAAGGCGTGGAGAAAGTTTATATCCATGCATTCTTAGACGGCCGCGATGTTGGACCACAAACAGCAAAAGGTTATATCGATGCAACAAATGAAGTAATTAAAGAAACAGGAGTAGGACAATTCGCGACTATCTCTGGTCGTTATTACTCCATGGACCGTGACAAGCGTTGGGATCGCGTAGAAAAATGTTACCGTGCTATGGTGAATGGTGAAGGCCCTACTTATAAATCAGCAGAAGAGTGTGTAGAAGACTCATATGCAAATGGTATCTATGATGAATTCGTATTGCCGTCTGTAATTGTTAACGAAGATGACACGCCAGTTGCAACAATCAATAATGATGATGCAGTTATCTTCTATAACTTCCGTCCAGACCGCGCAATTCAAATTGCACGTGTATTTACAAACGAAGACTTCCGTGAGTTCGATCGTGGTGAAAAAGTACCTCACATTCCAGAATTCGTATGTATGACACACTTTAGTGAAACTGTAGATGGTTACGTGGCATTTAAGCCAATGAACCTTGATAACACATTAGGTGAAGTTGTTGCGCAAGCGGGATTAAAGCAACTTCGCATCGCGGAAACTGAAAAGTATCCGCACGTTACATTCTTCTTTAGCGGTGGTCGTGAGGCTGAATTCCCAGGAGAAGAGCGTATTTTAATTAACTCACCGAAGGTTGCAACGTATGACTTGAAACCTGAAATGAGCATTTACGAAGTAACGGACGCTTTAGTAAATGAAATCGAAAATGATAAACATGATGTTATCATTCTTAACTTTGCGAACTGTGATATGGTTGGCCATTCTGGGATGATGGAACCAACAATTAAAGCAGTAGAAGCAACTGACGAATGTTTAGGAAAAGTTGTAGAAGCGATTCTTGCAAAAGATGGTGTAGCACTTATTACTGCTGACCATGGTAATGCTGATCAGGAGTTAACTGCTGATGGTGGACCAATGACAGCTCATACAACTAATCCGGTTCCTTTCATCGTTACAAAAAATGATGTAGAGCTTCGTGAAGGTGGTATTTTAGGAGATATCGCCCCAACAATGCTTACACTTCTAAATGTGGAACAACCGAAAGAAATGACAGGTAAAACAATTATTAAATAATTTGCTTATATAAAAAGGAGAGAATTTATTATGTCAACAATTATTGATGTTTATGCTCGCGAAGTCCTTGACTCTCGTGGTAACCCAACTGTAGAAGTAGAAGTTTACACAGAAAGCGGCGCTTTCGGACGCGCTATCGTACCAAGTGGTGCATCTACTGGTGAGCACGAAGCAGTAGAATTACGTGACGGTGACAAATCTCGTTACCTAGGTAAAGGTGTTATGAACGCAGTAAACAACGTTAACGAAGCAATCGCTCCAGAAATCGTTGGTTTCGACGTAACTGACCAAGCTGGTATCGACCGTGCTATGATCGAATTAGATGGCACTCCAAACAAAGGTAAACTAGGTGCTAACGCTATCCTTGGTGTATCTATGGCAGTAGCTCACGCAGCAGCTGACTTCGTAGGTCTTCCATTATACCGTTACCTTGGTGGATTCAATGCAAAACAATTACCAACTCCAATGATGAACATCATCAACGGTGGTTCTCACGCTGATAACAACGTTGACTTCCAAGAGTTCATGATCTTACCAGTTGGTGCTCCAACATTCAAAGAATCAATCCGTATGGGTGCTGAAGTATTCCATGCACTTAAAGCTGTATTACATGACAAAGGTCTTAACACTGCAGTAGGTGACGAAGGTGGATTCGCTCCAAACCTTGGTTCTAACCGTGAAGCATTAGAAGTAATCATCGAAGCTATCGAAAAAGCTGGTTACAAAGCTGGCGAGAACGTATTCTTAGGAATGGACGTTGCTTCTTCTGAGTTCTACAACAAAGAAACTGGTAAATATGACCTTGCAGGCGAAGGCCGTACTGGCTTAACTTCTGCAGAAATGGTTGATTTCTACGAAGAGCTTTGCAAAGACTTCCCAATCATCTCTATCGAAGATGGTTTAGACGAAAACGACTGGGATGGTCACAAATTATTAACTGAGCGTATCGGTGATAAAGTACAATTAGTTGGTGACGACTTATTCGTAACTAACACTCAAAAACTTGCTGAAGGTATCGAAAAAGGTATCTCTAACTCAATCTTAATTAAAGTTAACCAAATCGGTACTTTAACTGAGACTTTCGAAGCAATCGAAATGGCTAAACGTGCTGGTTACACAGCAGTTGTATCTCACCGTTCTGGTGAAACTGAAGATGCTACAATCGCTGACATCGCAGTTGCAACTAACGCTGGCCAAATTAAAACTGGTTCTATGAGCCGTACTGACCGTATTGCTAAGTACAACCAATTATTACGCATCGAAGACGAACTAGGCGAAATCGCTGTTTACGATGGTTTAAAATCTTTCTACAACCTTAAAAAATAATTGTAGAAAATAAAGGCAGACCGTGAGAAATCACGGTCTGTTTTTTTTATTAAAATGGTTCATCTGTCATAATCGTCATAAAGTGTTTAAAGAACTGATTGTAATCAAAATCAATTGCAATTCGCTGTTTAGGCCTATTGATGAAAGGTTTGGAATTGGACAATGAACGGAAATCGGCAACACTTTGTCCACGAGCGAACTGTTCACTCATAACGTAAACTGGTGATTCATAATAGGTAAACATTGAATCATTAAGGAGTGCCATAATGGGCATCGTGTCATGAAAAGGACAACCTTTTAATTGTGGCAATGCTTTTTGATAATACCCATAATAGTAGTGATCGAATAGAGGTTTGATGAGAGGTGCTTTTCCTTTTGCATGAATGTATTCAGCCATTTCAGGTGTAACAATCGAGTATTGTGTAACGTTCAGTGGATATATAGACATGTTAGGAATGGATTGTAATACAATATTGGCAGCGACAGGATCACCATAAAAGTTTGCTTCAGATACAGGTGTGACATTTCCAGGATGTAAAAAGGCACCGCCCATTATATAGTAAGATTTGATTTGTTTCATCAAGCTTTCGTATAAAATAAATAGAAATGCAAGTGAAGTCAAACGTCCTATACTGACGATAATTAATTCATCTTTATATTTATTAATCAAATTGATAACCTCAAGAAAATTCTCCATTTGTCCATTTGTAAGAGATTCCTCCGGTACAATGGGACCTAATCCATGTATACCATGCACATCTGTGAAGAAATCAGGATTCCCACTAGTAAGAGGTCTTTCTGCACCACTAAATATTTTAATATTTGTATCTCCTGCCTTTTGTTGGAGGAATAAGGTGTTTTCCACTGCCATTTTTTTTGGGACATTTCCGTAATCCGCAACAATGCCAACGATTTCGATTTCATCAGCAAAGTATGCAAGTATGAGAGCGATTGTATCATCAATGCCAGGATCAGCAAAAATCAAAATCTTTTTGGTCATATGTTCACCACCCGTAGTTTTTCTAAAGTGAGAATGCTGTGCAGTTGATATGAGTAAATATATGTCATTTTAGATAGAATAGAATCCTCTATTCATAAGCAGTAAGCCTCAAACCTTTCTGATAGAAGATTTATTTTATCAAAATAACAACGTTAATATTCAGAAAATATAAACTTTTTATTTTAGGTCAATGTTTTTGACGTAAATTTCACTCAGAAATGCAGTTATATCAAGGGTGTAAGCGTATAACATACGTCGTTTTTGTTGTCAAGTTGATAAATTGCAGGTTTTTACATTTTATACTATGATAAGGATATAAAATAGAAGATCGTTATAAACATGAGGGATGATGAACATGAAGTTTACAAAGATTATTGTCCAAGTTGCAGCTCTTTACGTGTTTTACATGATGGGGACATGGGTGCAAGAAATGTTGAATATGCCGATTCCAGGAAGTTTAATTGGGATGTTCTTATTACTTGTTTTATTAAGCCTCAAGGTTCTTCCTGTGAAATGGTTTGATTTAGGAGCAGAAACACTCGTTGCCATTATGCCGTTTTTATTGATTCCACCAACACTTGGTTTAATGAATTACGGTGCTTTTTTTATGAGTAAAGGAATTTCTCTTTTCATTACGATTGTAGCGAGTACATTTTTAATTATTATTGTCGCAGGACATACAGGACAATATCTTGCGAATAGAAAGGAAAAAGAATCACGATGAATAGTATATTAATCGGAATTGGCTGGGTTATTCTTACCGTTCTTTTATATCAATTATCAAAGAAAATTTATAAATGGCTGCCAACACCTTTTACAATTCCAATGATCGTAGCGACAGCATTAATGATTGTTTTCCTAATGGTGTTTGATATCCCATATCAACAATACATGCAAAGTGGTGGCGGTTGGATTTCCAAACTGCTTGGACCAGGTGTTGTAGCATTCGCAATTCCACTATATAAACAGCGTCACGTATTGCAAAAATATATTGTACCAATTGCTGGTGGTGTAGTAGTCGGAACAACAGTTGCGATTGCAAGTGACTTCGTTATTGCGTCGCTTATGGGAACAGATAAAAGTTTAATTTTATCTTCTTTACCAAAGTCAGTAACAATGCCAGTTGCAATGAGCGTATCAGAGCAAGTTGGGGGAGTTCCATCATTAACAGCGGCGTTCGTTGTTGTAGCTGGGATTACAGGAACAATTACAGGTCCAATTCTATTAAAATGGAGCCGCGTTACAAACTCTGTTGGTAAGGGGATCGGTTTTGGATGTGCATCTCATATTATGGGTGTAATGAGAGCGATGAAAAACAATGAACATGAAGGTGTTATTGGGTCGGTAACAATGACATTAACAGCAATTTTAACTTGTTTGCTTGGACCGTTATTTGCAACCATGTTCATGTAATGAAGAAAGGCGAGAGCGATCGAACAGCTCTCGCTTTTCTATAGGATTTATGCTAACATTTAAACTAACTGAATCTTTGTAGGAGGTACGCCAGGTGCATACGTTATTATCAGTTTTACTTATTATTGTATCGATTTTAATGATTGTTTTGGTACTTATGCAGTCTAGTAATAGCTCAGGTCTTTCAGGTGCAATTTCAGGCGGTGCAGAGCAATTATTTGGTAAGCAAAAAGCACGCGGGATTGAAGCTGTATTAAACCGTATTACTGTGGTTTTAGCTGTACTATTTTTTGTACTAACAATTGGTGTTACGTACTTGAACTTATAAGTAAAGGCTTTGCTTTTAAAAGATATGGAAAAAGAAGAAGCGTTAGCGGATTCGTGCTAATGGTTCTTCTTTTTTTGTGCTCATTTGTATTTCATTATTCGAAAAAAGTTTCTAATTAGATTATGGAAATGGAACTATGGTAAACTAAGGATATATAGATACAAAATAAAAAAACCGACATAAAATCTTTCTTTTTTAGGTGGAAGAGAGCATCCGGCCATGTATAGAAGCGATCGGTGCCATTTTGAGCCCCATGCTATGTGAAAACAAAAAGAGAACACAAGTAGCAGTCTCCTTTTGTTTTCGAAGCTGTGACTTATATGTCGGAAAAGTAGCAGGGATATATAGAAACAATACGACTAGATTACGGAAGAGAAAGAGGAGAAGAAGATGATGAAATTAGCATCTCCGAAACCATTTACATTTGAAGGTGGAGACCGTGCTGTTTTATTATTACACGGATTCACAGGGAACTCAGCTGATGTACGTATGCTGGGGCGTTTTTTAGAGAAAAAAGGCTATACTTGCCACGCCCCGATCTATAAAGGTCATGGTGTACCACCAGAAGAACTTGTTCATACAGGTCCTGAAGATTGGTGGAAAGATGTTATGGCTGCTTATCAACACTTGAAAGACCAAGGATATGAGAAAATTGCGGCTGTTGGATTATCACTTGGTGGTGTATTCTCATTAAAGCTTGCTTATACATTACCGATTTTAGGTGTTGTACCAATGTGTGCTCCAATGTACATTAAGAGCGAAGAAATTATGTACCAAGGTATATTAGCATATGCACGTGAATATAAAAAACGTGAGCAGAAGTCAACAGAGCAAATTGCAGAAGAAATGATGGAATTTAAAAAGACACCAATGAATACGTTGAAAGCATTACAAGACTTAATTCGTGACGTACGCAATAATGTTGATATGATTTATGCACCAACATTTGTTGTACAAGCACGCCATGATGAAATGATTAATACAGATAGTGCGAACATTATCTATAACGGTGTAGAATCCACTTTAAAAGATATAAAGTGGTATGAAGACTCTACGCATGTCATTACGCTCGATAAACAACGTGATGAGCTACACGAAGATGTATATAACTTCTTGGAGCAACTAGATTGGTAAGATCTAGTTGCCTCTTTTTTTCATGGGGTGTTAAAAGCATTTAAAAACTACTCTTTTTAGGGTGGGAGAGAGGATCCGCGGTGGATAGAAGCGGTCAGAGCCTATTTGAGCCCCATGCCATGTGAGAACAGAAGGAGAAAATGAGAGAAGGTCTTCTTTAGTTTTCGAGGCCGTGAAGTAGGTGCTTAAAATTCAAAATATATATAAATTTAAATAGAGATATAAACCAATATTTTTAGATGAGAGAGAGGATCCATCCGTGGATAGAAGCGGTCAGAGCCTATTTTAGCCCCGTGCCGAGTGAGAACAGAAGGAGAATATGAGTGGGATCTTCTTTTGATTTCAAAGCTGCGACTTAGGTGCCAGTGAAATGGAATGGCTTTATATAGAAGTATATTTTAAAGATGAGAATTTTACTGCGAATAAGCAGCAGAATAAATGGTGAAAAACGAGTGTTTATAGAAGTTTCACTTTATACATAGCGTGTATTTCGGATACACTAGATAATATGAGGGTTAAAAGGAGGTATTTGTGCTTGGAAGAGATTATTCAAGAACATATTGATAAGTTGTTGTTATTTATGAAAGAAGAAGCGTATAAACCGCTAACGATACAAGAATTAGAAGAGGCCTTTGGTATTGTAGATTCCGCTGGCTTTAAAGATTTTGTAAAGGCACTAGTTATGATGGAAGAGAAAGGACTTGTTGTTCGAACGCGCAGCAATCGCTACGGTCTTCCGGAAAAGATGAATTTAGTGCGCGGTAAGTTAATTGGTCATGCACGTGGGTTTGCTTTTGTTGTCCCAGAAGAGAAGAAGACAGGGGATGACGACATTTTCATTCCACCTACAGAACTAAATGGTGCACTTCATGGTGATACAGTACTAGCACGTATTAGTTCGCAATCTAGTGGGTCACGCCAAGAAGGGACAATCATTCGGATTGTAGAACGTGGTACGAAGGAGTTAGTTGGTACATATACAGAGTCAAAAAATTTCGGATTTGTACTTCCAGATAATAAGCGCTGGACAAGTGACATTTTTATTCCGAAAAGTGCATCTATGGGTGCAGTAGAAGGGCATAAAGTTGTTGTGAAAATTACAAGCTATCCGCAGGATCGTTTAAGTGCGGAAGGTGAAGTGATTCAAATTCTTGGTCATAAAAATGACCCAGGGGTAGATATCTTATCTGTCATTCATAAACATCATTTGCCATTAGCATTTCCAGAAGATGTGATGGAACATGCTAACAGTGTACCTGAAACGATTTCAGAAGAAGATTTAAAAGATCGCCGTGATTTGCGCGATCAAATGATCGTTACAATTGACGGTGCAGATGCAAAAGACTTAGATGATGCGGTTACAGTAACAAAACTTGAGAACGGTAATTATAAACTTGGCGTTCATATCGCGGATGTAAGTCATTATGTCCATGAAGGATCTCCAATTGATGTGGAAGCAGCGGAGAGAGCAACGAGTGTGTATCTTGTTGACCGTGTAATTCCGATGATTCCACATCGTTTATCAAACGGAATTTGTTCACTAAACCCGAAAGTGGATCGTCTTACACTTTCTTGTGAAATGGAAATTAACAATCTTGGTGACGTTGTTAGTCATGAAATTTTCCAAAGTGTTATTAAAACAACAGAACGTATGACGTATGCTGATGTAAGAAGCATTTTAGAAGATGAAGACGAAGCGTTAATTGAGCGTTATGAAACGTTAGTACCAATGTTCAAAGACATGGGGCAGTTAGCACAAATTTTACGTGAAAAACGCATGAGACGCGGTGCAATTGACTTTGATTTTAAAGAAGCGAAAGTGTTAGTAGATGAAGAAGGCAAACCAACAGATGTTGTCATGCGTGATCGTTCTGTATCAGAAAAACTAATTGAAGAGTTCATGTTAGTAGCGAACGAAACAGTAGCAGAGCATTTTCACTGGATGAACGTACCGTTTATGTACCGTGTCCATGAAGATCCGAAAGAAGATAAATTAGAACGTTTCTTCGAGTTTGTCACAAACTTTGGCTATGCAGTAAAAGGACGTGCAAATGAAATACATCCTCGCGCCTTGCAACAAATTCTTGAAATGGTTCAAGGGCAACCTGAAGAAGTCGTGATTTCAACCGTTATGCTTCGTTCGATGAAACAAGCTCGTTACGACGCAGACAGCCTAGGTCATTTCGGGTTATCAACAGAGTTCTATACACACTTCACATCACCAATTCGCCGTTATCCAGATACAATTGTTCATAGATTAATTCGTGAATATATCATTAACGGTAAAATTGATAACGAAACACAAGCAAAATGGCGTGAAAAGTTACCAGAGATTGCAGAGCATTCTTCTAATATGGAACGCCGTGCTGTTGAGGCAGAACGTGAAACAGATGAACTGAAAAAAGCAGAGTATATGCTTGATAAGATTGGTGAAGAGTACGACGGTATGATTAGCTCTGTCACAAACTTTGGTTTATTCGTAGAGCTTCCAAATACAATTGAAGGCCTTGTGCATGTTAGTTATTTAACGGATGATTACTACCGTTATGACGAACAGCACTTTGCGATGATCGGTGAACGTACAGGTAACGTCTTCCGCATCGGTGATGAAATTACAATTCGCGTTATTAATGTAAACAAAGATGAACGCGCGATTGATTTTGAAATCGTCGGTATGAAAGGCACTCCAAGACGTAAATTCAAAGATCGTCCAGTTGTTATTGAACAACCAAAAGGCGGTAGAAAGAGACGCAGTGGTCGCAGCGAACGTAATAACGAGCGTGGTAGTGCACGTGGCAATGAACGTGGTAGCGGACGCAAATCCGAACGTGGTGGGCAAGGAAAAGCATCCGGTCGTCCGGGACAAAAAGATGGCAATGGTAAAAAGAAAAAGCCATTCTTTGAAAATGTTCCAGGATTTAAGAAGAAAAAGAAAAAGCGTAAGTAAGAGAGGGGTGGCTTCGCTTATATACTGAGCGAGCCACTTCCGTTTTTAGTGGTATCCAGTTACGACGGCGAGCTCCTCGCGTCTAAGAACCTTCCGCACGAGAAGATAAAAAGCATCTTCTGTGCGGGAGAACCTTAGCCGGTCAGAGCTGAACGAGCCGTCTCCACTTTTAGTAGTGGCTAGAATCTATGGTCGTTTCGCTCCCTCGGACGAAGCAAAAAGCGCTTCTCTGTCGCGAGCTCCAACGCCCCGAGATTCTAAACGAGCCACTTCCACTTTCTCGTAAATTTTGTTAAAATAGTACAAATAGAGGAGGGACAGATAATGCCAAAAGGTAGCGGTAAGGTTATTGCACAAAATAAAAAAGTATTTCATGATTATTTCATCGACGAAACATACGAAGCAGGGCTTGTCCTTCAAGGAACAGAAATTAAGTCTATTCGCGCAGGACGCGTAAACTTAAAAGATGCTTTCGCACGTATACATAATGGTGAAGTTTGGGTATATAATATGCATATTAGTCCATATGAGCAAGGGAATCGATTCAATCATGAGCCGCTTCGTACAAGAAAATTACTTCTTCATAAAAAAGAAATCGACAAGCTGATCGGGTATTCAAAAGAGACAGGTTATACACTTGTACCAGTTAAAATCTATTTGAAAAATGGATTTGCGAAAATGGCACTTGGTGTAGCACGAGGGAAGAAACAGTATGATAAGCGTCATGATTTAAAAGAGAAAGAAGCGAAACGCGAAATCGCACGTGCATTCCGTGATCGTCAAAAGATGTAATACAGAAATTTACATTTGTAAAATGTCGAACGTATGATATAATAATTCATGTAAGGCCAGTGAACATTGAAAAACAGCTCATTAAGTAGCTATCACGAATATACTTCGTATGCTCCATTCTTATATGGGGACGTTACGGATTCGACAGGGGTAGTTTGAGCTTAAGTTGCGAGTCGAGGGGATCGGCCTCGTTAAAACGTCAAAGCCAATAACTGGCAAACAACAAAACAACTTCGCTTTAGCTGCTTAATACAGCTTAGCGGTTCCTCCCTCCATCGTCCATGTGGTAGGGTAAGGGACTCAAACTAAGTGGACTACGCCGGAGTTCGCCGTCTGAGGGCGAAGGAAGAGAACAATCAGACTAGCAATTCGGAAGCCTGTCGATAGGCCGAAGAGTTTGCGAAATGCCAATATATCGACTACACTCGTAGAAGCTTAAGTGCCAATATCTTTGGACGTGGGTTCGACTCCCACCGTCTCCACCAATACATATTTGGTGGTTTTTTTATTTTGTATGTGATATGAACCATAAGTTTGCCGGAACGGCAAGCTTATGGTTCTTTTTATTTGCGGCAAACTTATGCTTTCAGGATGTTTTTAATGTCGCTTTTAAATCAACGCATGGTATTTAAAAAAAACGCTAGGTTGATCCTTGTTTATAAATATTAAAGACTTAATAAATAATCTTGATAATTAAAACCCAATTCCTTATTAAGTTCATTCTGAATCTTGTTGAGATTTTCCACCATTTTTTTATAGTTAGGATTTAATCCTTTTAAAATTGTACTAAATTCAGAATCCATTGTTAAATCTGGTAAGCCTTTAGACATTTGATTTTGTTTTGAAATCATCTCTCTCAAATTCTCATCGTTTTTAATAGTATTTATTTGAGTTTTTATTTTTTCTTTATAATCATTAACGATACGCATGTCTTTTTGGATGATTCCATCATAAAATAATTGAGTACTTTCTTTAAATCCTTCTATATCGTTTAAATTATTATTTAGGACTTGCTGAATTAAAGGGTGATCATTGGGAATTGAAGGGACATTATCTAATAGATTAATTAATTTCTTAATGTTATTTATCTCTTCAACAGTTTTAATTTTTATATCTAAAAATGGATGCATGGAAATTCCTATGAATTCTCCAAAGGGACCAGGAAAAATTTTTCGGAGAATTACATGTAATTGATCAATATATTGATGAGAAGAATCGATTAGTTTAGAAATATCTTTAAATGATTTTCCTAAATTCCAATTCTCCTTTACAACTTTGATCTGCTTTCTTTTTCGTTCAATAATCATGATATCATTATTTATTTTTCCTTCTTGAGTTTTTAATTCCTCTATAAAGTCTACATCACAATTCAAGATATTTTTGATTTGATTGATTGAAAAGTCTAATTCCCTTAAAAAAGCTATGGTGTGCAATTTCTCAACATCATTAACATCATAAATTCTGTATTGATTCTTTGGATCTTTATGTACTTCTATAAGCCCGATTTCCTCATAATATCTAACGGCTTTCTTTGTTAAACCTGTTTTCTCAGAAACTTCTTTGATGTTCACTATAATCATCTCCCTCTAAAATATTAAATGTATTTATAATTCTATTTTAAGGTTTCTTCTGAAGGTAAGACCAAGTAATATTTTAAAGGTTCCCCTAAGGGTAAGGTCAAATAATAAATTAAAGGTTACTCTTAGAGCAACCTTTAATTTTAATATATAGCCATATAAATTATTACAGCGTGAAGAATCGCAAATAAATATATTGCATAGAAAGCTTGAATTGAAATTTTACTCAAGTAATAGGCAATAAGCATAAATACTGGAAAAATAAACAGTCCGATATATTTTTTTACGATTAAATTAGGCTCATTCCATTCATTAAGGTGTACCGGAATTTCGTTATAACTAAACGGATAAGCTAAGATAGAAATTAAAAATGTTGATACGATAATTGCTAAAAGAACTTTATTGTTGAATAACCAATGCATAGCTACCTCACCTTTTTCTAAAAAATAAGATTGTTTTCGTTTTCCTTGCCACTTTAAAAATCGGAAAATTTGTTTACAATTATATGTTGTCATTAGCTTATTTGTAAAATATAAATCTATATTTTAGAGAGTAGAGCTCAAAAACAAAGAAAGGAGTAACAAGAATGTACCAAGATATTAATCACAAATCCGTAGCAATTTTTAGTATTATCATCATAATAATCTGGATCGTATTTTTATTTTTATTTTTAACTGTAATATCAGTCCTAAATGTCTCATGCTGATAATAGGTATTTTTATTTGTCTTGTTGTAAAATCCACGGCAAGTTTATGGGTTAATAATTAATTCACGGCAAAGTTATGCTTCCTTTCCCCTCAAACAATCAACTAAATCTCCTCAAAAACATGTGATTTCCGGCAAAGTTATGCTTCCTTTAGCGGCAATTTTATGGGTAAAGTCACATTGTATAACAGGAAGCATAACTTTGCATAAAATGCAGGTTTATGCTTTCTTTTTGTGCAAGAATATACTTCTCAAAAGTTATGTAAAAAAAGACATTTTAGCGGTTATTCTTATAAGTGTTTGGTGTGGAACAATTAAAGAATTAGAACTACTATAGATATAATTCTTTAGATAAACAAAAGTCGCCTCATATAAGACAGCGATTTTTGTTTATCTAAAAATAATTTACAAAAAATTCAAAATGGTTCAGATGCTTGTAAAATAGCTTGTAATAAACCAGGAAAACGATTATTTATGTCATCTTTTCGAATCGATATAAAACGTTGTGTTCCGTCTATTCTTGTGTTGATCACTCCAGATTCCCGTAGAACTTTAAAGTGATGGGAAAGTGTTGACTTAGCTATGGGAATATCTAGAGCGCTACATGACTGTTCGCCTCTCCCTGCTAGCTCCATGACTATTTTAAGCCTAATTTGATCGCTAAGAGCGTAAAGGATAGAGGATAAGCGAATTTCATTCATGTTTGGATGATACAATGTTCTCAAATTAATCACCTTCTTAAAATATAAAAAGTTAAGTCTATTTAGTTGAACTATACTATATTTCGTGATATATTTCCATTGTTCGAACATTATAGAACAATGGAAATATATCTTTACGAATAAAAAGGAGTTGATATTGGAAGATGAATAAAGATAGAGCAAAGCGAGATGTTAACACACGTTTAGCACTTATATCATTAATGATTAGTACCTTTGCAATTGGAACTACCGAATTCATTATCATGGGTATTCTGCCAGATGTAGCGAAAGATTTGAATGTAAGTATTAGTTCTACAGGATTATTAGTAACTGGTTACGCAATAGGAGTAGCGATAGGTGCTCCATTACTTACTGCTTTAACAGGAAAGATGCAGCGTAAAAAACTATTATTGATGTTGATGTTATTGTTTGTAATCGGTAATACATTATGTGCAGTTGCTCCTACATATGAATTCCTTTTAGTATCAAGGGTATTAGCAGCTTTTGCTCATGGAACATTTTTTGGTGTAGGGTCTGTTGTAGCTTCAAGATTAGTTCCTCCTGAAAAGCAATCAAGTGCCGTTGCAATGATCTTTACAGGGGTATCTGTTGCCAATATTATAGGTGTACCATTAGGTACTTTTGTTGGACAAAGTCTAGGATGGAGAGCATCTTTTTGGATTATTAGTGCATTAGGGGTTGTGGCAATATTATGTATCACAAAGTTCATTCCACAAATAGCTCTTACGTCCGTTCCAAGTTTTCGTCAAGAAATTCGAGTGCTGAAAAAGCCACAAGTTCAACTTACTTTATTAATGACTATTCTTAGTTTCGTAGGGGTTTTTGCGGCATTTACATACATTGCACCAACTTTAACAGATATTACAAAATTTAGTGCTAGTGCGATTACACCGATTCTCCTATTGTATGGATTAGGATTAACAATAGGTAATACAGTAGCTGGTAGACTTTCAGATTGGAAGCCTATGCCTACAATTATTGGTATGCTCGCTTTATTAACACTTGTTATGGGAAGTTTCTATATAACAAGTGAATATAAAACTTTAGCTGTTATTACTGTATTTTTATGGGGATTTACTTCGTTTGGGCATGTACCAGGTCTACAAATGCGAGTTATTGCAAAAGCGAAAGGAGCACCTAATATTGCAGCTTCTTTAAATATTAGCGCATTTAACTTGGGAATTGCTTTAGGATCATTTGTGGGAGGGGTAGTAATTAACACTAGTTTAGGTTTAAAGGCAATTCCATTAATTGCAGCACTTTTAACTGTATTATGTATTGGGGTTGTCTTAGTAGGATGGTTATTTGATAGTAAAGAAGAAAAGCAAGTTCAAGTCAATCAAGATTTAAAAATTAAAAATGCTTAAAATTAAATGGAAAAGGGGTTATTTAAATGGATTTTTCTCAATTAAAGAAAACAAATATTAAAATTTCAGAAATTGGTTTTGGAACAAATGCAGTAGGAGGACATAATCTCTATACAAACATTGATGAAGAACAGGGAAAGAAAATGATTGAAGAAGCAATAAGGGGAGGCGTAACATTCTTTGATACATCTGATTCTTATGGACTTGGACGATCTGAAGAAATTTTAGGTGAAACGATTAAACATAAACGTTCCGAATTAGTTATTGCAACTAAAGGTGGAATTGAGAAATTAAATGATGGCTCAACAAGAATTAATAATTCACCGAAATATATGAGAACAGCAGTAGAAAATAGCTTAAAACGTTTAAAAACAGATTACATTGATTTATATTATATTCACCTTGTAGACCCAAGTGTTCCACTTTCAGAATCAGTTGGAGAGCTTTCACGTTTAAAAGAAGAAGGGAAAATTAGAGCAATTGGGATATCAAATGTAGATTTAGAGCAATTAAAAGCAGCTAATTTTTCAAATGAAATCTCAGCCGTACAATGTCCATATAATATGCTAGATAGATCTGCAGAAGAAACTTTATTACCATATTGTGTACAAAATGAGATTTCTTATATTCCATACGGCCCTCTTGCATTTGGTATTTTAGGTGGAAAATATACGAAAGATTTTGTCCTTGAAAAAGCAGACTGGAGAAATGATGTAGATTTATTTAAGCCAGCAATTTATCAAAAGAATATAGAAAAAGTTGAGAAGCTGAAAATGATTGCACGAGAAAAAGGTATAAGTCTTCCAAACCTTGCACTTTCTTGGTTACTTGTTCAAGAGGGAGTAGATGCAGTAATCCCTGGTGGAAAAAGACCTGAACAAGTAAGTGGAAATGTTAAAGCTAGTCATATAACTTTATCAAAAGCTGATATAGAAGGAATCAATGGAGTTTTGTCTAATTAATTTTTGATGAATAAGAATTGCAAAAGTGAATCGTATTCCGAGGTGTTTTTCAATGAAATAATGTGTTGGAATAAGATAAGTAATAAAAAGGCTATCTCAAGGTACTATTTTGGGATAGTTTATTTATTTAGTAGGAGGAAAGTTTAACGTAGAACTGCTTGCAATGTTATGCTTCCAAAATAAACTTTCTGCAATTTTATGGGTAATTTTGAGTGGGGATTTTACAGTATTAGGACTGAAAACCCATAATTTTATGCAAAGTTATGGGTTATTGGTGTGCAACTTTATGAGTTAAGTCACATTTTGTATAACAAGAAGCATAAGATGGCCGTTTTGGTCAACTTATGCTTCCACTAAGTTAAACTTTCTAATAATGTTCTAATAAGATTAAAATATTCTTCTTTTACCATTGCAGTTTCATCTGAAAAATCAATTATTAAATCCATCTAATACTTCTTTTTATAAATAAGTATATAAATACTTTACTCTTTCCAAAATTGTTCCAGTAGAATGACAATCATGGTACCTACGAGTAATCCGTTACTTAAAACATATTGTAAGGAAGAAGGAATTCCGCTAAATGCACTTTCTGGAAGAAACATTATTCCCAAACTAATTAATAATGCAATTCCTAATATAGTTAGTCGCCGTTGATTTAATTCTTCACGTAAAATCGATTGAAATGAAATTCCTATCATTTGGACAAATGTTGCTAAAAGTGCAGCATTAGCGATAGGACCTGGTAGTAAGGATATAAAGCTTACAATTAAGGGAATAAAAGAAATTCCTGCTAATATGAGACTTGCTATAAGGAACGACTTCATTTTTCTTTGTCCTGTTAGTTGAATAAATCCTGCTGACGCAGGTAATGGTACAATTCCAATTGTAGAGAACAACGACGAGATAACATGTGATATACCTCCGACCCATACACCACGGTTCAGTGTTTGCTTTTCATTTTCTTTAGATAACGGGGCCACTTGTTTTACAGCCGAAATAGCAGCAATCGTATTTGCAACTAAAAGAAATGTAAATAAAGTTGCGGTTAGAGTCATTCCAATATCGAATCTAGGTGTGCCCCAAGCAAATATCTCTGGTAACTTAACTAAAGGTGTGTGTGAAGGCGTATGAGATGATTTTCCTAATAAAGCATATAAAAGCCAACCACATGAAATTCCAAGTAACACAGCGTAACTTTTCATCCACCCTTTCCCTTTAATTGATAAGAAAGTAATAAGGGCAAAAACAAAGAGCGCAATAGTAGCTGTTGTATAATCAGGATGAGTTACAGATCCTTGTAATCCCATCATTCCTTTTAGTAACACACCACTAAGCTGAAGAGCTAAAATTAAAAGAAAAGTTCCTGTAACCAAAGGTGTAAATAAACGTAAGGTTCGATGCACAAGCCCTGTTATACCAAGGACGAAGAGTAATATACCTGCAATAATTAATCCGCCTTCTAAAAGTTGTAATACATCTTTTGCACTTTGTCCCTGATGCATAGCGACTTGTCCCAATATGACAAATATACTTACCCATGAACCGGCTGGACCATCCGCAATGGGATAGCGATGCCCAAACCATGCTTGTATAAATGAACTTACTCCCACAACTAAAAAAGTTCTCTGCATTAATGTTGAGATATCTTCTATTGATAAATGGAATATGCTACCGATAATGATAGGCAATGCAATTGCATTTGCTAATAGAAACACAAACCACTGTAGAATACTAAAGCTCGTATCAAAATATTTTTTATTCATATTACTCTCCTTTGCCGAAAAAGAACCTCATAGTAAAAATCCATCCTTTCTACACAGTTAGATTAAAAAGGATGGATTTTTTTAGAACTATAAATTACTTTAATTGTATAGATAGATTTTCAATTAATTACCATGTACGGAATGGTAAGAATTTCCCGTTAAGTGTAATAACGATACGAGGATCGCCACCTTTTGGATCTTCTTGTGTGTCCACACCTAGATTGAAGTTAATTGCACTCATTACACCTTCGCCAGCTTTTTCTAAGATTAATTCTCTAAGAGTTGGTGCGTATTGTAACATCATTTCATATAATCGATATAAGATTGGGTCAGTAGGAGGCATTTGCATTACTTGACCTCTAAACGGAACTACTGTTAATGCTTGAACTACTTCTTCATCTAATTCTAATAGTTTACCGATTTTTTCTGCTTCTGAACGTGTCATTGTAGCTTGTCCTAATAACGCTGTTACAACCCAAGTCTCAGAGTTTTCACTTACTTTTGAAATTTCTTCCCATGTTAAACCTTTTTTAATTTTTGCTTCCATAATTTTTTGCGTAGCTTCTTGTCTATTCATATCTAATAACTTCCCTTCATTTAAGTAATAATAATTAATTTTTCATACCATTTAATGCTTTATATCCATCAACTACTAAATCTAATTTACCTGTGTGAGGATCAATAACTAAACCATGTACAGGAACATCTTTTGGAATAAGTGGATGATTTCTTACTAAATCAACATTAGCTTGAGTTGAATCGCAGACATCATCGAATCCAAATAACCATTTTTCAAGGTCAACACCAGCATATTCAATAGCTGATAAAATTTCTGGTGAAGCTACTCCACGATCTAATATTTTTTGAAGTGTTCCTTTTGGATTAGTTTGACTCGCACCACATCTATGGTGTCCGATAAGAAAGATTTCATCTGCATTTAGATCATATACTGATGCTACAACACTTTGCATAACACTATCGAAAGGAGAAGCAATCTTACCACCTGCATTTCTGATAACTTTTGCATCACCATCGTGTATATCTAAAGCTTTTGGAAGTAGCTCAATTAAACGAGCATCCATGCAAGAAACAACAACCATACGTTTTTTAGGCATTTTTGTCGCTTCACGAGGAGCGTATTCCTTATTTTCTACAAATTGTTCATTGAACGATAAAATATCTTGTAATAACATATTTGTAACCTCCTTTAAATCTAGATGTATTTTTTTGTTGCGTCCTCTGTGTTATAAGTAAATATAACTGATAAACAATGTGATGTGAGAGGATAAACTAAGTATAGTGAATTGTATCGATAAGCAGAATAAGTTGGCGAAACACTTTCTGGCTTTCTACTTTCACGGTGAAAGGATTGGTTTATATCATTGATCAAACAGATTTTGAGATACTGAAATCATTAGGAGAAAACTCAAGAATACAATGGAAAGAACTTGGTCAAAAAATACATATGACGGGACAGGCTGTAGGAAATCGAATTCGGAGATTAGAGGATTTAGGGATTATTGAACAATATACAATCGCAATAAACCGAATCAAACTAGGACAAACAGTGACTGCATTTGTTACTTTGTTCGTAACAACAGCTAATCATCAAGAGTTTATGAATTTCTTTCAAAAAGAAGAAGGAATTTCTGAAGTACACCGTATAAGTGGTGAGGGGTGTTATTTATTAAAAACACATTTTGCTTCCAATGAAGACTTGGATAACTTTCTAGGACGACTATTAAAGTATGGGAATTATCGTGTTAACCTATCAATAGGAAAGTTGAAATAAGGTTTCTTTTCTTCGGAGGGGATAGTAACGTTATTTGCTAATCCCTATTTGTATAGAGATAATAAAGTCGTTAACTTTATATCTTGGATAGTAAGAGCCTTACTACAATTTGTGTGTAGTAAGGCTTTTTAAAGTTGTTTGAAAAATGCGAGTCATATCGTTGTACCTTTAAAGGTTACAGCTATAGAAGAACCTCGGATGGAAGGCCTTAAAGACTTATTGATCTAAATCTAAACTTCTTTCGTTATATCATATTGTAACAATTGCCGTTGATCATAAAATTTCTCAAAAATGATGCCCATTAAATAGAAAAATAATAGACCGAAGCAAATGTGAATGAGTGTAAATGTAGCTCCAAATGAAGAGAATTCATACACTATGATCGGTAACTTTGCAGTTGTCCAAACACCTAAGAAAAATACGATGTACCTAATACCTGCCCCTTTTTTTAATAAAAGTGCTGCAATTGGAAATGCGACGTAGAGGGGGCCGGCTGCAATTCCTCCTAATAATAGGGAGAATAAGATTCCATAGATACCAGATTTTTCTCCCATATATTTAATTAATGTTTCTTTCTTTACCCATTGGTCCAGTAACCCTACGAATATTAAGACAGGAGGAAGTAGAAAGAGCATATCTAAAATACTTTTTCCTGTTAATTGAAATGCGTTCCATCCCAATGATTGGTTTATAAAAGTCAATATAATGAGCCCCAATAGTAAAATGAAAAAGAATCGATATCTTTTTAATTCATTCATACCATCACCACCCAAATGATATATGAGAATAGGAGAGATATGAATAAGGCAGAGGCATTACGAGCATAGGCAAAACTTCGCCCAAATATTTTTTGTTCCATCGGTAAAGTTGTGATTCCGACTGACATTAATGTAGACATTAATGCTGCAACTTGAGGGAGGCCCGCACCATTTTGGACTAATGTATTTCCAAGAGGAAACACAACAAAGCTTGGAATGAGTGCAACAGAGCCAATTATTGTTGAATAAACGATACCGATGAATCCAGATTTTTCACCAATTATGGAAGAAATGAAGGAAGGTGTTAATATCGATAGGGATAGTCCAACGAAAAGCATAATTGATAGCATGGAAGGTATAAGATTACGAAACATTTTCCATGACTTTAATAGAGCATCTTTTGTTTTATTCCGATCCTTTACAAACGAAATACTGATAAGAATAATGGCTAAAGAGTAAAGGAGAGCGCCGTTAATCATGATTAGACTCTTTCCAGTCTTTATATTTGTCTAAGAAAAATGATAAGTTTTTAATTTTTTCTTCAATATCTATTTGAAACTCTTCTAATTGTTTTTTTCCCACTGTAGTAATTTTGTATACCTTTCTCGGCTTATCTTGATCAGATGTATCCAAATAAGATTCAACAGCACCTTCTTTTTCTAATTTTTTTAGGGTGCGGTATATGATGGCACTATCGATTGGATTGACGGGAAGCTCTTCTTCACATTTCTGTAGAAGTTTCCCACCATAGCTATCTCCCTCCGTTAAAAACAGTAAAAGAAATGCACCTGTATGTCTTCCTGTATGTTTCATAAAATTCTAACCTCCTGTATTAAATGTAAAAAATATTTTTTGTCATCATAACATTAAAAGTATTACTGTGAGTAACATATTACTGTCATTAACAGTAATATGTTACTCACAGTATAGATTTAATATAATGTCATGTCAATTCTAAAAATAAACAACATGTTTTTTATCACAAAAAAGCCTTATTGGTGAGGGCTAATAATCAGTGGAGGATGAAGAAAAACCAACTGATTAAATTTTCACTTTATCTTTCTGATAACATGAATTCAATTGCAAATACTACCGAAGAATGAACAAAGTTAACAGAAATGAATGCGATGTCATCTATAGATGTTGTTGAGGTGAAAAAATCTCAAGAAAAGCAAGAGTGATTTAAAAGTGAAGTAGCTGAAAATATGTCCGTTCTGTAATTCCATAATCGTGACATTTTGTTGAATGATAACTTAAAAGAAAATGGATATGCTTTGCATTTTAGAAGAGATTGTGAAGATTTCTACTTAAAATGGGAATGTGTTACAATAGTTATTAAGAATGAAAAAAGAAACTAGTTTGAAACGAGGAATTATATGAGTACAATCAAAAAGCGCAAGCCCAATAAACTAAAAATCGTTTTACGAGCATTAGCGATTATTATTGGTGCATTTATAACAGCATACGGACTAGAAGCGGTATTAATCCCAAACAACGTTTCAGATGGTGGTGTGACGGGTTTAAGTATCGTTAGTTCACAATTATTTGGATTACCATTAGGACTTCTAATCGCAATCTTTAACATCCCCTTTGTTTGGTTAGGGTATAAGCAAATTGGTAGAAATTTTGCTATTTATTCAGTTATCGGTATTGCTTCACTAGCAATCGGTACTGTTCTTATGCATGACGTACCAACTATTATTCACGGTGATACATTGTTAGTTACCGTTGTCGGTGGTATTATTATCGGTTTTGGTATGGGACTAGCATTGCGTAACGGTGGCGCATTAGATGGAATCGATATGTTAGCTGTATTACTTTCGCGAAAATTACCTTTTGGAACAAGTGATCTTATCTTATTTTTAAACATGTTTGTCTTTATTGTTGTTTCAACAGTGTTTGGTCTGCAAGGAGCGATTCTTTCAGCAATTGCGTACTTTATCGCTTCTAAAGTCATTCATATCGTTGAGGTAGGTTTAAGTGGTTCTAAAACATTTAAAATTATCACAAAGGAACCTGAATTAATGGTAGAAACAATTCGAGAGCGCTTGGGCCGAAGTGCAACGTATAATGAAGTGTACGGCGGTTATTCAAGAGAGAAATTTAAAGAAATCACTTGTGTGATTAACCGTTTAGAAGAAAGTAAAATGAAAGAAATCATTCATGAAATTGATGAAAGTGCCTTTATTACGGTATATGACGTAGCAGAAGTAAAGGGCGGCAATTTCAAGAAGCATGATATTCACTAGTTACAATTTAGAAAACTTTAATATAGTTTCACAAAAAATCACCTTTTCGTTTGATGAAAAGGTGATTTTTTAACGCTTATGGAGTAAAAAGAAAACCACTTCTTAAGTATTGGAAGTGGTTTTCGCTTTCTTGTAGAAATAGATTATTAGTAAAATACCTATAACGATACTAATGATAATCGTTAGTGTAATATACTTTGGATCTTTGTTTATTTCAGCTGGAATCACATGTTCTAAAATTGGACCGATACAAATTACGAATGCAACCAAAATTGTAGCCCATGATTTTGTATACAATGCAAATGCAATGAAAATAAGGATACATACACTAGCAATGATATAGCTTTGCATAGGAGTTGCGATGAAATAGTCTGTATCAAGTCTGCCATCTAACCAAAGATAAAAGCCAACCCATCCTCCGATAGTAATGAGCTGCGTTATTATTAAAAGAATCATTGAATTTTTCGTAGATGGATATACTTTCGGAAGTCCTTTAAAGAATACAAATGCAAATAGTGCCATTGTTAAGAAGACTGGTAGTGATCCAAATAGCAATATGTTTTGTGAAATTTTGAATGTTCCTCTAATGGCTGGAGCTACGCACATATAAGCAATAATCACTAAAATCGCAGCGGGAATTATTATGAGTAACCCTTCTTTGTCTGTTGGAAGTTCTTTCCCGATATTTTTCATATGCTGTTTACGACTTTTCCCAATGATATGATCGACACTTTGCCCTCTTGATTCAGCTTCTGTTAAATGAACTTCTAGCTCTTCCACTATCGCATTGATATCTTCATCTTTTTTTCCGCGTTGTAATAAATACATTCTGAGTTCGATTAAAAATTGTTCGGATTTTGTTGATAACATGTTATTCACTCCCTTTACTTATCACTTTTTCTACCGATATTTTTAAATTAGTCCAGCGTTCTTTAAAACTGCTTAGTTCTTTTTCACCTAATTCTGATAATTGATAGTATTTTCGCTTAGGGCCAGCAGTTGATTCTTTTAATACACTCGTAAGCAATCCTTCTTTTTGCATACGTAATAGTAATGGATAGATTGTGCCTTCACTAAAAGAGTGAAAACCGTAGCTATGCAACTTCTCTGTTAATTCATAACCGTATACTTCACCTTCTTGAATGATAGCTAAAATGCAACCATCCAGAATTCCTTTTAGCATTTGTGTTGAGTCAGCCATGTTAGCCTCCGATTCATATATCCTTTTAATACCTTGCAATGCAAGTGTTATGGTAAAGGTAACATGGAATTAACTTGTAATGCAAGGTATTACGTGTGTAGTTTTAATGTTTTGGAAAAAAAATCAAGTGAAACTATAATTTAACACTTCTAAAATTTATATGGCAGGATAATTTTGCTATAATAAATGAGTATGATTCACCTATAGAGGAGTGCTAGAAAATGCGATCATTTAATGTTGATGAATTTATTGCAAGTGTTTTACAATGGATATTAAATACAGCTCTTATTATCCTATCCATTGTTCTATCTATCTTTTTAATTAATGAAACAATCACATTTATACAATACATATTTTCCACAAAAAAATATACGTCTTATAAGCTAGTTGAAAGTATTATTGTTTACTTTTTATACTTTGAATTTATCGCATTAATTATTAAGTACTTCAAATCGAATTATCACTTTCCGCTACGATATTTTATTTATATAGGAATTACAGCGCTAATTCGATTAATTATCGTTTCTCATGAGGAACCACTTGAAACATTATTATATGCAGGGGCTATTCTTATTTTAGTTATTGCTTTATATATATCTAATATGAGGGATTTGAAGAAGCATTAGATAAAAAGTAGTGCAGACCAAGCTATTGGTTCGCACTACTTTTTTTGGTATTATGAATCCAAATATCAAAAGGGAGAAAATGCAATGGAAACATATAAAGAGATTGTAGCGGAACGCCGAATGTATACAGCTGCTAAAGATACACATTCCCATAGTTATGCCCAGCTCATTTTACCCCTTCAAGGAGAACTTGTTATAAAGGCTGGGGCACAAAACCTTCTCATAGACCAACAAACATTATTTTTTGTTCCTCCTGAATGTGATCATACTTTTCATTCTTCTGTACGTAATGAATTTTTGGTTCTAGATATCCCTTATTTTATGATTCCTGCTGGTGAGTTACAAAATAGGGGGATTTCTTATCAATTTACGAATCAGTGGAAAGGGATTCGCTATCTTATCCTGGATGGAATAGAACAGGGAAGATCTGCGCTTAAAGAGCTCTATCCGTATATTTCACATTGTTTACGACAAGAGCAACAACCTAAGTCGATTCAATATATCCACGAACATTATCATGAGAATATAACGGTACAAAAACTTGCGGAACTTGAGCATTATAATCGTTCCTATTATTCAGATTGGTTTCTAAAAGAGACAGGGAAATCTCCATCGGTATATATACAAGAAGTGCGCTTGAATAAGGCGAAAGACTTATTACGAAATACCAATTTACCTATTTTGCACATTGCAATTCAAGTAGGATTAGAGCACCAATCTTCCTTAACGCGTTTATTCCAAAAATATGAGGGAATCACACCGAGCCAATATCGAAAAGGTAACTTTTCATTTGTAACGAATACATGACATATGGTTAAAAATTACTGATTTTCAGTAAAAAAAATCTCATTGTATGTGTCTAAAATGTAAATATGGATATTGTAAAAACAGGAGGTAATATATGTGGCAAGCATTGAGGATTTTATGAAATTAGATATTCGTGTTGGGACTGTAATAGAAGCCATACCATTTCCGGAAGCGCGGAAACCGGCTATAAAATTAAAAATTGATTTCGGTGAGATGGGCCTTAAACAATCTTCAGCTCAAATTACGCGAAGATATGAACCAGAACAACTTATTGGCCAGCAAGTAATCGCAGTTGTGAATTTTCCTCCTAGACGTATCGCAGGTTTTAAATCTGAGGTATTAGTAGTAGGAGGTGTACCAGAAGAAGGGGACGTTGTGCTGTTAAAACCGGATGAGCCTGTTGCAAATGGAACGCCAATCGCATAAGAGTGTAAAAAATCGAATAGAAGTATGTAGTTTTTGATTACAGTATTTGGTTATTTCTTGACCTTTTGCAGAAACATATGCTAAAATCCCCTTTAAGAATAAGGAAGGTGCTTGAAATGCTTTATATAAAATTTGTAAAACTCGTTAGAAAACTTTGCTCCGCACAAATGTATACGGTGAAGCGTTGTACGGAGCTTAATCTGGGAGCATAATGTCTCTCATATTCATCGGCTGAATAGTCTTCGAAAAAAGTGTAGTTTTGCTATGCTTATTTGGTTATGACTATTAGCTGATGAGTAATAGATGAAAGGGCCATAGACAATGCTTTGTCTATGGCCCTTTGTGTATAGTATTCCAATGAGCTGTTACAAATTGGAGTAGTATAGCAAAAATTACGAAGCAGAGGGCTAGTGTCGGATGACGCTATCCCTCTGCTTTTTTTATTCTTAGGAAAAGAGGGATCATTATGAGCTTACTTAAAGTTGAAAATGTATCACATTGTTTTATAGATAAAATCTTATATGAAAATGCTACTTTTGATTTATACAAAGGAGAACATATGGGAGTAGTAGGACAAAATGGATCGGGAAAAAGTACGTTAATAAAAATATTGATGGGAGAAGTTATTCCTGATGCCGGCGATATAAAATGGCAATCTAATATTCAAATTGGACATTTGGATCAATATGCTGAAATTGATGGGAATCATACGGTTTTAGCATATTTAAAAATGGCTTTTATAGATTTATTTGAAATGGAAAAAAGAATGAGTAAGTTATATGAGGAGAGTGCGATAACTGGCGATGAAGAGCAATTGTTACAAGCAGCTGAGTATCAAGAACAGCTTGAAGCACAGGAATTTTACTCGATAGATAGCACAATAAATAAAATTGCTGCTGGTTTAGGAATTGATGCGATTGGTATGGATCGTAGAATCGAAGAATTAAGCGGTGGACAAAGAGCGAAAGTGATTTTGGCAAAGTTGCTACTTGAAAAACCGAATGTTCTGTTGCTAGATGAGCCAACGAACTTTTTGGATAAAGAACATGTTGAATGGCTTACTGGTTATTTAGTAGGGTTTGAGGGTGCTTTTATTGTTGTTTCTCATGATTTTGATTTCTTAGAAGAAGTGTCTTCTTGTATATGTGATATAGAGTTTGGAACAATCAAGAAGTACTACGGTAAATACTCAGATTTTTTAAGACAAAAGGAGCATTTACGAAAGGATTATATTCGTCAGTACCACGCACAACAAAAACAAATTGAAAAGACGGAAGAATATATTCGAAGAAATATTGCTGGGGTTAATTCTAAAATTGCGCAAGGGCGCAGAAAACAGCTCGAAAGGATGGAGCGAATTGCCCCGCCTGCTTTTACTCATAAACCATCTATTCGTTTTCGTGAACTTGACCTTTCAAAACAGACGGTTCTTACGATAAATGACCTTGAGGTGGGTTATAACTCAGCTCTTTTGCCAAAATTGAATTTCTCAGTTATAGGCGGCCAAAAGCTTGTTATTACAGGATTTAATGGCATTGGAAAATCTACATTATTAAAAACTTTAGTTGGACGCATTCCGAGCATTTCAGGGGATTTTGATTTTGCAGACCCAATAAAAATTGGTTATTATGAGCAAGATTTGAAATGGGAAAACGGGGCAATGACACCAATTCAGATTATTTCAGAACAGTTTCCAAAACTGAATATGAAAGAAATTCGTCATCATTTAGCGCAGTGCGGTGTAAAAGACACGAATGTAACACAAGAGATTCGTACATTAAGTGGTGGTGAACAGTCAAAAGTAAAATTATGCAGACTGTTACTAACTCCTTGTAACTTTTTAATTTTAGATGAGCCAACGAATCATTTGGATGCGGAAGCAAAGAAAGCTCTACAAAACGCTTTAGTACGGTTTAAGGGAAGTGTATTACTCGTTTCTCATGAAGGAAATTTTTATCGTGAGTGGGCAGATAGCATTTTCAATATAGAAAATGGCGTAATGTAAATCCTATTCAAAATACTTGAGATGAAACAAGAGGTGTAAATAAATTTATGTATGATAACAATTGGAAAACAAAAATCGTTCTATTCCTAACAGCACAAACCATTTCGTTGTTCGGTTCATCATTGGTTCAGTACGCAATTATATGGTATATCACACTTACAACATCATCTGGGATGATGTTGACCATTTCTACTGTTTGTGGTTTCCTTCCGCAAATTGCGATTTCTTTATTCGCAGGCGTGTGGATAGATCGTTATAACCGTAAGAAAATGATTATGTTATCCGATGGGATAATTGCGTTTGCGACATTCATTTTAGCAATTTTATTTGTAGTGGGTTATAAGAGCATTTGGTTACTTTTCATTGTATTGCTAATTCGGTCGGCTGGGACTGGGATACAAACTCCAGCTGTTAATGCTTTGATTCCACAGATTGTCCCAAAAGATAATCTTATGAAAGTAAATGGAGTAAACAGTAGCATTACATCTTTAATCATGTTTCTTTCACCGGCAGCAAGCGGAGCAATTCTCTCTATAGCAAGTATTGAATCTACATTTTTTATTGATGTTATTACTGCAGTCATCGGGATTGGCATCATGTTTATGATTCAGGTACCAGCGTATATAAACAAGGAAAATAAGCAAAAGTCTAACGTACAAGGTATAAAAGAAGGGTTTGCTTATTTAAAAGAAAATGTGTTCATTAAGCGATTGCTCGTGTTATTGATTATCATAATGATTTTAGCAAGCCCTGCCGCATTTTTAACACCTTTAATGGTGAGTCGTTCCTTTGGTGCGGAAATGTGGAGGTTAACAGCAAGTGAAATGACCTTCAGCGCTGGAGCTGCTGTGGGAGGAATCTTAATCGCTGCGTGGGGTGGCTTTAGAAATCGCATGCACACGACAGCTCTTGCATGTGCTTTATACGGCTTGATAATGATCGGATTAGGTATCGCGCCAATATTTGTCGTATATTTGTTGTTTAACTTCTTAATTGGAATAACGATGCCTTGTTTCAACACTCCAATTACAGTCTTATTGCAGGAGGAAGTTGAGCCTTCCATGCACGGTAGGGTGTTTAGTCTTGTACAAATTTCTAACTCATGTGCTTTGCCATTAGGGATGATTATATTCGGACCACTGGCTGATATTGTACAAGTAGAAAATTTATTAATATATGCAGGGACATTCGTTTTATTTTGTGCTTTTTATATTTTCTTTAGTAAACGATTTATTCTATAAAACAGTATAATTCAAGTGAAAAAAGTTTGTGGAACAGTAAATGTCCCACAAACTTTTTTATTTGAAATAATAAATATTTATTGTTTTACGATAAAATATTGTTGATTTATAATTTACTTTGGATTATTATATGGTTAGTAATTGAAGGGTGTTTCTTTTTTATGAAACAGAAAGAATTATCCGTATGATTAAAGTTTCACTTTATGTAATCCTTTCAATGTATTTGTTTGGATTACTGGAATCCCATTTTTTATTGCTTGAGTTCTAGAATGCCAACCATGTGACATTTTAGAATATGAAAAAAATGAATCTTAATTATTTAAAACGAGGAGAATATATGATGAAAAAGAAATTCTTATTAGCTATTACACCAATATTATTAGGGATTATTTGTCTTGGTATCCATGCCTCAAATAGTAGCGTGGCACCGGATGGTTTGCTTGTAGAACCTTATTTCTTCTTAGTTCCAGTAAGTTATGTATTATTTTTAACTGGTATTATTTCTGTGTTGTTTGTGGCGATTGTTACGATGTTTAAAAAAGGGAAACTTAATTAATTCAATTGAGATACTCTTTTAAATATATAAAAGGAAGCATAACTTAGGGTTATGCTTCTTTTTTGATTGTGCAAGAGCATGCTTCATCGTTAGTAATAAACAAAGAAGGATCACTCTTTATAACAAGATGTATTTTTTGCCTAATCATATATCCAATTATAAATTTTTGATAGTAGAAGGTTAATATAAACCAAAAAGTGATGGTAATTCCTTAAATGGATTAAATTTCCGCACATCAGACATAATAATGCTTAAGAAATTCCAATTAGGATAAAAAATTGCAGTGTCAACTGCTGATATTGGGTGATTAAAATGTGGAAACCGCTTATTTCTTATCTTCCAGATTGGAAAGTGTTTGTGCAAGCTTTTATCGTATTTTTCGTTCCTTATGTGGCCTCGCGAGTTTTTAGCTGGATCCGTACATTAGAGAAAGAGTGATGAGGGTGAAAGAACAGGAATCAAAGATGAAACAGATAGAAAAACAAGGTGATACATATAAGGAGCAAAGTGGAACAGGTCATTTTACAGGCAATTTCACCGTGGATTTAGCGAGTGTAAAGGAAGAAATTCGTTATAACTCCGATGTACACATTCGAGAGTTTAACATAGGGTGTACAAATGTTAGAGCAGCACTTGTTTTTGTCGAAGGACTGTCGGATAAAGATCTTATCGACATGCATATTATGAAGTCATTGATGTTTAATTTTTATGAAGAGTACAAGAGTGTGCCGTCTTATGTGGAAGGTACCATTTCAAAAGAGTTTATTAAGAATCGAGTCCTTACTGTTAGTGGTATAGAAGAAGTGCATTCTATAAAAGGATTGATGTCGAAAGTTTTGATGGGCTCAACAGCACTTTTGATTGATGGATTATCAGATGTATTCATTCTTTATACAAAAAAAGGGAAAACACGGAATGTTGAAGAGCCCATATCAGAAGTGTCAGTTAGAGGGCCGCGGATAGGATTCACAGAAGTTTTATGTGAGAATACCGCTTTGTTACGGCTACATGGTGAAAATGAGGATTTATCATTAATAAAATTCCAGGTAGGAACGCGAGCAAAAAAAGAGTTGGTTATTGCCTATATGAAAGAGATTGCTGACTCAGAGTTAGTAGAAGAGGTTAAGAAAAGAATTCAGAAAATCGATATTGATAATGTACCGGAATCAGGGTATGTAGAGCAGCTCATTGAAGATAATTACCTCAGTCCTTTTCCACAAGTGCAGAGTACGGAGCGCCCGGATCGGGTTATCGCAGCCTTAATGGAAGGACGGGTTGCAATTTTATTGGATGGAACGCCTTTTGCTTTAATTGTACCAGTTACATTTAGCATGCTGATGCAATCACCTGAAGATTATTATGAACGTTGGATTCCAGGCACATTTATCCGTTTATTGCGTTTTGGAGCAGCTATAATTTCTCTTTTTGTACCTGCTTTATATATTTCTTTTATCTCATTTCACCCCGGATTGATTCCAACTAAGTTAGCTATTTCAATCATAGGAGGACGAGAAGGGGTTCCGTTTCCTGCAATTATAGAAGCGCTGTTTATGGAAATAGCCATCGAAATTTTACGGGAAGCAGGATTACGTTTACCTAAACCGATTGGTTCAGCGATGGGGATTGTCGGTGGATTAATCATTGGAGAGGCTGCAGTACAGGCAGGGATTGTCAGTCCAGTTATGGTCATCGTAGTAGCAGCAACCGCTATTTCCTCCTTCGCTCTCTCACATTATAGTGCAGCAATTCCACTTCGTATTCTTCGTTTTGTAGCTATGTTTTGTGCTGCCATATTTGGATTATATGGGGTCATCTTGTTTTTTCTTTTCTTATGCAGTCATGTAGCGAGATTGAAGAGTTTTGGTGTGCCCTATGCTAGTCCAGCCGTTCTTTATCGACTTAGTGATTGGAAGGATTTTGTGATACGTATGCCACTTCAGATGATGAAACGTCGTCCGACAATGATGAAGCCCAAAGATTCAATACGAAAAGGAAGTGAAGAGTGATGATTACCGGTCCAAAAGATCGAATTCCGACTTCCCAAGCAGTTGTCATTCTTATTAATTATATACTTGCAGTAGGAATTCTTACTCTGCCTAGAACAGCTGCGGAGAAAGTCAAGACACCAGATGTTTGGATAACTGTTATTGTCGGGGGGGGAATTGCGATGGTTGCAGGGGTAATCATCGTTAAATTAAGTCAACAGTTTCCTGGAAAAACTTTTTATCAATATAGTCAAGACATTGTAGGAAAATGGGTGGGGGCGTTACTTAGTCTACTCATTGTAGGCTACTTTGTTATGCTTTCCTCATTTGAAGTTAGAGTGCTAGGAGAAGTAACAAGTTTTTTTTTATTGGAAGGCACCCCTGGGTGGGCTATTATCATGCCGTTTATGTGGGTAAGTATTTATTTGAACTTAGGCGGTATAAACTCGATAGCTCGCCTGTTTGAAATAATCTTTCCAATTACAGTCTTCATTTTTTTGCTGACTTCCTTTATGAGTATTGGAATATTTGAGTTAGATAATCTCCGTCCTGTATTAGGGTTAGGAGTTATGCCAGTATTAAAAGGCATAAAAACAACAACTCTCGCATATTCAGGAGCCGAAATCATGTTGATCCTTTTGGCATTTATGAAACAACCACTCCAGGCTGTAAAAGTCGTTCTCATCGGAACCGCTATTCCCTTAGTCTTTTATGTCGTGACAGTTGTTATGGTGATAGGAGCGTTTTCAGTTGATGGGGTGATAATGAGAACCTGGCCTACAATTGATCTTATGCGAAGTTTTGAAATCCCCGGTTTGATATTTGAACGGTTTGAGTCTTTATTACTTGTGATATGGATCATGCAAATATTTGCAACTTATACAATCTGTTACTATGCTGCAGCCTTGGGATTAGCACAGCTTTTTAACAAGAATAGTCACTCATTTATGTATGGGCTTCTTCCGATTATTTACATTATTGCTGAGATACCGAAAAACATTAATGATCTATTTAAATTTGGGGATATGATTGGCAATGTAGCGCTTGTATTATTCGGTATCTTTCCACTGCTTCTTCTTGTAATTTCGAAATGGAGGAAGAGAAAGAATGAACCGAAGTGTGAATAATATACGGCTTCTTTTCGTTGTATCATCAGTTCTTTTGCTTCTGGCTCTTACAGGATGTTGGAGCAGTCATGAAATTGAAGAACTTGGTTTCGCGGTAGGTTTGGCAATTGATAAAGGAAAGGAGACGAATGTTGAGAGAGAGATAGAAGAACAAGGAGGAGGTTATCAGAAAAAAAATCTTGTAACATCAACCTATCAATTGGTTACACCACAATTAGCATCAGGAGGAGGAAAAGGTGGAATATCGCAACAAAAACCTTACACGAATATTTCTGAAACTGGAGATTCCCTTCACCAATCGATTCGTGAAGTTGCATTAAGACGGCAGAGGCCTATAATTTTTCATCACACGAAAGTGATTGTTGTTAGTGAAAATCTTGCGCGGACGTATAGTTTGAAACAGCTGCTGGATATTTATATCCGTGATAATGAGATAAGACCAAATTGTCTCGTGTTGATTAGTAAAGGGCGAGCTAGCGAGACCTTGAAATCGAAGGAAAAAGGAGAAATTCCAGCGTTTCTTTTGCTTGGAATTGCGGATAATCAATATAGATCATCGCGGATTTTACCTCCTATGCCGCTTGCTAAATTATCAGGAAAGATAAAGTCAGGAGATAGTTTTCTTTTGCCAAATGTGATTTCGGTAAATGGAGAAGTGAAATTTGCGGGCGCTGCCGTAATCAAAGGAAAGACAAAAAAACTGCGTGGCTTTTTGAATGAAAATGAGGTGGAAGGCTTAACATGGCTAACTGGGAAAGGGAAAAGCGGTTTAGTGAAAAGTTTTGATGCAAAGACAGGAAAACCCATCATGTATGAAGTGAAATCTATGAAAAGTAAAATTCAACCCCACGTTAAAGGGGATAATATCTCTTTTGATGTGGATATTCAATCAGAGGGACGGATATCTGAAAACTGGGTCACTTCGGGAAAACCTTTTGAAAATAAGTTTCTAAAAAGTGTAGAAAAAGCTGCGAAACAAGAAGTGAATCGATTGGTGAAGCGTACATTGAAAAAAATTCAAAAGGAATATCACACCGATGTGGCTGGCTTCGGTAACAGATTGAAAATTGAGTATCCAAAGGTATGGAAAAAGGTCGAAAAAGATTGGGATAAAACATTTAGTAAGGTTCCAATCAAATACAGCATAAAGTTAACGATCCAGGACTATGGTACGGAAGGATCTTAGAAGTGAGATTCCTTATCCAGTATTGTTTTATAGCATAAGAAAAATAAAACCAATTGCTTTTCTCGTCATTATCTGCCAAGCTTAAGAAGATAAAATACTTCAGAGAAAGAAATGTATAGGTGACGAATATGATTGAAATAAAGACTTCTGAACTTAGTGATGGAGAATTTAATAGAGGTGTATTTGCGACTCGTGATATAAAAAAAGGTGAGCTTATACACGCAGCACCAGTTATCTCTTACCCAAATGAACAGCATGAGTTTATAGAGAAAACGTTACTTGCTGACTACGCATTTGAGTATGGAGTGAATCATACGGCAATTCTTTTAGGGTATGGCATGCTATTTAACCATTCTTATACGCCGAATGCAACATATGAGATTGTCTTTGAAAATCATACGTTTAATTTCTTTGCTTATAAGGATATAAAAGCAGGAGAAGAGGTACTTATCAACTATAATGGTGAAGTTGATGACGATGAGTTACTATGGTTCGATAAGGAAAAAGAAGAAAACGATAAGTAATACAGTCTGGAAAGGGCACATTCTATTGGATGTGCTCTTTTGTATGGAATGAAAATATAATTTTTTTGAAACCAAACTGTACTTTTATTTATCTAATAGATGAAAGGAGGGGATACGATGGATGAAATAAAATTAGTCAAAAAAGCAAAAAAAGGTGACGATGCAGCTTTTGAACAGCTTATTAGCCTATATCAAGACCAGTTGTACCGCACTGCTTATCTGTATGTACAGAATAAAGAAGATGCACTGGACGTTGTACAGGAAACAGTATATAAAGCGTACTTATCCATAGATCAATTAAAGAAACCAAACTATTTTTTGACATGGTTGACACGTATTCTTATACATAATGCCTATCAGCTATTAGGTGAAAAGAAAAAAGTGAAGAAGTTAGAGGATGGAAGAAAAGCAGATACATATGGCGGGATGCCAAGCAAACTACATCAAATTGAACAAAATATTGATTTGCAGGGAGCAATTCAAAGGTTGGATGAAAATTATCAAACAGTAATCATTTTATATTATTATTATGATCTTCCAATTCATCAAATTGCGTGGCAAATGAATGTGCCAGAGGGAACGGTAAAGACATATTTGCACCGGGCGAGAAAATCTTTAAAAAAATTATTAGGGGGGAGTGATGAGAATTGGATAAGCAGTGGTTTAATGACGAAGTAAATAAAATTGAAGTTCCAGGGCAAGAATTGAATCTGACTATACAAAAAGGTATTGCTAGAGCAAAAGCAGAAAAGCCAGCTAAAAAGATATATAAGAAAAGAAAAATTGCTTTGTTAACTGCCGCTTCAATATGTATAGGCGTATTAGGTTCTGGGTTTGTGTTTCCGCAAATGAGTCGTGTATTGGCGGAAGTTCCGATTATCGGGAAAATTTATTCGCATTTTCATGATACAATTGGTCAAAACTTGTCGGCAAGTAAGCTTGTAACAGAGTTAAATCAGCAAGCGGTGAGCAATGGAATTAGCGTAACAATGAATAGTGTGTATTATGATGGTGGTAGAATTGGGATTACGTTTAAAGTGGATAATCCAGACGAAGTATTTATAAAGAACAATTCTGGTAGGGATTTTTATTATGATTTTAAACTTGTTGATGGAAGCGAAAAATGGGGGCGTGCAGCTTCATTTGATGGGAAAATTACAAAAGACGGTTGGTTTGGGAATATTCATATTGATTATCCAGAAAAAGAGCTTCCCCAAAATACAACATTGCCAATTACTATTACGTCTATCGGAGATACAAAAGGGATTTGGAAATTTGATATTCCCGTACAACAATTGGAGAATAAAATGATTCAGCCTCAGCAGTCTATTAGTAGTGAAGATAATGAACATACATTGAACTTTGAAAAGATTACAGTTGGGAAAAGCTCAATTGCAATCGACTATAAAGCCATTTATCCACTTATTGGAGAAAATGATTTAGCGAGAATCGGAAAAGTAACTGATGATAAAGGAAATGAAATCGATTTTAAAACGTCAGGTATTGAATTTGGAAGAGAAAAAGTCGGAAATCGGATAGAATCTGATGAGCGCTCTATTTTTGGGGAAGTTCCAGAGGACGCAGAATTTATTATACTACATCCAAATGTGAGATTGTCTGAAAAGCCGTCTATTCAGGCTTTAAATCAAAAGACACCATTTGAAATACAAAGTACTCGTAGTGATTTCAAGATTGTTGTTAATAGCATTCAGCATAAAAAACAAAGGCTAATTTTGCAATATACATTGCAAAATGTCGATACAAAACATATTTCTATGGATGAGTTGATCAATCGAGGGGAAGTTATGAATTTAATTGATTCTTCATATTTAGACAAAGAATTTGCACCGATTGGCCATGTGATAAAGGGGAGCGATGTAAAGGTATTGAATAAGGAAAAGTTACAATTCCAGGCGACATTTAAGTTAGATGGTGAATATGGTGTAAAGAATTTTAGTTTGAAGAATTATGTATTAGAAGTAGAAATGTCACCATATCATCCCGAAAAAGAATTACTGCCAGTTAAAGTTCAATTAAAATAACATAAAAAAAGGATGCCCTTAACATATAAAGAGGCATCCTTTTATATTACAAGAGCCTTACACTTTTGCAATATCTATTGTTGATGTGACAAAATATAGACATTTTTATCAGTTTGAAAAGTTCCTTCTTTAACCATATTTTTTCACATTGACATGCGATATAATAGAGTTTTGTAAAGGAAGAGATTAGATTTGAAATTTTTTCACCTTAAACTTGGTTATATCGGAAAATTTTTGAAGGTAAAGTTTTCTTCTCGATTTTTTGATAAGATAGAGACGGAAGCTATCTTACTAAACTATTCAGGTAATCTATGTGGTGGCCGATTACCTACTTATTTTCAGCATGGCATTACATGTAGTGTAGTAAATGAACTTGTAAGCGGAATGAAAGAGAATAAGAGAAATAGTTTTAAGAATGCTGGAACTATCGAGAGGATAGGCCATTAATTATTAATAGAAATAGAGGAATCATAGAATGAATATGCAGGAAGTATATAAATATTTAAGTAAAGTATTACCAGAAGAACATGTAAAACAAGATGAGATGTTAAAGAATCATACGCATATAAAAGTAGGGGGAAAAGCAGATGTGTTTGTGCAGCCCACTACTTATACTGAAATTCAACAAGTTGTACAATATGCGAATACACACAATATCCCGATTACGTTTTTAGGAAATGGTTCTAATGTGATTATAAAAGACGGTGGTATTCGTGGAATTACATTAAGTTTGACCCATATTACGGATATTACTGTGAATGAACAAACAATTGTAGCCCAAAGTGGTGCAGCAATTATTGATGTATCAAAAGTGGCGCTAGAACATACTTTAACAGGACTAGAATTTGCTTGTGGTATACCAGGTTCTGTTGGAGGAGCCTTATATATGAATGCAGGTGCATACGGTGGCGAGGTGGCATACGTATTAACAAAAGCGGTTGTCATGACAAAAGAGGGAGAGCTGACTACTCTTTCAAAAGACGACTTTGATTTTGGATATCGTAAAAGCACATTTGCCAATAACCACTACATCATACTTGAAGCTACATTTGAACTTGAGAATGGTGTATATGAAGAGATTAAAGAAAAAATGGATGATTTAACGTATAAAAGAGAATCGAAGCAGCCATTAGAATACCCTTCATGTGGTAGTGTCTTTAAGCGTCCGCCTAACCATTTTGCTGGTAAACTTATCCAAGATTCTGAACTGCAAGGAACGCGAATTGGCGGTGTTGAAGTTTCAACAAAACATGCTGGATTCATGGTGAACGTTGATAATGGGACGGCGCAAGATTATATCGATTTGATTCATTTTGTTCAAAAAACAGTGAAAGAGAAATTTGGTATTATGTTAGAAAGAGAAGTAAGGATTATTGGAGAAGATTTAAATTAAATAATTTCCAAAAAAATTTTGGGTATAATTGACAACATGTTTTCAATTCACTATAATGGCTATAATTTAACATATTCAATACGCTGAAAGAGCCCAGTAGCAGTTTGTCACTGTTATCGAGAAAGCTAGGGGTTGATGGAACCTAGCACAAACAAACTTGTGAATTACACTCTGGAGTATCTTAGGTAATGCTAAGCGGAGTAGCAAACGATATGATTGCTAAGAGTGGTATGAATAGTAGCATGGATACTATTTGTGCAATCTGGGTGGTAACACGGTTAATAATCGTCCCTATGTCTGGTATAGACATAGGGACTTTTTTGTTTTTTTGAAAGAGAAATTCAAATATTGAAGGGGATGGAAAGACATGAACATTATTGATGAATTAGAATGGCGCGATGCCGTTAATCAACAAACAGATGCAGAGGGATTACGTAAACTAGTAGAAGAGAAAAAAATTTCCTTGTACTGCGGCGTTGATCCAACTGGTGACAGTATGCATATTGGACATTTAATTCCGTTTATGATGATGAAACGTTTTCAATTAGCAGGACATCATCCGGTTATCTTAATTGGGGGAGCAACAGGAACGATTGGTGATCCAAGTGGACGACAAACAGAACGTCAATTGCAAACATTGGAACAAGTGCAACATAATGTGGATGCATTAACAGCGCAAATGAAAAAGCTATTTGACTTCGGTGGCAATAGTGAAGTGAAAATGGTAAATAACTACGAATGGACACATCAAATCAATATTATCGAGTTTTTACGTGACTACGGTAAAAACTTTAGTATAAATAGCATGTTAGCGAAAGACATAGTGGCAAGCCGTTTGGATACAGGGATTTCATTTACGGAATTCACATACCAAATCTTACAAGCGATGGATTTCCATCACTTATACAAAGAAGAAGGTGTCCAATTACAAATTGGTGGCAGTGACCAGTGGGGAAATATTACGAGTGGTTTAGATTTAATTCGTAAATTAGAGGGGCATGAAGCAAAAGTATTTGGATTAACAATTCCGTTATTATTAAAATCAGACGGTACGAAGTTTGGTAAATCAGCAGGCGGAGCAGTTTGGTTAGATTCTGAAAAAACAACGCCATTTGAATTTTACCAGTTCTGGGTGAATACAGATGACCGTGATGTCGTTAAGTACTTGAAATACTTTACATTCTTAACGAAAGAAAGAATTGATGAATTAGCAGTTAAAGTGCAAACAGAGCCGCATAAACGTGAAGCACAAAAAGTATTAGCTGAAGAAATGACGAAATTTGTTCATGGTGAGCATGCGCTTACGCAAGCTTTAAAAATTACAGCGGCATTATTCAGTGGGGATATTAAATCATTAACTGCTGATGAAATTGAACAAGGCTTTAAAGATATGCCAACTTTCCACGCTTCAAAAGAAACAAAAAATATCGTCGAGTGGTTAGTTGATTTAGGAATTGAACCTTCTAGACGTCAGGCGCGCGAAGATATTAATAATGGGGCAATTTTGATGAATGGAGATAAAGTAACAGATGTGAATACAGATGTAACGGCGGAAAATTCATTCGACGGAAGATTTATTATTATCCGTAAAGGTAAAAAGAATTACAGCTTGGTGAAATTAGGCGCATAAGGTTTTGTTATAGAGTAGAAGTGAGAGAGATCCTTGCTTCTACTTTTATAATATCCATAATTTCGTCATAAAAAAGTCAGTATATTAAGACTATTGTAGAGGTTTCTCTAGCTTTCGTGGCGAATAAAAATAATATATAAATCATTGCCACGAAGAAAAGAGGAGCCTTGCACTTATTATCTCTTTTTGTTGTAAACATGGCATGGGACAAAAAAAGCCCTGATCGCTTCTATGCAAGGCTGGATGCTCTCTCCCATCTAAAAAGAAAGCTTTTAAAAATAAAAAAAGCCCAAATCATGATTTGGGCTAGTGTTTGGATTAGTAAGCTAAGCTGAATAATCCTTTAATATGTGATAAGTAACGAACGTTACTTGCTTCTTTCATTAATGATGCTGGTAGACCTTTAAGTGGAGTTGAGCTTGCTCCGATTGTAGCAACAGCATCTTTACGTCCTAGACTTGCAAGTGTTCCAGAGTTTACTGGTGCGAACTCTTCGAATGCTTTGCCTTCTAGTGCTGCGTATAAGTTGTATCCAATTAACTCACCCATTTGCCAAGCGATTTGTGCAGTTGGTGGGTATGGACGACCTTCTGGACCGAAGACAACAGCGCTGTCTCCAGCAACGAATACGTCTTTGTGAGAAGTAGATTGTAGGTGTGCATCAACAGTTGCACGGCCGCGGTTCACTTCAAGTCCTGATTCACCGATTAATGGGTTACCTTGTACGCCGCCCGTCCAAACGAATGTGTTTGCAACGATTTTTTGACCGTCTTTTAAGTCGATTTCATTGCCAGCAACGTTTGTTACAGGAAGACCTGTTAAGAATTTAACACCGCGTGCTTCTAAGCTAGTAGTTGCACGTTCAATTAAATCGTCTGGTAATACTGGAAGGATTTTTGGACCTGCTTCAACAAGAAGTAATTTTACTTCTTTCGGGTTTACGCCGTGGCTTTTTGCAAGTTTAGGCATAATGTCAGCAAGCTCACCAACTAGCTCAACGCCAGTTAATCCGCCACCACCGATTAAGATTGTAGCATCAGCTTCATTTTTTGTTTTTGCGTATTCACGAATACGATCTTCAACGTGTTTGAAGATTTTGTTTGCATCAGCAGCAGATTTTAATACCATGCTGTTTTCTTCTAGTCCTGGAATACCGAAGTAAGCAGTTTTACTTCCTAAAGCAACTACAAGTGCATCATAAGATAAAGTAGTGCCGCCAGCTAGTTTTACTTCTTTTTTGTCTACTGAGAATGACTCAACAGTTGCAATTTTAAGATCGATGTCTTTGCCTTTGAAAAGTTTTGTAAGTGGCATTGCAATTGCTTGTTCAGAAACATTACCTGCTGCAAGGCGGTGTAGTTCAGTAATGATTTGGTGTGTTGGGTATTGGTTGATTACCGTAACTTGTGCTTCTGCTTTGCTGTAGTATTTACGTACATTTAAAGCGGCAAGAAGTCCGCCATAACCAGCGCCTAAGATGACAATTTGTTTTGACATAGTATGATATCCCCCGTCTTTACTAATTGTTGTTATAAGATAAATTATTTATTATTGCGTTCTGCACTAATTTGAAGATAAGCATTGATAAAGCGGAACATTTTTTGTGCTTGTGGATCTTTTAGTAATTTTAAAAGGCCGAAAAGACCGATAACTTCAGTGCTTTCTTCAGCGCGATCTTTTGCTTCGATAGCAGTTGCAGCCATGCTTTTCACTGTATCTTTTACAGGTTCTACAATCTCTTGGATTGCGCCAACAGTGTCGCTTTTTAATACTTCGTCAGTAGCAACAGTTTGAGCGAAGTCATAAGACTTAGTTAAAATGTTAACAAGCTCAGTTAATTTTGGAAGCTGTTCTACTAGTGCAGTTAATGATTCTTGTACCTCAGGTTTTAACAATTGATCAAGTACATCAAGTTGTCCTTGGCTAGCAGAAATTTGTAAAGATTCTTGTTCAGGCTTTGTTTGAGTGATAGTTTCTGGCATCTCCAATTCTCCTTTACGATAGCAATACTCTTATTTTTTTAGAAATAAAACATTCCTATTACAGGTAAGCGTTAGCAAAAGTTTGCAAAACTTTATACAAAGCTTCACAAAACACAATAAAATGCCTTTAAACTTATGATTGCAAGTAGTAGACAATCATAAATCCAAAACCATAATTTCTTACCTATTATTAATGAACTGTCCGATACATGGCTTGTCCGCATAATGGAAAGTTCCTTTATCGGAAAGTGTATATAATATATATCTTATATTATATACTATATACACTCAGGTTAACATAAAAATGATCCCTAATTATTTGACTTTGACTCGATAACCTAGTATTGGCAAGGGAAAAAAGTATATATTTTATTTTACTGATATCTAAAATATACTTGATTATAAAGAAAAAAAGGGAAAAATGAGCAAATGAATGCTCATTTTTCCCTTTTTTTCTGGTTAGGATGGATCTGCTTGTGTGATGAGCATGGAGGAATTTCCGTTCTTTTCAAGGTGACACTCTCCCCAGGTGCAAAGGGAGTCAAGAATTGCTTCTAGTGACCAACCGTATTCAGTAAGTGAGTACTCAACTTTTGGCGGGACTTGATTATATACTTTTCTTTGAATAACCCCATCTTCTTCTAACTCACGTAATTGTTGTGTTAGCATCTTTTGAGTAATGCCAGGCATTAAACGTTTTAGTTCACTTGTTCGTTTTGTCCCTTTTGTTAAGTGACAAAGAATAACAACCTTCCATTTTCCGCCGATTACTTCTAAGGTTGCTTCTACAGGAATATTGTATTTTTTCATATATTACAACCCCTTTAACGAGTCTTTTATCTTCATATGTTACTTTTTAGTGCCTATAGTACTTGAAAGTACGTACTGTTTTTCATGTTGAACATGTCTCATAATAGCATACGTAAGGGGCAAATGAGTAGTACGTTACTAAAAGGTGCCTATGTTACTTTTAGGTGCCTATCGTACTTTCAAGTGCGTTCTTTCAAAAAAGAATGAAACCATTCATAATAGCAGTTATGAGTAGTAAAACTATTTTTATTAGAAGATAAAAAGGCCTTTTTATCATACTATTATGATTGGATTTCTCGAATTAAGGAGGAGTTCAATTGAGTTCATATACAGTATCTTCTTCAGATGTTCAAACGAATAGAAGAAGTATGTTTGCTTTGTTAGCATTAGCAATTAGTGCGTTTGGCATAGGTACAACCGAATTTATTAGTGTCGGTTTATTGCCGGCTATTTCAAACGATTTACATGTTTCTGTTACAACGGCTGGTTTAACTGTTTCTTTATATGCGTTAGGAGTAGCATTTGGCGCTCCTATATTAACATCGGTAACCGCTAGTATGTCTCGTAAAACGTTATTAATGTGGATTATGATTATCTTCATTATTGGTAATGGCATTGCGGCGATGGCAACAAGCTTTGAGATGCTTCTTATTGCGAGGGTCGTATCAGCGTTTGCACATGGTGTATTTATGTCGATTGGTTCAACGATTGCGGCAGCGCTTGTACCAGAAGATAAACGTGCTAGTGCGATTGCTTTTATGTTCACGGGTTTAACAGTCGCAACCATTACAGGTGTACCGATTGGAACATTTATTGGTCAACAATTTGGCTGGAGAGCTTCGTTTATGGTTATTGTGGCAATTGGAATTGTTGCTTTAGTAGCTAACAGCATGCTTATTCCATTGAATTTACGAAAAGGTGCATCGGTATCTTTTCGTGATCAATTAAAGCTTGTAACAAATGGAAGACTGTTACTGGTTTTCGTTATTACTGCATTAGGATACGGCGGAACATTTGTGACGTTTACGTATTTGTCCCCACTATTACAAGAAGTAACAGGCTTTAAAGCAAGCACAGTTACAGTCATTTTGTTAGTGTATGGGATTGCAATCGCAATTGGAAATATGATTGGCGGTAAGCTATCTAATCGCAACCCAATTCGGGCATTGTTTTTTATGTTTTTCATTCAGGCAATTGTGTTATTTGTGCTTGCATTTACAGCGCCATTTAAGGTGGCAGGATTAATTACAATTATTTTAATGGGATTATTCGCGTTTATGAATGTTCCGGGATTACAAGTATATGTCGTGATATTAGCCGAGCGCTTTGTTCCAAGTGCTGTAGATGTTGCATCAGCTATGAATATTGCAGCCTTTAATGCTGGAATTGCGCTTGGGGCGTACTTAGGTGGCATTGTAACAAATTCATTAGGACTAATTCATACAGCATGGGTAGGTGCGATTATGGTAGTCGGTGCAGTTATTTTAACGGCGTGGAGTATGAGTTTAGAAATGAGAGATCAAATGAAAAATGTAAAGGAGAGAAGAGTATAATGAACAATTTACAAAGTACAACAACATTGCATAACGGCGTAGAGATGCCTTGGTTTGGTTTAGGTGTATTTAAAGTAGAGGATGGGCCAGAACTTGTAGAGGCTGTAAAAACAGCAATTAAAGAAGGATACCGCAGTATTGATACAGCGGCGATTTATGGAAATGAAAAAGCTGTAGGAGAAGGTATTCGTGCGGGGATAAAAGAAGCGGGAATTTCTAGAGAAGATTTATTCATTACTTCAAAAGTTTGGAACTCAGATCAAGGCTATGAAACAACGTTAGCTGCATACGAAGAAAGTCTAAAAAAGCTGGAGCTTGATTATTTAGATTTATATCTTGTTCATTGGCCTGTAGAAGGAAAATATAAAGATACGTGGAGAGCGTTAGAGACGATTTATAAAGAAGGACGCGTACGTGCAATTGGCGTGAGTAATTTCCAAATTCATCATTTGAAAGATGTAATAGAAGGAGCAGAAGTGAAACCAATGATTAACCAAGTCGAATACCACCCTCGTTTAACGCAAAAAGAATTGCAGGCTTTCTGTCGTGAACAAGGTATTCAAATGGAGGCTTGGTCACCGCTTATGCAAGGGCAGTTACTAGATAACCCTACATTACAAGAGATTGCAGCTAAATACGGAAAAACAACTGCGCAAATTATTCTGCGTTGGGATTTACAAAATGAAGTTGTAACGATTCCAAAATCAACAAAAGAACATCGTATTATCCAAAATGCAGACATCTTCAATTTTGAATTAACAAAAGAAGATATGGAACAAATGGATGCATTAAACAAAAATCATCGCGTTGGTCCAGATCCGGATAATTTTGATTTTTAATATAGAGTGGAAGAGAAGAGTGCAAAAAAGGTTTGTGCTCTTCTTTTTGTCTGTTGAAAACTAAAAATTCAAATAAAAACATTTACTCCTTATATCGAATGGGATATCTTAAATTTATAATATAAAATTTTTAGGGAGGTACATATGAATAACCGTCACACGAATCATTTCCGTATGTTAATTGTTACTGCACTATTTGCTGCTATAATTGGTATTTTGGCTCAAGTTACAATTCCTTTGCCGCTCGTTCCGATAACAGGCCAAACGTTAGCGATTGGTCTTACTGCTACAATTTTAGGTTCACGTTATGGCACTTTATCTGTATTGTTATATGTTTTAATTGGTGCAACTGGAATCCCTGTTTATGCTGGATTTAGTGGTGGTTTATCTGTTTTATTTGGTCCTACAGGCGGATTCCTATTAGCCTTCATTCCAACTGCTTTCTTAATCGGGTTGTTAACGGAAAAAACAAAATTAACATTTTGGAATTCGTTAATGGCAAATATTTTAGGGATGCTCGTGACATTAACAATTGGAACTGTATTTTTAAAGTATGTGGCGTCGCTAGGGTGGCAAGCAGCTTTCATGGGAGGATTTATTCCTTTCCTGATTGTAGGTGTGATAAAAGCTGCATTAGCTGCATGGATTGGAATTAAGGTAAGAGGAGCGTTAGTGCGTTCGAAATTATTATTGCAAGAACAATAAATGATGATAGAAACACGCGTAGAATGATTTCTGCGTGTGTTTTTTTAGCGTCTTAAGAAGGAAAAAGGAATGTATAAAAAGACTTTTTAACTAGATACTATACAGTAGTAAATTTGTTATTTTATAAGGGGTTGTGAACATGAATATTAAACGATCGTATAAGTTATTGGTTGCTTTTTTGAGTGTTTTATTTGTATTTGCGAATTTATTATTCCCACTCCAAAAAGCATCCGCAGAAGTTATGGATCACACAAAGTATCAAATGGATTGGAGTTATAGTAAATCGTTAAAGAAGCCAATCCGAACTGAACTCATTAAAACAGCAGATGGAAAAATAGCGTACTGCTTAGATGTTTTTTTGAAATCACCAAGTGGTCAAGATTTACCTGAAATAGGTAAGGTAGATATTGGCGTGTACCGTGTATTGTTAAATGGTTACCCACAAAAAAGTCCGCAAGAATTAGGTGTATCTGATTGGAGAGAGGCGCATTATGCGACGCAGCTTGCTGTATGGAATGCGCTTGGACAAGTGAGTATCGATGATTTAGATTTTCGTAATAAAAATGTAGAGAAATTAACGAAAGATATCGTTGCGAAAGCAGCTAGTAGTGAAGAAGTACAAGAAATTACGATGAGTGTTACGCCGTCGGAAAAACAAGAAGCAGTATTAAAAGATGAGTTCTTTGAGACTGGTTTATATACAGTTCAAACAAATGCAAAGAGTGGAACATATAAAGTGCAAGCAACTGGTGCGCCACAAGGAGCTAAGTTTGTGAATGAAAAAGGCGAAACAAAAACAGAATTTAATGTAGGAGAAAAATTCCGCGTGTTAATTCCGAAAGAAGCGCCTTCTGGTGAATTTAGCTTTAAAGTATCTGGTAATTTAACGAAATTACAAGGTATTGAACATAAGGGAACGGAAACGATTCAAGACGCAGTAGTTTTATTAGAGCGTAGTGAAGAGAAAACAAGCCCAGAGTTAGCGGTAAGTTGGAAGAAGACGGGGGTACCACAGAAGCCGAATCAACCGAATCAACCGAACCAACCTTCTACACCGTACAAAAGATAAAAAGTGCTGGCGTTTGCCAGCACTTTTTATTTTAATTCTAATTTAGCTTTCGCGGCATCAGGGATTTCATTTGGTTGTACTTCCATCCAAGACTTTCCATTCTGTCCTTTCGCTGTTACTTTCAAGTAGGCTCCGTGACGAAGTTTTTTTGTTACGTTAATTGTGATGTCTTGTTCTTTTCCGTTACTATCAAAACCTTTGAAGTTGTATTCATAGCTTTCGCTATCTTCACGGATAGAGTCTTTTCCTAAATGTTTACCGTCAGCTTTTACAACGGTGTAGTAATCATCCATTTTTACTAATGGATTTAATCGATCAACCATTACGCCGCCTTTCATTAAGAATGCACCTATTCCTACTATAAGAAGTAATGCTATAACAATAAATTTTTTCATGTATGATTCCACCTTTCATTATTAAATGTCCTACACATATTTAACAATAATCAGTGGAATGACACTATTTATTTTCCTTACAGTAATCTTACATTTTCGTAATCTGAGAATAAAAAATGGTGCATCGATTTAAATCGATGCACCATTTTTTATTATTCAGCTTCAGAAACAACTGTAAAGCGTTCGTTCACATGTTTTGGGTTTTCGATTTCATCAAGTACAGCTACAGCAAAGTCTTCGTAGCTTACGTAGCTATCACCTTTTTCGTTCACAAGAAGGTGATCTTTACCTGCTTTGTAAGAGCCAGTACGTTTTCCTAATGCGAATAGGGCAGAAGGGCTAATGAATGTCCAAGTGATATCATTTGTTTGTTGTAAGATTTCTAAGTTTTTACCCTGGTTTTGAGCAGTTGCAAGGTATTCTTTAGGGAAACCTGGTGTGTCAAATACACGTGTTGTTTTTGCTTCATCAACAAATAAGCTTCCAGCGCCACCAACAACCAGTAATTTTGTGCTAGGTGCACCTTTCATTGCTTCAATTAATACGTTCCCTGCCTCTACATGAAGATGTTCTTTGCCTGCAGGAGCGCCAAATGCGTTCACGACTACATCAAATGCTTGAAGGTCGTTAGCAGTAAGGTCGAAAACATCTTTTTCTAAAACTTTTACAGTATCTTCTGTAATTTTTGCTGCATTTCTTACGATTGCAGTAACTTCATGACCGCGATCAAGTGCCTCTTTTAAAATGCGACTTCCAGCTTTTCCGCTTGCTCCGATAATTCCGATTTTCATAATATATACCTCCGGATGTTTAATAGAATTAATGTCTAAATATATGTGTAAAAATGAATCGATGTAGTTAAGCAGGTATGTTTATTACCTGTTGTAACTAGTATAGTTACAGGTTTTATTTTTGTCAATTGCTTTGTTTATAAAAACATTTCTTTATATAGTATGTATGTTTTTAAAAATAACAAGTCATAATTCCTTACAAATAACATAGTGATGTCATAAAACCTTACATATGGAAGTAATATCCTGCCGAAAAATGTTGATTTTTGAATATTTTTTGAATATAATTCAATTTATGAAGAGAAATGGGAGGGGACTAATCGTATGAATATTTTAGAACAGTTCGTTTCATCAACGAATACGATTCTTTGGTCATATATTTTGATTGCAATGTTAATAGGGCTAGGGATTTATTTTTCTATTAAATTGAAATTCGTACAAATTACCCATTTAGGGGAAATGGTTCGATTAATGAGTGATGGATTAACTGGAAAGACACGTAAAAAGGGCAGCGTATCTTCTTTCCAAGCTTTCTGTATGAGTTCAGCAGCCCGTATTGGGATCGGGAACTTGGCTGGTGTAGCGCTAGCTATTTCTATGGGAGGACCCGGCGCAGTATTTTGGATGTGGGTAATCGCAATTATTGGGGCATCTTCAAGTTTCGTAGAAAGTACGCTTGCACAAATTTATAAAATAAAAGATGGCAGTGGCTTCCGTGGTGGTCCTGCTTATTATATGGAAAAAGGTTTAAATAAACGTTGGATGGGAATTTGGTTTTCTATTCTTATCACAATTAGTTACGGTTTAATTTTTAACTCAGTACAGGCAAATACAGTTACGTTAGCATTTAAAAATGCTTTTGGCATTGAGCGTTATGTTGTAGGAATTGCATTAGCTGCATTAGTCGCGGTTATTATTTTTGGCGGTGTTAAAAGTATTGCACGTATGTCAGAGATGATTGTTCCACCAATGGCAATTCTTTATATAGCAGTAGCTGTTTTCGTTGTTATTAAAAACTTCTATTTACTACCAGATGTCTTTACGGAAATCTTTAAAGGTGCATTCGGTTTAGATTCAGCTGTAGGTGGCGGTATTGGAGCAGCGATGAAGTATGGTATTCAGCGTGGATTATTTGCGAACGAAGCAGGTATGGGTAGTGCGCCGAATGCGGCTGCGACAGCAGATGTAACGCATCCAGCGAAACAAGGATTTATTCAAACAATTGGAGTTTTAGTAGATACATTTTTAGTATGTACATCAACAGCGTTTATCGTATTATGTTCTGGTGCATATAAGGCAACAAACTTAGAAGGAATTGAATTAACACAAAATGCATTAAGTTCGCAAATTGGCCCATGGGCAAGTAGCTTCTTAGCGATTATTATTTTCCTATTTGCATTTAGTTCACTTCTAGGAAACTATTATTATGGTGAAACGAATATTGAATTCATTAAACAAAGTAAAACTTGGTTAATGATTTATCGTGTTGCGGTAGTTGGAATGGTGCTATTCGGTTCTGTTGCGACGCTTCAAGTCGTATGGAATATGGCAGACTTATTTATGGGTCTAATGGTAATCACAAACTTAATTGCGATTACACTTCTTGGCCGATTTGCATATGCTGCGTTGGCGGACTATGTAAAGCAAAAGAAACAAGGGAAAGATCCAGTCTTCAGTGCAGAGTCTATTCCAGGTTTAACAAATACAGAGTGCTGGGACAAGCCAGTGGTAGAAAAAGAAAAAGCTGTATAATGAAATGGGGAACGAGCATCAAGTCGAACTTGATGCTCGTTTTTTGGTGGGGGAAAATTAGGGGGGATGAAGTAAAAGACGAACATTAACTTGAGTTTTATAAGAAAATGTAATTTTTTTTAGAAATATGAAGATGCGAGTTGGAATTTATGTTAGAATGTATAAGGTCTTTCCGGATAAGAGATAAGAAGGATTTAAGGTCATAGCATATATATTTTTATGTGTTAGGTGAAAGTTTGGATTATTTCTTATTTTATGTGGTCAGACGTTCAACGTTAAATAATTTTTCTAGAGCGTTGAATAAGGTTTAAATGGAGGATTTTATATATGAAATTTGTTATGTTTCTTGTAGGATTACTCGTTGTATTTATACTCGGTTTTCTTATAAGTACGGATCGAAAGAAAATCAAGTATAAACCAATCTTGGTTATGCTTGTTATTCAGTTGGCATTATCGTACTTCTTATTAAATACGCAGGTTGGTTATATTTTAGTAAAAGGAATTTCTGACGGATTTGGAGCGCTGCTTGCATATGCGGAATCTGGAATCGTTTTCGTATTTGGTGGTCTTGTTAATAAAGGAGAGGTTTCATTCTTCTTAACGGCATTACTACCGATTGTGTTCTTTGCCGTGTTAATTGGAATTCTACAACACTTTAAAATTTTACCGTTATTCATTCGTTCTGTTGGTTTCCTATTAAGTAAAGTAAATGGTCTAGGAAAACTGGAATCATATAATGCAGTTGCAGCTGCAATTGTCGGACAAGCAGAAGTATTTATTACAGTAAAAGATCAATTAAGCAAAATCCCGAAACATCGTTTATATACACTTTGTGCATCTTCTATGTCGACGGTATCAATGTCTATTGTTGGATCATATATGAAAATGATTGAGCCGAAATATGTAGTAACAGCACTTGTATTGAATTTATTTAGTGGCTTCATTATTATTCATATTATTAATCCATATGACGTTACGGAAGAAGAAGATACACTTAAATTAGAAAACAAACAAAAGCAATCGTTCTTCGAAATGCTTAGTGAATATATTATGCTTGGATTTACAATTGCAGTTACCGTAGCAGCGATGTTACTTGGTTTTGTAGCATTAATTACAGCAATTAATAGTTTGTTCGATACTGTTTTCGGTATTACATTCCAAGCTATATTAGGATATATTTTCTCACCGCTTGCATTTGTAATGGGAATCCCACAAGCAGAAATGGTAACAGCGGGACAAATCATGGCGACAAAATTAGTATCAAACGAGTTTGTTGCGATGCTTGACCTGGCAAAAGTAGGAGGGGGCTTATCGGATCGTACAGTTGGTATTTTATCCGTATTCCTTGTGTCGTTTGCGAACTTTTCATCTATTGGAATTATCGCAGGAGCAACGAAAGGGATTGATGAAAATCAATCAAACGTTGTTTCTTCATTTGGATTAAAGCTTGTATATGGTGCGACATTAGTAAGTATATTATCAGCGATTGTTGTTGGTGTAATGTTATAAAAAATGAAAAGCAATGAGCAAGCGCTCATTGCTTTTTTGAGTTCATTGAGATACAAGATAATCAGAAAAAACATGCCGTTATGTAGAGTGGGATTGAGCGGGAAAATAGTAAATGAAATTTTATCGGCGATGTTTCAAATATATTGACCATTTCTCATCATATATCGGCGCAAATTAAAATATATCAGCGATTCGACAAGGGATATCAATGTTTCGATAAATAACGACAACAAGTATATGGCATCGAGAGAGAGGAAAGGGATAAATTTACATATGATTTCTTTGAAAATTATGTTGCATTTCGATTAGATAACGCTTACAATTTGGTTTGTAGGTGGTATCAATTTCAGACTTTAAATACGGTAGGGAAGAAGAGACTACCTGTTATAAATTGCAATTTATGTAAACGCTTACTGATTTTAGGTTACAGTTTAAAGTAAATAGTATTTTAGGGTTCTTATTTTTTTAATATCAATGGTCGGACGTCATTCATTAGACGACAGATAACTCATGGGAAGTGGAGGATTCACATATGAAACTCGTTATGTTTCTAGTTGGTTTACTTGTTGTATTTGTACTAGGTTTCCTTGTAAGTTCAGATCGTAAGAAAATTAAGTATAAACCAATTGCAATTATGCTTGTTATTCAGTTAGCATTGGCGTACTTCTTATTAAATACAAAGATTGGATTTGTATTAGTAAAAGGAATTTCAGATGGCTTTGGTGCCATTTTAAAATATGCAGAAGCAGGGGTTAATTTCGTATTTGGTGGTTTAGCGAATGATGGACAAGCACCATTCTTCTTAACGGTATTATTACCAATTATCTTCTTAGCAGTATTAATTGGGATCTTGCAACATATTAAAATTTTACCGATTATTATTCGTGCAGTCGGTTTCGTATTAAGTAAGGTAAATGGTCTAGGAAGACTAGAATCTTATAATGCAGTAGCGGCAGCAATCGTTGGTCAAGGGGAAGTATTTATTACAGTAAAAGATCAATTAAGCAAGTTACCAAAAAATCGTTTATATACACTTTGTGCATCTTCTATGTCAACAGTATCGATGTCAATCGTCGGTTCTTATATGAAGATGATTGATCCAAAATATGTAGTAACAGCACTTGTATTAAACTTATTTAGTGGCTTCATTATCGTTCATATTATTAATCCTTATGACATTAGTGAAGAAGAGGACATTTTAGAATTACAAGAAGATAAAAAGCAAACGTTCTTCGAAATGTTAGGCGAGTACATTATGCTTGGATTCTCTATCGCAGTAACAGTAGCGGCGATGTTAATTGGTTTCGTAGCATTAATTACAGCAATTAACGGTATGTTTGACTCTATTTTCGGAATCACGTTCCAAAGTATTTTAGGATATGTGTTCTCACCGTTAGCATTTGTTATGGGTATTCCAACATCAGAGATGCTGGCAGCAGGACAAATTATGGCAACGAAATTAGTAACAAACGAATTTGTTGCGATGCTTGATTTAGGAAAAGTAGCGGGCGACTTATCAGCTCGTACAGTAGGTATTTTATCAATCTTCCTTGTATCTTTCGCAAACTTTTCATCTATTGGGATTATCGCAGGTGCAACGAAGAGTATTGATGGAAAACAAGCGAATGTTGTATCTTCTTTCGGATTAAAGCTTGTGTATGGTGCAACTTTAGTAAGTATCTTATCAGCGGTTATCGTTGGGGTTATGCTATAAAATAAAAAAGCAATGAGCTTAGGCTCATTGCTTTTTTTGTTTAACTAACTTTCTTTAACTTACGCTTAAAAATAGGCCTTTTCAAATAAGTTCCAAGCCGCCATACGTATTCAACAGGCCCTATACGATACCTTTGTAGCCAATAGGTACTAGCATATAATTGAACGCTATAAATTCCAATCGTCAATACGATGCCAAAGAAGTAACCGATTTTTCCATATAATCCGAAACCGTACGCATAAAAAATCGTAGTAGCAATGATAGTCTGTGCTAAATAGTTACTAACTGACATTTTACCCATATTAACCACATACTCAAGTAAGCGTAATGCTTTTTTGTAATGGAATAAGAGAATAATTGAGCTTCCGTAAAAAAGGGCCATGCCTAATGGTGAAACACTGTCTTTTAGCATAATGAGGATCGGTTGCTGTGTTAATAATGCTAAGATTTTTACTGTGAAAGAAAAGAGACCACTGATAAGCCAAAGTTTTTTGAGGGAAGATACATGTTTATCTATTTCAAACAGCCATCCTTTTTTCCCGACATATATTCCTAGCAAGAACAGCGGAGCCATTAGAATAATCATCAAAAAGGTTAGGAGGAATCCCCCGGAAAATCCAGTGATTCCAATATCTTCGAATGGATTTTCGTATAGGCGGAATTTTATATGATCTGTATAACTCCCGGTTTTGTGGACTGTTTGTTCTTTTCCAATGTAGGAGGAAAAATCCTCTACATTTGCATTGGACTCAAAAGGGTAAGAAATAAACATAGTAAATGCTAGTAAGATAAAGGCCCAAATAAGCAATGTTTTTGGTTTTCGATTGATAAACATCATTAAGAAAATCCCTACAATCCCATATGCAAATAAAATGTCTCCGCTCCAAATAAATATACCGTGAATATATCCAAGAATTAGTAAAATAATAATTCGTCGTATATAAATCGGAAAGAACCGCTTTTCTTTTGCGAGAATGCTCTTTTGCAGCAGAATAATACTAAGACCAAATAGAAAGGAGAATAGGGAAATGAAGTTGTGTGTACCAAAAAATTCAATAAACCAATTGGCTCCTTCATCAATCTTTCCGAACACATAAGTAGGTTGGTCACCGCTAAACATTCCAAACTGAATTAATGTCATATTAACGAGCAAAATCCCGAATAAAGAAAAGCCACGAACTGCGTCGATTGCCTCTAGGCGTTGTTTCATAGTTTTCCTCCTTTTCTTTTTGTTTTTCTTTGAAAATAATACCATTAGTAATGGAAGTCCTATGCAGAATGAATGGAAATTTAAGCCGATTTTAATGAAACATTAAGGTAAGAGGAGATTTGAAGAGAAAATAAAAATCACCCTAACAAATTCGTTAAGGTGATAAGGTCATTACTCTGCAGGAGGAGTAAAAGTACGTTTTTCTAGTTCTGCATCTAACATAAATAAAGCGTTAGAGTCGCTTGTAATACGTTTTAGTTTTTGAATGATGCTATCAAAAGAAGCCTCTTCTTCAACTTGTTCATCAACGAACCATTTCAAGAATGTAATTGTAGCGTGTTCACGTTCGTCCCACGCGATATCAGATAAATTATAAATACGTTTTGTTACTTCACGTTCATGCTCAAGTGCGATTTCAAATGCACTTAAAACGGACTCGTAGTCATTGTTTGGATTTTCAAATCCTGTAATAATGGCACGTTCTCCGCGGTCATTTATGTAATTATAAAGCTTCATTGCGTGGAAACGCTCTTCTTCTGCTTGAACAAGAAAGAAGTTTGCAAACCCATCATAGCTTTCCCCTGTGCAGTAAGCAGCCATTGCCATGTAAACATGGGCAGAGTAAAATTCAAAGTTCATTTGGTCATTAAGCGCATCGTGTAATTTTGTTGATAACATAAAAATCCTCCCTTGTATAATATCGGTAATATTATATCATAGATGATAAATATTCTCATTTAGTTTCTTGAAACCGTTTAGAAAGCTTTTCTACATGTGCCTCCATAATATCCTGTAAGTCTAAATCATATTTTTGAGAAAGAATAATGAGATTGGCAAGTACATCCCCAAGTTCTTCTTTTAACTCTATTTTCAATTCTGCTTCTTGTTTTTCCTGCTCATCTGGGCGATCACGTCCAATTTCAATCGCGCGCACAACGCGTGAAACTTCGCCTACTTCTTCCACTAAGAAATTTAAGCGAATAAAAGAGTTATATTGTGACCAGCTTCGTTTTTCGTAAAAATCCTCGATCCATCTTTGAAATTCGACTATATTCACTTCTTCCTCATCCCCTCAATATGTTGTACAATGTTCATTGTATCATAACAATATATAGTTTTGGGGTGTAGGTATGAGAAAGATTTGTGTGTTTGCAGGTTCTAATTTAGGAGAGAGACCTGAGTTTAGGGAGCAAGCAATCAAGCTTGGAGAAGTGCTCGTTCAAAATAATTGTGAATTAGTATACGGCGGTTCGTGTGTTGGTTTAATGGGAGAAGTAGCTAATGAAGTGTTACGCTTAGGCGGACGTGTAACAGGCGTTATGCCTCGTGGCTTATTTCGCGGGGAGATTGTTCATGAAGGATTAACGGAATTAATTGAAGTGGAAACAATGCATGAGCGTAAAGCGAAAATGGGAGAACTTGCGGATGCATTTATTGCGCTGCCAGGTGGCTACGGAACATTTGAAGAATTATTTGAGGTTGTATGCTGGTCACAAATTGGAATTCATGATAAACCGGTTGGGTTATTAAATATTAAAGATTTTTACGGACCAATTTTGCAAATGATTGATCGTGCAGCAGAAGAAGGGTTTATGAATCCATCTAATAAAGAGTTAATTGTTTCAGCAACTACTGCCGATGAATTGATCCAGAAAATGCAAAATTATAAACGACCTGTTATGGGGAATAAGTGGAAGCAGTTATCGTAATAAAAGTGCATAAAAGCATCTTTTTTAGACGGAAGAGAGCATCTGGCCATGCATAGAAGCGGTCAGTGCCTCTTTCAGCCCCATGCCAGGTTAAAACCAAAAGAGGAAATAAGTGCGAGGCAACTTTTTGCTTATGAGGCAGAGGCGTATAGGATGAGAAATAGAATATGGAAGAGGTTATGTTTCCTGAGTTTACATTTTTGAGGCCTGTCTTTATAAGTATTATTGCGGTTTTAGTTCTTGTTCTGTTCGTTATTACATATCAAAGAAAAGCGCTTATTAATGAATTTTTTCTTTGGTTTATTGTCGATGAGTATAATTTAAGTGGAGATGAACAATCTTTTGATATGTTTTTAGGACTTATTGTCATTAGTATTTTGAACGTAATCATCGATTATATAAAAAAGGGAAGGATATAATACATATTAAAAGGCATTCCATGTTATTTCGGAATGCCTTTATCAGTTTTATTATTTTGCTTCTTATATAAGTACCAACCGCCCCAACCACCAGCGATGGCAAGGAAAATGAGGAAAGGATAACTTCTTGTGTCCACGGTCAGATTGAAAATATTTGCTATACCTAAAGCAATTCCAACAGTCAATAAGGCGAAAAATGCTCGAATCAAATAGTCTTTCAACTGAACCACTCCCGTCATTTGATGGTGTATCTATCTAAATGATATTACGTAGAAGTAAATATCTGACTTTTCTATATTTTAACATAAAAACGTTTGAGATATATAGATATAATAATAAAACCCTCTCAAGTTAAATTGAGAGGGTTTTATGGAGTGGTTAGCTTCAGCGAGCCGCTTGCGCTTTTAGTGGTATCCAGCTCCAGCGACAAGAATGTTCGGTGGCTTCGCTTTTTCCTGCGAGGCAAAGAGCGCCTCTACGTCAAAAGCTCCATCCTCCTCACATTCTGAGCGAGCCGCTTGCGCTTTGAGTGTATCCAGCTCCGGTGGCAAGCTCTTCGTGTCTAAGAACCTTCCGCATAAGAAGGCAAAAAGCGCCTTCTATGCGAAAGAACCTTAGCCAGTCAGAGCTGAACGAGCCACCTGTGCTTTGAGTGTATCCAGCTCCACCTCCTAGCCCTTCGCGTCTAAGAACCTTCCGTACGAGAAAGTAAAAAACACTTTCTGTACGGAAGAACCTTATCCGTCAGGGCTAAACAGTCGGCTCCGCTTTTAGTTTAAGAATGCACGTAGCATCCATACGTGTTTTTCTAGTTCTGTGTAGATACCAAGTAGTAAGTCAGATGTCATTTCGTCGTCAGCGTCTTGTGCGATTTCCATACCTTTTTTTAGTTCGCCTAGCATCATTTCGTAGTCTTTCATAATTGCTTCGACCATCCCTTCTGCAGTTTCTCCGTAAGCCGCTTCTTGAATAGAAGATCGTTCTAAGTATTCTTTCATTGTTGCTACTGGTTTGCCGCCAATTGCTAAAATACGCTCTGCAATTTCATCGATGTGCCCAGCTGCTTCTGTATAAAATTGTTCAAATTTCTCGTGTAGTGTAAAGAATTGAGGTCCTTTTACATACCAATGGAAGTTGTGTAGTTTTGTAAATAATACGTTCCAGTCTGCTACCTGTTTGTTTAATACTGTGATTACTTGTGTGTTCATATGATCAATCTCCTTTTGAAGTTATTATGTTATATCGATTACTAATTTATAATTATTATAATCTAGAAATTAATATAAATCAACCTCTTTGCAAACTTTAATTTTGAACATTTTTTGAACTAGGTGTAATGTGATATTGCATTATGTGTTTATTTTTTATCATATTGTGGCATATGTATAGGAAAAGGGATTTTAGAAAGGAGAATGGAGGTTAATGGAACTCCAGTTTCAAAACGTATATCAGCAAGCTGGAAATTGGTATGTACTGGATTCTGAATTTCCGTGGGATATTCAGCGGGTGAAGAATGATGTGTTTTCACTTATTGAGAAACGAGAAATCCCAGTTATTTTCTGCGATACGTGTGATACAAATGATGTGCTCGTAAACTTAGGAGAAGAGGAAGAGGAGTTTTTATTTCCTTTAAGCGGTTTTTATCATAAAGAAAAACAGTTGATTTTTGTTTGTATGTGGGAACAGTATGAGCAAGTGCTCAAAACTTTACTACATGAGTTTCGACATTCTATGCAGCATGAAAACAATGTGTTGTATATAGAAAAAGAAGCATATGAGGCACGTTGGATTGAAAGGGACGCTAGGGCATTTGCTGAACGTAAAATGAATGAATATATGCGAAGGAATATAAACTAACGTATAGTGGTGGAAACATCACTATCTTTTTGTTTTTAACTTACTAAAACAAAGTGATTGACATTTATTAAGTTTAGTTCTAAACTAAAGACATCAAGCAAGCGAGGTGATGGAATGAAAACAGAAGAAAGGCTAGGACTATTGTTATGGTTTCGTTTATCACGCTTTTATAACAGAAGTATTCGGGAGACAAATCAACATTTGAAAAAATGGGATGTATCTGCTGCACAGTTTGATGTGTTGGCTCAAATTGGTGGGCAAGATCGATTAACGCAGCAGGAGCTTGGGAAAAAATTATTTGTTACAAAAGGGAATATCACGCAGCTTTTAAATAAGATGGAGCAGCTAGATTGGATTAAGCGAGAACAAGAAGGTACTACGAAATATCTTTCGTTAACAGAAAAGGGAAGAGCTTTATATGAAGAAACCGTTTCGCCACAAGAAACGTTTCAAGCAGAACAATTTGATAAATTAGATCACAATGAACAAAAACAATTACTAAAATTACTTCGAAAGTTACAATAAAAAAATTTAAATAAATATCTCGAATTCGAGATAATATGAGGTGAAGGATATGTTTAAAAAAATTGATAATAAAAAAATGGGAAGAGCAAATCACGGTTGGTTAAATACACATTTTCATTTTTCATTCGCAGATTATTATAATCCAGATAATATGAGATTTGGGGCACTTCGCGTTATTAATGATGATTTAGTAGCAGCGCAAACAGGATTCGACATGCATCCGCACCGTGATATGGAGATTATTTCTTACGTTGTAGATGGTGAATTAACGCATCAAGATAGCATGGGAAACCGCGGTACAATTGAGCGTGGACATGTACAATATATGAGCGCTGGCACAGGAGTCTTTCATAGTGAACATAATTTAGGAAATGAGACGTTACGTTTATTACAAATTTGGATTTTACCAGATCGTGCTGGCCACACGCCGAACTACGGTGAGTTTAAATTTGATTGGAACAAGCGTGAAAATACATGGTTCCATATGGTGTCTCCGGTTGATGGTGGTGCACCAATTGCCATTCATCAAGATGCAAACTTATACTCTCTATCGTTAGAAGCAGGAAAAGAAATTAGCTTACCTGTTGGTGAAGGGCGTCAAGTTTACCTTGTGCAAATTGAAGGAAGTGGCGTAGTAAATGGTGAAACACTTGTGATGCGAGATGCAGCAGAAGCAGTTGAAGAAGACATTCGCATTCAAGCAACGGAGAAATCGCATTATTTAGCGATTGAGATGAAAAAACAATAAGAGACAATACGAATAAAAAAGAAATAGCGCATTATTTTTACTGTGCTATTTCTTTTTGTGTTTTCTTAATGTCTTACACGAAACATGTTGAATAATTTTAAGATGAGAATGAAAAGTAGATTTGCTAACGCGGTACCTATAAAGAAAATGGCGAGAACAAATTCATTTAGCCCGTTATTGAATAAAAACTGAGCATAGCAGAGGATAGCTAATATTGCTGAAACGAGAGTAGGTAGAAAATATACGATTGTTTTTTTCTTTAGTTTTATGAACAAGAGGAAAGTCGCTAATAATGTTATCGGGCAGAAGGAATACATAATCATTTGCGGTAACATCATATCACCACCTTTCAATGAGAAAGTATGATTCAAGTTAAGAAGGCTATGAAATTGCATCTTTATTTTTATATGTAGATATCTTTAATTGTAATATAATGGTAACTTTTTGCGAATGAGAAATAGGAAGTTTTTAGATAAAATTATAAGAAAAATGTTTCTCAATATTTTTCAGAAGGATATATTTTCCTTTTTCCGAAATATATAAGAGTGTCAAAAAATTTTTGGGGAATGGGGAGTGTTAGATTGAAAAAGCAAGTCGTTTCATCAGCATTAGCTTTATCCGTTATCGTTGGGGGTTTTGGAGCATTTGGAGCAACAAACACAAAAGCGGCAGAAGGGCAAATTCAATATCACCAAGAATTTAAAACACCAGCTTACATAGGTGAGGAATGGAAAGCGCCAGAAGGATTAGATAAAAAAGAAACAGTATTTCAGTATTTAGAAAGCAAAAAGGATATGTTTAAACTAGCAGGAAATATCGAAAGTCATTTTAGTGTTGTAGGGGAAGAAAAGGATGCTGAATCGGGTACAACACACGTGAAGCTAGTTGAAAAACATAATAATATCCCGGTATATGGGTCAGATCAAACGGTTGCGCTTGATAAAGACAATAATGTGAAAGCATTCTTCGGGCAAGTTATCCCGAATTTAGAAGATAAAAATATTCCAGCTGCAGCGAGCATTACTGATGAGAAAGCGGTAGAAATTGCGAAAGCTGATATTGAGAAAGAAATTGGCAAAGTAAATCAATATGATGGTGTGAAAAAAGATTTATATGTGTATGAAAAGGATGGACAATATTATCTTTCATACCTTGTAAAAGCATCTGTTTCAAAACCAGCTCCAGGTTACTGGCATTATTTTGTTGATGCAACAAATGGAAATGTGATTGAGAAATATAATGCAATTGATCATATTACTGGTTTTGGATATGGTGTGTTAGGAGACAGACAATCATTTGAAATTGCTCAAGATGAAAAAACAGGAGCATTTAATTTATTTGATGGTAAACGTGGAAATGGTGTTCATACATTTGATGCACAAAATATGGATGAGAACTTTTTTAATCTCCTCTCACAATGGTTTGGATATACAGGTGAAGAAGTAGAAAGTAAATCGAAGTTCTTTGAAGATAAAGCTGCTGTTGATGCGCATGTAAACGCAGGAAAAGTATATGACTATTATAAAAAGGTATTTCAACGTAATTCTTTTGATAATCAAGGTGCGAAGTTAATTTCTTCTGTTCACGTAGGGGAAAATTGGAATAACGCTGCGTGGAACGGGATACAAATGATGTATGGTGATGGAGATGGAAAAACATTTATTCCATTATCTGCAAGCTTAGATGTTATTGCCCATGAGTTAACACATGCTGTAACAGAGCATACAGCAAATCTTGTATATAAAGATGAGTCTGGTGCATTAAATGAATCGCTATCGGATATTTTTGGTGCGATGGTAGACCGTGATGATTGGGAGCTTGGAGAAGATATTTATACACCGGGTAAACCAGGAGATTCACTGCGTTCCTTAAGTAATCCTGCTTCTATTCCAAATCCATTAAAACCGACTGAAGGTTATCCAGATCATTATGACAAACGTTATAAAGGAACAGCTGATAACGGCGGTGTTCATATTAACAGTAGTATCAATAATAAAGCAGCATATTTAGTGTCTGAAGGTGGCACTCATTATGGTGTGAAAGTAAATGGCGTTGGCCGCGAAGCTACAGAAAAAATTTATTACCGTGCGCTTTCAAAATATTTAACTGCAAACTCTAACTTTAAAATGATGCGCCAAGCTGCAATTCAATCTGCGACAGATTTATATGGCAAAAACTCTAAAGAAGTACAAGCTGTAACGCAAGCTTATGATGCAGTTGGTGTAAAATAAAAACACAAAAGAAAGACCTGACACCGATAATGTCAGGTCTTTCTTTTGTGTTTAATCACGGATACCTAGAGCAATTTTCGCCATACGTGACATACGCTCTTTTGACCAAGGTGGATTCCAAACTACATTGACCTCGATTTCATTTACTTCTGGTACATTTGTCGATAATACTTTTTTGACATCTGATACGATCTGCCCCGCCATCGGGCAACCGATAGAAGTCATCGTCATTGTAATGACAGCATTATTATTTTCATCTGCTGTCACATCGTATACTAAACCAAGGTTGATAATATCTACCCCTAGTTCAGGATCGATAACAGCCTCTAAATTGGCATATAATTTCTCTTCGAATTCTTGTGACATGCACAACACCCCTAATATTAATGATATCCATTCTCATTATAAAGGAAATAAGATAAAGATGCAGTGAAATAGCTCACAGTGTTTTTTTAGAAACTTCCCTATACTGGTTATAAGTATGTAGGAAGGAGCAAGAGTGAAAATGAATTATGATGAAAATCCGTTTATCGTGATATGGGAAGTTACACGAGCTTGTGAACTAAAATGTTTGCATTGCCGAGCTGAAGCGCAATATATGAGAGATCCGAGAGAGTTAACTTCTCTTGAAGGAAAGAGATTAATTGATGAAATATATGAAATGAATCAGCCGATGCTAGTTTTTTCTGGTGGAGATCCGCTTATGAGAAAAGATATTTATGAGCTAGCAGACTATGCGATTCAAAAAGGATTACGCGTTTCGATGACGCCTAGTGCGACTCCAAATGTGACGAAAGAGGCAATTCGAAAAGCAAAAGAGGTTGGGCTTGCACGCTGGGCTTTTAGTGTAGATGGTGCTACAGCTAAGACACATGATCGTTTTCGCGGCGTGGCAGGGTCTTTTCAGCTTACGATGGATGCGATTCAATATTTAAATGAATTGGAGATTCCCGTGCAAATCAATACCACCATTTCTAATTACAATATTCATGAAGTAGAAGAGATGGCAGTGCTTGTTGAGAAGCTAGGTGGCGTGCTATGGAGCGTGTTTTTCCTCGTTCCAACTGGAAGGGGAAATATAGATGATATGATTTCGCCAGTAGAACATGAACTTGTCTTTCGTAAATTATATGAGATAGGGAAAAGGGCTTCATTTGATATAAAGACAACAGCTGCGCAGCATTATCGGCGCGTTGTCATGCAACAAAAAAAGAATCGAGAAATTCGTTATGAAGATGCACTTCAAAATGGCTTAACCGGAAAAATTGATGGCTTAGGACGAGCACCAAAAGGCGTGAATGATGGCAACGGTTTTGTTTTTATTTCACATATTGGCGATGTGTATCCAAGCGGTCTATTACCAATTCAAACTGGAAATGTGAGAGAAAAACGTTTACGGGATATTTATCGTCACTCCCCAATTTTTCAAGCATTACGTAATCCAGATGGCTATAAAGGGAAGTGTGGGAAGTGTGAATACCGTTATATATGTGGTGGTTCTCGTTCTAGAGCATATGCGATAACTGGTGATTATTTAGAAAGCGAACCTTATTGCGTATATGTACCGAAAGCTTTACGAAGGTATAGAAATACGGATTGAAAAACCAACATAAAACCATTCCTTTTAGTTAGGAGAGAGGGTCCGCTCATGGGTAGAAGCGGTCAGTGCCTTTTTTAGCCCCATGCCATGTGAAAACAGAAGGAGAAAATGAGTGGAGACCTTCTTTTATTTTCATAACCGTGACTTATATGTCGGAAAATTAAAATGGATATGTATAGCTAATAAAAAATGTGAAATTCCTATTGTCTTTTTAGGATACATCATGTATACTTCTAATTAGTTGATAACGATTATCAGTATCAACTAAACATTGCTCTTCGTTATGTTGGTCATACCCCTTTTGACTGCGTAAGTCAGAGACAAAATGTTGAAATACCTTGTGTCCTATTCTACAGAATTATGGTAATCTCCAACCTCAACTTATATGCGTTAAGCATGCAAAAAGGATCCTATCCGTGAAGGGATCCTTTTTTGCATTATTTTGTCGCAATCAATGTGTAGATTCCAGGGATACGCTCCTCCATTCCTTCTGGCGCTGAAGAAGGAAAAACCCAGCGTTGGTGTGGACCATGTTCTTCAATAAGCTTTTCAATATGCAGATTCGCTCCTGCAACCTCTGTAATAATTTCTCCTAACGTCCAGCGACGAATCATCGTTTTAGGGAGCGTTTCTTGTCTCGATTTATCAAGTAGAATACTATAAGCAACGTTATCCTCAATTACTTCTTCAGAGAAATAATCTCCGTTTGCCTTAAACTTTTGATCATCTATTGCTAACAACTTTGTATAAAGAGGATGATAGTCACGAAGTATAAACGTACCACCGTCTTTTAGCAGCCCGGAGATTAGTGTAAAAAGTGGCTTAAGATCTAAAAAGTAGTGGAGTACACCGAGTTCTAACAAAACAATATCGAATGATTGAGAAGGTGTTATTTCTAGTACATCTGAAACGATATATTCAATAGACACTTCTGCAGCATCAGCTAGCTCATTTGCATATTTGGCATTGCTTTCAGAAATGTCCACAACAGTTACGTCGGCACCTAATAATGCGAATGCTACAGCTTTATTTCCTTTCGAGCCAAGTAAATTGATGATCCGTTTCCCTTTTAGATTTTGTATGTAAGGTAAGTAGTAGGCTACTTCATGAGCAGGATCTTGCATAAGTTTCTTAGCGTATTCTTTTGGAGTACCATGTCGATTGGTCCAAGCTTGATAGGCAGCAGCGCTCCAGCTTTTTTTATTTATTGTGCTTAATTGTTGTTGATTCAATGAAATCACTCCTTTTCTAAACATATAAATATTCGCAAGGAAGGTTTCATTTCCTTTTTTAAAAAATAAAAGTTTGATTTTTATGTATTCTAGTCGTAAAATACATGTTATATATGAAAAGCGTTGAAAAGGAAAAGTAGAATGAAACCATTCTTTCCAGAGAGCTTCGTTAGCTGAGAAGAAGCAAGAATGTTCATTTGAACAATGGCCTTTGAGCTGCGTCCTGAACTTATCAAATGATGATAGTAGGCGACGACGAGAGTTGGTCCTCGTTATCAAAACCACAGTATAAGAGCGTAATATTGCTCCGTACTTGACGAGGTCAGTTATGTGAATAGCTGACGAAATAAGGTGGTACCGCGACTGTTTATAAAGCCCCGCCCTTATCTTTTTTGAAGATAAGGGCGGGGCTTTTTTATATTTAAAAGGAGGAATAGATGATGAGTATTTTTATTGGAGGAGCTTGGCCGTATGCGAATGGATCTTTACATCTTGGGCATGTTACGGCTCTATTACCAGGGGACATTTTAGCGCGATATTATAGAGCGAAAGGTGAACATGTCCTTTATGTATCAGGTAGCGATTGTAATGGAACACCAATTGCCATTCGGGCAAAACAAGAGGGAGTTAGCGCAAAAGAAATTGCAGACCTTTATCATGAAGAATTCCAGCGATGTTTTCAGCATCTTGGGTTTACGTATGATTGTTATACACGTACAGATACAGAGCACCATCATGAAACGGTACAACAGATTTTTTTACGTTTATTAGAAGAAGGCTTTATTTATAAAAAGACAGTTGAACAAGCATATTGCGAAACATGCGCACAATTTTTACCGGATCGTTATGTGGAAGGAATTTGTCCGCATTGCCAGGAACCAGCACGCGGGGATCAATGTGATGCGTGCTCAGCCATTTTAGATCCGCTTGATTTACTAGAAAAGAAATGTAAGTTATGCGGAAGTACGCCAGCAGTTAAGGAAACAGAGCATTTCTACTTTGCATTGCATAAATTTCAGGAGCAGATTAAAGAGGCAGTGGTGGCTGTAAAACAAGAAGGCACATGGCGTGATAATGCGGTTCAACTAACAGAGCGTTACTTACAAGAAGGATTACAAGATCGAGCAGTGTCACGTGATTTACCAATTGGAGTACCCATTCCAGTTAAGGGATATGAGGATAAGAAAATCTATGTGTGGATTGAAGCAGTGTCAGGTTATTATTCAGCAAGTAAACGATGGGCTAAAGAAACAGGGAAAGATGATGGGGAGTTCTGGAGTAGTAGCGCCAAGACATACTATGTGCACGGGAAGGACAACATCCCGTTCCATTCTATTATTTGGCCAGCTGTATTACTTGGGATAGGAGAAAAGGCGATCCCGCATCATATTGTTTCAAATGAATATTTAACTGTTGAGAAGCGAAAATTATCGACAAGTAAAAACTGGGCGGTATGGGTGCCGGATATATTAGAGCGATATGATCCAGATTCGATTCGTTATTTCTTAACAATTAATGCACCAGAAAATCGCGACACTGATTTTTCTTGGCGTGAATTTATTTATAGCCATAACAGTGAGCTTTTAGGGGCATATGGGAATTTTGTAAATCGTACACTAAAGTTCATTGAGAAATATTATGACGGTGCTGTGCCAAAAGGTCATGTGAATCTAGAACTGAAAGAAAGAGTGGAGGGATTATATCGCAGTGTAGGGCGTGCAATTGAACAGGCTCATTTTAAAGTAGCATTAGAAACAATTTTTGAAACAGTGCGCTTTGCGAATAAGTATTTTGATGAGCAGGCGCCTTGGAAGCAAAGAGAAGAAGATCCTGCTGCTTGTGAAGAGACGATTTACAACTGTGTATATTTCATTGTAAATCTTGCGCAGTTACTCGAACCGTTTTTACCGTTTTCTAGTGAAAGAGTGCGGAACATGCTATCGATTACGAATACGAGTTGGAAATGTGAAAGTACATTGCCAGAGCGGGTGAGTGATGTGCAGCCATTGTTTGAAAGAATTGATCTAAAAGAAATTGAAAAAGAGGTAGAAAAGCTATACGCGGCATTAAAGTAAAAAGAGCACATGATGTGCTCTTTTTTAGGCGCTTTGTTCTATATTACGTTTCTTTTCTTTTCGTACAGTAAGAAATTGCGGTGTGAAAATACCGATTAATATACAAAGGATACCAAGCCATTGTAATAACGATACGACTTCATGAACAAGTGTAATGGAAGCGATAATTGCTGTTGGTAATTCAGCTGCTCCCAAAATCGTTCCAAGTCCTATTCCTACTTTTGGTACGCCAATGGAGAAACAAATGACCGGTATAACAACACCGAAGAATCCAAGGAAGAATGCATATTTCCATAATCCAGCCTGTAAGGCACCATCCGTTAAGAAGGTTGGAGGGAAAATTAAGCAAACGATAAGCGTAGCACTTGTTGTCATCAGAAAGCTTTTTGTATATGGTGGTACATTTGTAGCAACGCGCCCGCTTGCAAAAATATAAAAGGAAAAAGAGACAGCGGCTAATAGTCCAAAGATAATGCCCTTTGTAGAGAAGTTTTGTCCAAGTCCTTCAAACACACCACCTGCAAATAACGTTCCGGCAAATAAAATAATAATCGATATTATCTTTTCACGGCTTGGCAATGTTTTGTTCGCAATAGCTTCAATGACTACCCCAATCCATGTAAATTGAAAGAGTAGAACAACGGCGATGGAAGCAGGTAACTCTTCTACAGAAATGGCGTAGAAAATCCCGGTCATGCTCATTGTTGTTCCGACAGCTAATAAGGAGAATGCTTGTTTTTTCGAGATTTTATGACGCGAGAAGAAAAGGACGAGCAATAAAAGCCCAACCCAGCCAAATACATATTGTCCACCTAATAGCTCATGTGCGGAAAAACCATTCATAAAACCGAGTTTAAAAATTGTCGAAAGTACGCCGTAGCTACAGGCACCAAATAAAACTAATAATGAAAACTTAAATTTCTCCATAAAAAAATCCTCCTTTATAAATAAAAAAACGCCCGCTGTCCAGTTCAGGACAACGGGCGAACGAAACAGAGTGAAAACTCTACAAAATTCCGCCACTCACAATCGAGTGTGAGTTTGGGTATGAATAATTGAAAACGGACGTAAACCTTTTCTTTTTAGGTGGGAGAGAGCATCTAGCACGCATAGAAGCGGTCAGCTCATTTTCCTGCCTCATGCCAAGTGAAACCAAAAAGAGAAAAGGAGAGCAGGTCACCTTTTGTTCTTCATAGCCGCAACTTATACGCTTGAAAATCAAAGAGGATGTATATAGTCTGACTCTAGTTTATAGCAATCTCTTTTACATTTTCAATATAAAGTAGAAAAATACAAATTTAAAGAACAACAAACCCTTTCTTTAGGTGGGAGAGAATATCTGGCCAAGTATAGAAGCGGTCCGCTCCTTTTTCTGCTCCATGCCAAATAAAAACAGAGAGAGAAAAGGGTGTAATCGCCCTTTTCTTCATCTTCATAGTGGCGATTTATATAGATGTAATTCTTTTCGTAAATTTTTTTGTGTTTCTTTAGACGTTACACGTGAGAAGAGCTGAGTATATCGTATAAAAATAAAGATAGATGAACTTTTTTAAAGTTAACTCTGCGAAAATAAGAGAAAAACGTAATTTTTTCGTATATAATAAAGGAGAAATGAAAAAATTGCAAATATATAATAGATATTAGGGGAATTTGCATGAATATGGGTTATTTTAGTATTTTCCTTACAAAAATGTAATCTAAATGTAAGCAATTGTGATAGTTATTTCGACAATTTTTTTATACAATAATAGTAACAGTTTGTGCGTGATGGATGCTGTAGATTAAGAGGGAAAAGGAGAGATCGACATGGAATGGGTTCATGAATTATTTCAGCAATACGGCTATTATGTGGTACTTGTAGGGTTGCTGTTAGAGTATATCGCGCTTCCGTTTCCAGGGGAGCCGACGTTAGCATATGCGGGATATTTAGCACATACGGGAGAATTACAATTAACACTTTTAATTATTTTGTCATTTATTGGGACGAGTGTTGGAATGACAATTCAGTACTTTTTAGGGAATAAACTTGGTATGCCTTTTGTGCAGAAATATGGAAAATATGTGTTTTTAACACAGCGAAAAATTGATTTAACGAGAATGTGGTTTGATAAATATGGATATTTCCTTATTTTTATCGGATTCTTTATTCCAGGGGTACGTCACTTTACTGGATACTTTGCAGGAATCATTAATTTACCATTCCGTCGCTTTGCGATAACAATCTACTCTGGTGCTTTATTCTGGGTATCTTTCTTCTTAATCGGTGGTTACTGGTTAGGTGGAAACTTACATGATATCTTTGGAATACTGGGACAACACATTGGGAAAATTATTTTCGGAGTGATTGTAATTGTAGCAATTACGTTAGGAGTTCGCTTCCGCAAACAATTAAAACGTGTATTTGTACAAAGTGTAAATTAATATGGAATCCATTCTATGTCGAAAATTGGAAGAGGCAGTGCTTATAGGCACTGCCTCTTTTTTATTGAAATCCAGCTTCAGCGGCAAGAATGTTCGGTGGCTTCGCACCTTCCTGCGAGGCAAAGAGCGCCTCTACGTCAGGAGCTCCATCCCCTCTCACATTCTGAACGAGCCGCTTCCGCTTTTTATTGTATTCTCCATTTTGCTTTTATTTTACCTGTAATGTTATCACCAATAACTACAATATAATATGTTCCAGTTTTAGTTACTGAAAGCTAATAAGTATTTTCCTCTATTTCTGAAACAGATTCACTTTTGTTAAATTCACTAGAAAAGCGAAGACCATGACCATAGTTACCAGTTTCTTCAATAAGGAATTGAACATTCATTTCAATTGTCTGCCCCTTTTGGGCTTGAATAGGGATTTTATGTTCGCCGTTCAAATATGAAAAAGTTGCTTCAAATTCATTTTTTGTAGTGTGCTCTACCCATTGTTCTTTCTTTGTAAAATCAATTGAAGCAATTGTAATGAATAAAATAGGAATGATGATAGAAAGGGTATATCGAAACCATTTAAATTTCTCTCCGATAAGAGTGCATAAGTAAAAGTAAATCGCACAGATCGCTCCGATGGAACCGGCGATGAAAAAGAAAATAATGTGTTCATCGTAGAATAATTGAAAAGGGAGAAAGTAGAGATAACCGCACATGATGTAGAGCAAGATCTTTTTTATCATGCTTGCTTGTTTAGAACTTAGCTTATCAATTATGAGTGAGCACAAGATTGCATAGAAGAAAAGAGCGTAAGTCCAAGGGTTATATAAGGTATTAGATATGACGTCTGAGAGTTCATATAAATCAAAGTTATTTGTTATAAAGAAAAGTATTGCAAAAGAAAGATAGAGAACAAAAGCTGCTGAAAGTTTAATGAGAAAGTAAGAAAAAATCGATTTTTTCTCCATATTTCACCTCGTATATTATGTATTTTAAATGTATTATATAAAATTTCTAAATATGAATACACAATTATTTTTGACATATATTAACGTCAAAATGACAATGATAATTGACATTTAAGAGGATATTATTTACAATTTTAATTAAATAAACGAAAAAGAGGTAAGGTATGAAGCTTCAAAATCGAGTGAGAGAATTCAGGGCAAAGCATCGCATGTCACAAGGAGATTTAGGGAAAGCAATTGATTCATCTAGGCAGACGATTAGCTTAATTGAGCGCGGGGATTATGCGCCTTCGATTGTTTTATCGCTTAAGATTGCGCAAGTTTTTGGGGTGCCGGTAGAGGAAATATTTACGTTAGTAGAGGGGGAAGAGGAAGATGGAGAGTAAGGTAAAAGATACAATGTTTTTTATTATAAAATTCTTAATGTCTATGCTAGTGGGGTTAATCATTGGATACGTACTAGTTCATTATTTTGATGTTAGGTCAACCAAAGATGATTCTTATGTTGCGATAGCTGCGCTGTTTATGTTTTGTGCAGCGGGGTTATTCTTGTTTGGAAAGAATGTGCGAACATTAGCAAAGTTACGTGATGAAGAAGAAAGTATACAAGGACGTAGACTAGGGACTATGCTCATTTATTTACGTATAAGTGAAGTTATTGTGTGGTCTTGGGCGAGTTGTGCTGCCATTATGTATTATCGATCATTTACAGCCGGAACTCCTTCGTTACTTGAAATTGTAAACTTTGTTATAGCTACTGTATGTTTGATTCTTGTCATATGGAGTGGCTTTATTATGAAGAATCGATATAACAAGTTATATCCAGAACAATCCGTTACATATTCACAATCCATGGAAATGTGGGCGAGAAATGCAGATGAGGGACAAAAGCATATCGTTCATGAAGCGGGTTACAAGGCATATCAATTTACAAATGATGTGCTTGCATGGGCATGGATTCTGTCAATTGGTTATACAGTTGTAAGGGAAGCGGATTTCTTTCTAATTGGTATCATTTCATTTGTTTGGATATTACATATCGGAAAATACATGTATGAAATGCATAAAAAAATGATTTATTAATGTTAAAGATTATAGAGGAGAGAAAAGCGGTGGGCATTTTGAAAAGGCCAGTTTTTTCTATAGTTATTGCTCTTGTCTGTTCTTTTGTATATGGATGGATTCAACCAGAGAAAGCACAGGTATTGATTACATTTTGGATGCTTGTTTGGATTTTAGTACTCGTTCTTATGATCCATGAACTCGGGCATGTTATTTTTGGTTTGTTAAATGGTTTGCAATTTAAATTTATGACGGCAGGACCTATTACGATTCAAAAAGAAGAGGGAAAAATGAGGATAAGAGAAAATAAAAGGTGGATGTATTTTGGTGGCGTTGCAATGTTATTGCCTCCTTCTGTATATACACTAAACCTTTCAAAGAAATGGGCATGGATGACTTTAGGTGGACCGCTAACAAGTTTTGTGTGCGGCGCTGTATCAGGCTATATATACATGGTGAGTTATTATCAATTCCTTTTATATTTTTCTGTACTCCATTTTGTAATCTCTTTGGCCACAGCGATTCCGATGAAGGGAATCATGCTTAGTGATGGCAAGCAATTTTTAATTTTAATTAAAGGTGATGAGAAGGCTCGGCAGCATTTGCATAGTATTCAAGTATCCAGCGCGCTGTTAAGTTCAAAAAGGCCAAAAGATTGGGATGGTAAGATAGTAGAAATAAGTGCAGAAAAAATAAAGAGTGGCGAAGATGTAAGAGAAATAATGAGCGACCTTATGCTTGTGTTTTATTACCGCTGTGAAAGAGAAGGAATGGAAAAAGGCATAACTTGTTTAGAGCGAGTGCTACAAACACCTGTTACAAAAGAAAATAAATATTTTGTCAGTGGTTTTCATAGTTGGTATCTGTTATATAAGGTGCTATATGATATGGACGATGTTTCTCTACATGATATGAAGCAGCATGCTCATGCTATAACGAAATTAGATCCACATGGTTATTATCGTGCACAGGCGATTTTGAAATATTTGCAGAAGGATATGGGCTCCTTTCATACATATTTAAGGAAAGCAGAAAAAGAGTTAAAGGATGCTGAAAAGAGCGGAATAGGCTGTTTGCAATTAGAGAGGGAATGGCTTGAGAAGTTGCAAAAGAAACTAGTAATCTAGTAAAGGGAAAGAGGATATCTTACGCCGGGTAAGATATCCTCTTTTCTTTATGTAAATTTATTAGGTTTCACAAATGAAATGAGAAGAGTAGAATGAATGGACTTCCTATAGGAAGAAGAGACGTTATGGAGGCATTACACATGGGTATTTTGACGCTTATTTTGCTACTTTTGCTTATTTATGTATTTTGTAAAGTAACATATGTAGCATTGAAGCTATTGGCGATTGTATTAATTATTGTATGTATCGTTCAGTTTGGAGAGAAGTTGCTTGGGCTCTGAGTGGAGCGACGTGTCATGCTTTGTCGAATTGCGGATATATTAAAAAAAGAGGCTGGAAGATTTATCTTCCAGCCTCTTTTCTATTAAGAATTACTTTCGACTCCTCGGCCAGTATCTTCTTCAGGGTCTTGCAATAGGTTAAATACATCTGCTAGGCAAAATGCGATAAACCAAGTCCAAAGGCCGTGGAAGAAAGCTGAGCTTAATTGAAGTGGTAATGTATAATTTGTCATTGAGTAGGAAATACATCCTCCGACGATTCCGATCATTGTTAATAACATTGTTTTTTGAGCATTTTCTTCTGGATTAAAAAGGAAGAAAATGTATCCACCTAATATTGAAGCGCTTACAAGTGATTCGATTCCATTAAAAACGATATGTTCTCCAAGCTGAATGTTTGTCCAGAAGCAAATCATGCCACCGATAATAGCAAACAGTACAGCTACTATATAGCGTATATTTTGATTCATATGTTCATCTCCTTATATAATAAGATGATTTGGAAGTCAAAAAGGTAGGTATAATAGAAGTGAGTGTTAGTTGTACGTATCTTTTTTAGAAAAGATTAAAGAAGAATAACTAAGATAATCGGCTTTGTTTAAACCGTTTCTTGTATGATGTGATAATAATTAGTTATTACGCAAACTTGCATTGAGATATACCCGACTTCTCGTTTCTTTTTGCTTATAAAAGTAAGAGAAACTCCCAAGTCTATACATTCTTTTTTGTAAGTCTTATTGTATTATAACATATTTAACGAGAGAATAATAGAATTATCTGATTTTGTAATAAGTGTAAAAGTAAAAGCGCAAGGAATTCTAGTTAAATAGACTAAACTAATAAGAGGATATTATGTTCAACATATGAGCATATATCCTCTTTTCTTATACATATTAGATTAGTTATACAGATATTGAAAATATAGTTCAATATGTATTTAATGTTCGGAATAGTTCGTATAATTAAGGTGTGGGATGTAGCCCATAGCGGGAGGCGTAGTAAGGTCTTTAGACCGAACGTTAATATTTTTTAGGGGTGAGTGGTATGAGGGTACAAGAGGTTCTCATAGAGAATAACAACAAAAGATACATATTACTGGATCAAGAAGGATTCCCTGTAATGCCAGTTATGAAATATATAAAGTATTTAGATAAGACAGGAAAAGACCTAATACTCAAAAAACATATTGTTATTCTTTAAAACATTTTTATACCTACTTAGAAGAAACAAACAAAGATTACAAATTTATTAGATTAGAAGATTTAGTTGACTTTGTGGGGTGGTTAAAAAGCCCCTATCCGGGTTCAAATGTCACTCCTCTTCAACAAGAGAAAGCAAAGCGAACGGTGTTCTCCTTTCCTATTCGACTAGCGAACAAGCTTATCATTTATTACTACAACAACATAGGATAGTTGAACAAGAACAATAGATCTTTATGGTAAAATTTATTTGTGTAAGAAGAAATGAGAATTTGATTTTGAATAAGATTAAAATTTACTAAACAATCCTGTAGTAAAGGTATTATGTTTGAGACGTAAGAGGAGGATAAATAGCGTGATAAACCAAGCTGAATGGTTGTGGCAACGTATTATCGAAAGAGGATCAAATTCTGAAGGTAACTTTAAAGAATCATTAAATCTTCAGCCAGGTGCAAGTGATGAAGAGTTTCAACTTATTGAGGATACACTGGGGGTTACACTCCCTGAAGAAATGAAGAGCTTTTACAGAGTGTATAACGGACAAACTTGGGAACCCGGGGTGAATCCATTTGTAAGGAATTTGACTCTGTCCCCTACTTCTGAAATTATCGGTAATTGGAAATTTTTACAGGAAGAATTCGATCCTGATGATGATTTAGAGCCAGATATTGAAAAAGAGCTTAAACCAGCTCTTTGGAATTCTAAGTGGATTCCAATTGCGGAAAATGGTGGCGGAGATTACCTTTGCATTGATACAGATCCATCTGCAGTTGGGGTTTCAGGACAAGTTTTATACTTTTACCATGACTGGGGAAGGCGTGCTATTAAGGCAAAGAATATTTTTGCATTCATCGAAATTTGTTTAAAAGAAGAGAATTGTGAATAAATGTACTTAAAGTAACGGGTGCTTTAGTTAAATAAGAAAGGACATTACATATTAGTCATATAAAATATGTAATGTCCTTTAATTTATCTAACTTTTTTCATTTTAGGTCTTGATAAAATTCTATTCCTTGCGCTTTCTTATATACGTTTGAAACGTCCAACGATTTCAACGGTTTCTGTAATATTCATAAACGCATGATTGTCTACATGACGAATAATACGCTTCATTTCTCCTAACTCGTAACGAGTTACGACAGTGTAAATCATTTTTTTCTTATGGTTGGTATAGCCGCCGACAGCGTCTACCATCGTCACACCACGTATGCCGTGATGCAGTAGTGCGCTTTTAATTTCCTCGCCTTTTTCTGTAATCGTCATGATCGTTAATTTAATGTGTTTTGTATGCACAGCATCGATTACCTTGCTGACAACAAAACGGCTAATTAACGTGTACAGTGTAATATCCCATCCGAAAATAAAGCCAGCGACAACAAGTAAGACTAAGTTGAAGCCGAAAATAATGGCACCAATCGAAACGTCTTTATATTTCGCTACAATTAATCCAACAATATCAAATCCACCAGTCGAAGATGCAAAGCGGAATATAATTCCTGATGCTGCACCACAGATAACGCCACCAAATACAGAAGAAAGTAAAATATCATCTGATACTTGATGTACGGGGATAATGTTCATGGCAAGTGATGATACAGCCACGAAATAAGCTGTTAAAAAGGTTGTCTTCTTTCCTAAGTAAAAGTGACTTAAAATGAGAAGCGGGATGTTTAGTAAAAAGATAAGTGCACCGATATTATAATGCATTAAATAACCGATAATCATCCCCACACCAGCGAACCCACCGCTAATCATATTATGCGGGATAAAAAACATATTCATTGAAATAGCATACAAAATGGAAGCTATAAAAATAACAACCAACTGTATTACAAATTCTAAATGAAATGTTCTAGCTGCTGGGAAGGATAAAAAGGCGGTGTCGGGAACGTAATCGGCGTCTCCTAATTGACCCATAGTATGTTTCATCTCCATATTCATTTTTGATTACAAGAAGAGAATAATGCTTTTTTCAAAAACTGGCAATAGTTTTATTATAATGCAAAAATTTTATAAATTTCTAACAAATCAATCCTATTCAATTATATGTGTGAATATACTAAAGAAAACGAATACAATGATTTTTTATATCGTTTTTGTGAGAGAATATGCAAAATGTTTTTTTGAAAATAAAAGGAAATAGAGAACGTTTAAAGAATGTGCTAGAATGAACGTATTAAGGATGTGAAGCGATGGAATTTTTATTGCAAGATGCAATTCTATATATATCTGTTGTAACAACAGCGCTTTGTTTATTAGAAGTCTTTTTTCTCGCTAATGTTTCTCGCTTTGTACGCCAGCAAACATCAAGCGGTAGGCAAAAAGCTTTCGCAGTAGTTGATACATGTGAAGAGCGTATAGGGAATCTTCCACTTTTCTCTATCTTCTATAAATATGGTATGGCACGTTCGGTTCGTAGGCAAGAATCGAGCGGAGAGAGTGATGAGGTCGGTCCGTATACACCAATGTTTCGCTAATTAATTACGAAACATTGGAGGAATGAACATGTTAAAATCATACCGAGCTGTGCTCATTAGTTTATCATTATTACTTGTTTTTGTTTTATCTGGGTGTAGTAATGCAAGCCCGATTGATGCAAATAGTACTGGGATTTGGGATCACTATTTTGTTTATCCAATCTCGTTTATGCTTCAATTTGCCTCACATCATATACCTGGCGGAAGCTTTGGGATTGCGATTATTATCATTACGCTTTTGGTTCGCTCAGCGATGATTCCATTAGCTGTCTCGCAATATCGCAGTCAAATGAAAATGAAAAAAATACAGCCAGAGCTGCAGAAATTGAAAGAAAAACATGGTGATGTAAGCAAAGATATTGAAAAACAAAAACAATATCAAAAAGAAATGTCAGAACTAATGAAAACAGGCGGTTGGAACCCTTTGGCTGGTTGTTTGCCACTTCTGATACAAATGCCGATTTTCTCAGCGTTGTATTATGCGATTAGCCGTACTGAAGAGATTCGTACATCTTCATTTTTATGGGTAAACTTAGGACATGCAGATCCGTATCATATTTTACCGATTCTTGCAGCGCTAACAACATTTATTCAAATGAAAATTATGCAATCGAATGCGCAGGCAGGAGAGCAGGTTCCAATGCTCAAAATGCAGCAATTTATGATGCCGGCGATGATTTTATTTATGGGATTTGCCGCACCATCAGGACTTGTGTTGTACTGGGTTACAGGTAACATATTTACAATGATGCAAATGATTGTATTACGAAAAGTGATGGAACGTGAAGAAGGACAATTACAAAATGCATAGATAGAAGGAAGCCGCTCTAATTGAAGAGCGGTTTTTTCAGCTTATTGGGAAACAGGAGTTAGGAGGCTCCTGTTTTTTGTCTTTATTTGTCGGTTGGGCGATATCCTTTGTCGAATCGCCGATAAAATCTCATTCACCATTTTATACGAACCCCCCTCGGCAGTTCACCATGTTTCTTTTTATAGTTTTGTAACATTTTCCTTTCTCCACGGTCTGAGAAGGCTGCTCTAATTGAAATTTGCTTCCATATGTACAGTTGGAAATTCTTTTAGAAGCGGTTAAGGAAAAGTTAAGAAACCCAATTTACTATATGAACTGTATACGAAAGTGTACAAGTTTTAGAAATTTATTTTGATATGAAATGAAGGAGGATGTTTTCTATGAAGAAAAAAACAATTGGATATTTAGTAACGGCTGGAGCTTTATCAGTAGGAATCATGGGAGGAGCAGGTATCCCTGCTTTCGCAGCAACTAACAATGCAGATACTACATCAGAGGCGGAACAAACTACAAAAGAAAATACGGAGCGGAACTTAGATGAGGCCACGAAACAAAAAGTAAAAACAATTATGGAAGATATGAAAAAACAATTATCGGAGTTAGGAGTGAACCTTCCGGAGAAAGGAAAACACAAGGAAATGTTCGCTAACTTAGATGATGCTACAAAAGAAAAAGCAAAAGCGATCATGGAGCAGAAGAAATCGGGTACATTAACTCACGAACAAGTAAAAGAGAAATTAGCTGAACTAGGTGTAAACCTTCCTGAAAAAGGGAAACGAGGGGAGATGTTTGCGAATCTTGATGATGCTACAAAAGAAAAAGTAAAAGCGATTATGGATCAGAAGAAATCCGGAACATTAACACATGAACAAGTAAAAGAGAAATTAGCTGAACTAGGTGTAAACCTTCCTGAAAAAGAGAAGCGAGAAGAAATGTTTGCAAACCTAGATGATGCGACAAAGGAAAAAGCGAAAGCGATTATGGACAAGGCAAAAGCACAATTGACTGAGTTAGGTGTTGATTTTCCAAGTAAAGAACGTAAATTTTTTAATAAAACAGGCGAGTAACGAATTGAAAGATAGAAAGTGTAAAAACTATTGATAGAAGTTTCTTTCGCACGGGCAACCGAAAGAAATGATATAGAGTTTATTTAAGGGCAGATTTCTCTCTTGAAGAAATCTGTCCTTTTTTATCGAAGATTAGGGAAATGTATTCGGTTCTGTTATAATATAAGAGGAAATATTTTTGTATGTTATATAAAAAACATATTGATTATTTCTAAAAATTCAATATAATGAACAATAACTACAAAATTCGACATCAAGAAGTGATGATGAGGACACGATCAATTTTTTACGATTCTCAGAGAGGGAGGCCTTTGGCTGTGAGCTTCCTAATACGGAAAAATGGATTACCACCTCTGAACTGCAGCAGTGAAGAACAATTAGTAATTGCTTGCCGGCAAAAACCGTTATCTAGACTTGAGAAATTGGTGAAGTATGTTTTATTTTGCTGATGAAACAAGGGTGGAACCACGAATACAACACTCGTCCCTTTTTTAGGGAGGAGTGTTTTTTATTTCATTTTTGCATCACACTAGAATTGGAAGGAGGATACGACAGCATGCATCATGATGAGAAAAACAAAATTGGTTTAACTGTAGCACTATCTATCGTTGTAGGGACTATTATTGGGTCTGGTGTATTTATGAAGCCAGGGAGCGTATTAGATTACTCAGGGAGTTCTAATATGGCAATTCTCGCTTGGGTAATAGGTGGATTGTTAACATTAGCGAGTGGTTTAACGGTAGCTGAAATTGGAGCGCAAATTCCGAAAAATGGTGGATTGTATACGTATTTAGAGGAAATTTACGGGAGCTTTTGGGGATATTTATCTGGCTGGATGCAAACAATTGTCTATGGCCCAGCTATTATTGGAACATTAGGTTTGTATTTTAGTTCTTTAATGGTTAACTTTTTCTATTTAGATAAATCATGGAATTTACCGATAGCGATTGGAACAGTTGTATTCCTTGGTGTTGTAAATAGTATGGGAACAAAATATGGTGGCATTGTCCAAACAGTTACAACAGTCGGAAAGATGATTCCAATCGTATTAATTGTTGTGTTAGGTTTTTGGAAAGGGAATAGTGATATCTTTAATGTGGTTGTACCAATATCAGAAAATCAAAGTATTGGGATGGCGATTTTAGCAACATTATTTGCGTATGATGGCTGGATTTTACTTGCTTCTATCGGCGGTGAAATGAAGAATCCAACAAAGTTATTACCAAAGGCGATGACAGTAGGGATTTTAATTGTAACAGCTGCTTACGTATTAATTAACTTGGCGTTATTGAAAGTGTTACCAGCAGCAAAGATTGTAGATCTTGGAGAAAATGCGACAGCGACAGCAGCTGGCATGTTACTTGGAGAATATGGCGGGAAAATTATTAGTATCGGTATTATCATTTCTATTTTTGGTTGCTTAAACGGAAAGATTTTAACATTCCCACGTATTCCAATGTCAATGGCGGAACGTGGACAACTTCCATTTTCTAAGTTTATTGCAAAAGCACATGAGAAATTTAAAACACCTGCAAATGCAATTACTTTTGAAATTATATTAGGGATTATTTTAATGATTATTAGTGATCCAAATAAGCTATCTGAGATTTCCGTATTTATTATTTATATTTTCTATGTGATGACATTTATTGGGGTCTTCATTTTACGAAAACGTAATGAAGGGAAAGAACGCGCATACAGTGTACCGCTATTCCCGATTGTACCAATCGTAGCGATTTTAGGTTCATTATTCGTAATTGGAAGTGCGATTATGAATGATCCAGTAAGCTGTTTCTTATCAATTGGAATGGTATTTACAGGGCTACCGATTTACTGGTATTTAAATAAGAAAAAAGAGACTCAAGTGTAAAGAATGAGGATGATATAGGAAAAAACGCATGGAGCATTCATGCGTTTTTTTATTATCTTTATACTGTTATTCTTGGACAGTAAGAGCTGCATTGTTTTGGGGATGATTGGCATTAATCAAAATCATTTTCTTCTTCGATTTTTAAGATTTTCCCTGTTTTTGCGAGTATTTCTACCTCGAATAATCTGTTTTGTGGTGTCAAAATGAATATTTCATAAACTAAAACTCCATGTTCTAAATCCATATCTACATGTAGAATTTGCCCAGGTACTTGCTTTAGGGCGATTTCTTTTGCTTGTTGTAGAGTGATTCTCTGTCGAAACATAGGTGCTGGGTTACCAGGATAGGTATTGCCATACATTGAAAACTCCCCCTTATTTAATCATGTTATTTATCCATATGTGCTAGACAGGGCAGTGGTGCAAATAGATAAATTCCATGTCATTGTTCTTTATTTTTGTTCTTCATTTTAGGTGAGATCTAATATGGTCCTTTTTTCACTGTAAAAATCTTCTAAAGACATATAGGGGAATTTACACTTGATTGCTTTTGGTGTTTTGGTTACTATAGTTGTAGTAACCAAAAGTGAACGAGAGAAAGTGTGGGGAAAAACGTGAATTTTCGTGTATATATTTTAGCGATTGCGGCATTCGTAGTCGGGACGGTTGAGCTAATTATTGGAGGAACGCTCGATTTAGTAGCTGATGATTTAGGTGTATCTATTAGTGCAGCAGGCCAGCTTATTACAATATTCTCGGTTGTATTTGCTCTATCAGGTCCAATTTTATTAGCGGTGACAGGGAAAATTGAGCGTAAAACATTATATATCGGGGCATTATCTATTTTCTTAATTGGTAATATCATTTCAGCATTCAGTTTGAATTACGGGATGCTCATGTTCTCAAGGGTCATTTGTGCAGCAAGTGGGTCTTTAATTATTGCATTGTCAGTGACATTGGCTTCTAGTGTAGTAGAACCTCATTTCCGTGCACGTGCAATCGGAATTATTTTTATGGGGATTAGTGGGTCGCTTGTACTTGGTGTACCATTAGGTCTTGTACTTGGGAATGCATACGGATGGCGTGCACCATTTGTTTTAATTTCGGTATTAACGGTTATCGCGATTGCTAGTATTTCTTTATTTTTAACAAAGGTTCCACCAGTAGCTATATTGTCTGTAAGAGAACAGATTGCCACTTTGAAAAATAAAAAGATCGTGAGCGCGCAGTTAACATCATTTTTATTTTTAACAGGGCATTTAACACTATATGCATATTTAACACCTTTTTTAAAAGATGTGATGCATGTGGAGGCAAACTGGATTAGTGTATTTTACTTTATTTTCGGTATCGCAGCAGTAATCGGCGGAGGATTTGGTGGTTGGCTTGCTGACAAGTGGGGGTCTAAGAAAAGTATTATCTCGATTATTATCGTTTTTGCATGTGCTATCTTTATCTTACCAATGATGACATTCTCATTCCCGCTATTCATCATTATGATGGGACTTTGGAGTATGTTAAGCTGGGCGATTTCACCAGCTCAGCAAAACTATTTAATTGAAATTGCACCGGAATCAGCTGGTATTCAGCAAAGTTTAAATAACTCAGCGCTTCACTTAGGAATTGCACTGGGCTCAACAGTGGGCGGAGCTGTTATTGAACAATCGTCTGTTATATATAATGCTTGGGTAGGCGGAGGTTTTGTGATTTTAGCATTACTTTGCGCAATCTTTTCGATTACGAGAGGACAATCTACTCATGTGGCAAAGAAAGAATCTATCGTTTGATAGGTTCTTTTTTATTGGAATTGATGTAAAATATTGTTAATTTAAAAAGGTTTTAAACGGAAAGGATTGATATATATATGAATATAGATGTAATAACATCTAGTATAGGAGCTGTTTTTGTGTTAATCCCTATTCTTTTAATTGCATTTGTTTTTAGGTGGATTCGGCTTATCTATTTGAATTCTGAAGAACAGTTGAAACAAAATGAAAAGATGATTAGATTGTTAGAGGAGATAAAGGAGAAAAATGAAAAATAGCAAAGGAAGAGCCTTTGCTATTTTTAATATCGTAACTTCATTAAAATGCTTCGTATTTCCTCATCATTCATAAAGAGATCGTGATGTTTCTGTGTAATTTTTGCAAGTGCCACATCGTGATAGAAAAACTCTGTAAAGAATTTTACAAACGGCTGTGACATTGTTTTCATCGCCTGCCATGATTCTTTCTCTACCCCAGCAAATAAAATTTCGCGATCATCAATAATAAGAAGTAAGTAACGTTCTAATGCGTTAGGTTCTTCGGTGGGGATAAGAAAATGAACGTTTTCAAGCTCTGTTTCCACATTACCAACTACAAGTGCTTCGATATCAACGCCTTGCTTTGCTTTTGTTTCAAGTAAAGGAAGATACTCCAAAAAGGTATCGTTCCAAGCGGAAATACGGATAGATTGTTTCGCTTCTTCTACTAACTGTTTACTTTGTACTTGAATAGAAGATTGCATTTTTAAACTCCAAACACGGTCATCTGTGAAGGATCTTTTTGAAATATTTGTTTGGAGTTCTTTAATATTTGATTGAAACTCTGTCGTTAATTTTTGAATGGCGAGGTCTAGTGGCAGGGCGGTATATAGCTTTTTCTTTTCAGAGACGGAATCCATGACCATTCCTTTATCGATGAGGCGCGCTAATACCTCATATATTTTCGCTTTTGGAACACCTGAATGCTTTACAATCGTTGTTGCATCTAATGGTTCAACGCTTGAGACTACGACCTCATATGCTTGGCTTTCATATTGTGAGAAACCGAATTTTTGTAACATAATGCCTCCCGAACAAGATAGATTCTATACATAAGAATAAAGAAGTATGCGCATTTACACAAGTGCTTCACTTTTTAACCAGGAAAAAAGAAAGAATAGAATCCGAATGGATTCTATTCTTTGTTGTCTTTTTAATTATGAAGCGCCTTGAACATGAGCGCACCATTGTTTTCAGTAACAGTTAATGTACCATTAATTGCCTGAGTTGAGAATTGCTTTGTTTGAAAGTAATCTTTCGAACCGAGTCTTTCTAATATGGTATTTAAATCTTGTTCGCTTAGAGATGAATCAATCGAACGAATAACAGTCTTTATTGTGGAATAAAAGGCATCGATTTGTTCTTTAGATGTACCTGATCCAGCGATAGCGACAGCGGCAATACCACCAGTTGCTTTATAAATGGAAACGCCTAATCCAAATGTAGTATTAAATGTTCCGTTATATGTCGCGATTTGTGCTGTTTCAGTAAAGAGTTTAACGTTGCTGATGCTAATGCCATTTGAACTGCCAACTGAGTTAATTGCATTTACTAGCTTTTGCATAATTTGGGCCGTATCTACTGAGGCTGGTGGTGGAGTTGGATTAGGATTAGGTGGTGGAGTTGGGGTAGGTTGTGGGGTTGGACTAGGTGCTGGGGCTGGCTCTGGCTTTGGCTCTGGCTTCGGCTCAGGTTTTTCTACTGGTTTTGGGTCCTTCTGCCATATGTCACAGGCTGTTGTTCCAAATAAAAGAGGAATAGCAAATAAAATGAGAAACAACTTTTTCATGCGTCCACTTCCTTTCAAAAGGATAAAGTGATTAAAAAAGGGTAACATCAATATATGCACAACAGATGAAGAAGGATTACTGCGAATAAGCATATTATGAAAAATAAATTAAAAGTATAGTTATGGTTAGTAAAGTCGGAGAGAGTTTTGTACAATAGAAATGAAGCAAACATAGGAGGGAAACGATCATGGCAATTGTTGATGTATCGATTATTCCAGTTGGAACAGGTAATCCAAGCGTAAGTGAATACGTAGCAGAAGTACAAAAAGTGTTAGAGAAAAATGCGGATCGCGTGAAGTATCAATTAACACCGATGAATACAGTAATTGAAGGAGAACTTCCTGTATTACTTGAAGTGATTCAACAAATGCATGAGGTACCATATACAAAAGGTGCAAAGCGTGTAGCGACAACAATTCGTATTGATGATCGTCGCGATAAAGAGAGTACAATGGAGAAAAAATTAAACTCTGTTCGATCAAAATTATAAGAAAAAGCAGCGCCTTTCGCTGCTTTTTTATATGGATAAATTAGGCAAGGTGACTCTATTCGTGATACACTTTTTTATTATTAATGGTGGAGATTGGAGAAGGAGGAAGAGAAGATGAGTGACAAATTTAATGAACAGTTTGATGGCTTGCTTGAAAAGTATACGGAATTATTACTAGGAGAAAGCAGCGAAGAGAGGAAAGAGCAGGTGCAAAAGTGGGCACTGTACTCTTACATTGCAAAAACAATGCCAGCTTTAGTGAAGCATTGGAATGAGACGTATCCAGATGGAAAAGAAGAAATGGTGAACGTAATTGCGGATATTAAAAGATTAAATGAAGAACATCGAAATCATAAATAAGAGTTAGAAATCATTTTGTAACTGTCGCATAAAGAGCTTGAGGAAAAATAGTCCTCAAGCTTTCATTTTTATTACTGCTATTCCACTAAATTAGTCAATAACATGCAACAAAATACGTGTCTATAAAGGTATTACTTTATGTTGTAGAAGCTATTTCTAAACGCCAATCATTGCATCGCATAATACTTCCTGGTGGATATTCAAAATCACACTCACTAATAAATAAGAAGCCGAGTTTTTTGCAAATAGCGTTTGAAGCAGGATTACGGATGGAAGGAAAAGCATGAATGAATCTGTGCTTTTGTTCCATTCTAGCATGAGCAATAGCTTGCTCAATGGCTTTTGTTGCGATTCCTCTACCTTGAAATGCTGGTAGGACACTCCATCCAATTTCGTACACGGTCTCTTCTTGCCAGTAGTTGTCCCAATAGCCAACACTACCAACAATTTCGAGTTGCGGGAGTAGGACAATGTTAAACATACGTCCGTTCCCAAGTCTACTAATCCTAAGGTACCGTTCGTGGCGAGCAAGGAGTTGTTCTTCGGTTTCGGGACCTCCTAGGTATTCTAACATCTCAGATGTATTCATAAGACGAAGTAAAGTAAGGTTGGTATCGTTCCAAGGTTCAATCCGAACGTATTGTGCATTCATTCTTCCTGTCATTTCTCACACTCCAATTGTTATTTTCCACCCCAACAAAATTGTATATGCAATGTAGGATAGTACCTGTAAATGAAAACGGGATCCTATGTTTTTACACTTGCTATTCTTATTTCAACAGGAATCCTCTCCCACCTTTACACTTGATTTTTATAGGAGTGAATTAAGTGCACTCAGGATCTTATATTTGTATTCATCTTCAGTTATATTAATATTTTTATATAATTTATGGGGAGAGGTAAGAGGTGTGACGAGTAGTGTCGAATTTTTATTTTTAGGCTAGTTATTCACTTGTTTTTCTAGTTTCTTTTTAAATGTCGAAAAATTTTTATGAATATTTGAAAGCGATATTATAGGCTTTTAAACATTTTTATAGTATTTTATAAATTATCTAAATAATTATTTGTATCAAATAATTTTAAACAGTGATATAATTTTGAAGAGGGGTAAAAAACAGATAAAGTACAGTCATAGGGGTGAATTACATGGAACAATTAATGCGCAATTCGTTTCTTTTTTTATCAAAAAATAAAGCGTTAACAAAACTGGCTAAGAAGTATGGTTTACGCTTTGGTGCAGGGCGCTTTGTCGCAGGGGAGACAATTGATTTAGCTGCTGCAGCTATTAAACAATTAAACAAGCAAGGCCTTTGTGTAACAATCGATTATTTAGGTGAGTTCGTTGATAATGAAGCCGAAGCAAATGAAATGGCGAGCCAATCGATTGAAGCAATTCGCGCAATTGGACGCGAAAAACTTGATTCACAGCTTTCTTTAAAAATGACTTCTATGGGATTAGATATCTCAGATGAAATCGTAATGAATAATATGCGTCGCATTTTAGAAGCTGCAAAAGAAAACGGTGTGTTTGTTACGATTGATATGGAAGACTATACACGCTGCGGGAAAACAATTGATATCTTTAAACAATTAAAATCTGAATACGATAATATCGGTACTGTTATTCAAGCTTACCTATATCGTACAGAAAAAGACATCGAGGATTTAAATGCCTATAGTCCGAATTTACGTCTTGTAAAAGGGGCTTATAAAGAACCAGAAGAAGTGGCGTTCCCGGACAAGAAAGATGTAGATGACAATTATAAAAAAATTATTAAAATGCACTTATTAAATGGAAATTATACTGCAATTGCTTCACACGATGAGGCAATTATTGAATATACAAAGAAACTTGCCGAAGAACATAATATTTCACGTGATCAATTTGAATTCCAAATGCTATATGGTATTCGTACAGAACGTCAACTTGAGCTTGTAAAAGAAGGCTACAAAATGCGTGTTTATGTGCCATATGGAAACGACTGGTATGGTTATTTCATGCGCCGCCTAGCAGAACGTCCAGCAAACGTTGCGTTCGTTCTAAAAGGAATGATTAAAAAATAAACCAAGGAGAAAAAATACTCCTTGGTTTATTTTAATTGTTTGAATGCGTAATGTGCCATCTTTTTTGTATCAGGGTATAACTGCGCACGAGTAGAAGAAAGTACAACGTTAATAACACGCTTGCCGTCTTTTTCATCGACTGTTATGACCGTGTATTTTCCTAAAGCAGATAAACCGCTTTTACTTCCAATCGCATAGGGATCATCGTAAAGTTCTTCACGGCCATAATTTGCGATTTTCGGAGCACGCTCCGAAGTATGTAATGTTGTGCGCGTTGTATTCATATAATTTAATACAATTGGATATTTTAATGCTTCTTTTGTAATGACTGCAATGTCGTAAGGGGAAACCTTATTACCGAGTGCGTCAGCTCCGCTCGCATTTTTAAAGGTCGCATGCTTTGTTCCAAGCTCTTTGGCTCTCGCATTCATCATTTTTACAAACCCCTCTTTTGATCCCGCAATATGTTCCGCAATGGATTCAGAGATTGGATCCGCACTAATGATGAGCATCAGTTTCAAAGCCTCATCCCTTTTTAATTTTTCACCCGCGCGAAGTTTAATTTTCTTGCTCTGGCTCTCTGTTTTTATTGCATTTTTTGTAATCGTAATTTCTTCATCTTTTTTCACATTCTCTAGTAATAGAAGAGTTGTCATCATTTTAGCTATACTGGCTGGATAAGAGCGTTCTTGTTCACGTTTTCCATATAGAATTTCACCAGTGTCGGCATCAATTGTAATGGCGTATTTCCCTGTGATAGCAGGCTGATTCTCTCGCACGTCTTTTTGCCGTTGTGCATAGGAGAAGAAGATCATACTTGTAAAAAGTGTGGAAATTATTACAATCATGACTATTGTTCGTTTCATTATTTAGTCCCTCTTTTGCTTTATGTATACAAATAAATTGGGCAGAAAAGCGGCCCAATACTCATTATGCCACGTTCTCTGCCCAAAAATATAGCGGAAGTTCAAAAAGTCCGGTAAAGATAGCTATCGCATTTCTTCGTTACGTCGCCAGTCCGGTACTCATGTAGTTCCAGCTACACTCCGTATCCTCCCGGCTTCCGCGCCTCGAACTGCTCGGCTCTCTTTATCCTCCTTTTTGAACAAACACATATAGGGTTATTTTTCACCCATGTTGTGCTTTTTGTATTGCTGGTTGTTACCTTGGCGTCCTTTTTCGATGCCGCGATCAACCGGTCCTGCATTTCCTGTTACACTTGCTGCGCTAACGCCTGCTTTTGAAGGATCTTTCTTAAGTTTTCCCATATATATTCCTCCGTTTTCGTCAAATTCTAAAAAAGGAAAAAGCGTATTTTATCGCGAAAATACACAGTTATAGGATAACCGAATAAAAGAAAAGTATTTATTTCAGAAAATTTTATCAATAAATATATTGCGAAAATTTAAACAGTATCATATATTTATTAATAGAGGCTCACTCATTGATTGCGACTTATGTCGAAAAATTGAATGAGCATTCATTCAAGAATAGGGGGAGAAATGAATGTTCCAAATTAAAAAGGCTGCTGTTCTCGGTTCTGGCGTAATGGGCTCAGGGATTGCTGCACATTTAGCCAATATCGGTATACCAACATTACTGCTTGATATTGTGCCACAGGCGCTTACAAAAGAAGAGGAAGCGAAGGGGCTTACGTTAGAACATAAAAGTGTGAGAAATCGTTTTAGTAACGGGGCACTGCAAAAATTAGTAAAGCAAAAGCCAGCTCCTCTTACGGTGAAAGATAACTTAGCGCTGATTGAAGCAGGGAATTTAGAAGATGACCTTGAACGTCTTGCTGATGTAGATTGGATTATTGAAGTTGTTGTTGAAAACTTAGATATTAAAAAGAAACTATTTGAAAAAATAGATGCAGTTCGTAAAGCTGGCTCAATTGTGAGCTCAAATACATCAGGTATTTCCGTTGAAAAAATGGCAGAAGATCGTTCAGATGACTTTCAAAAGCATTTCTTAGGAACACACTTTTTTAATCCACCACGTTATTTAAAACTTCTAGAGATTATACCGACAAAAGAAACAGATCCACAAGTGTTAAACTTCATGAAATTATTTGGCGAAGACGTTCTTGGAAAAGGCGTTGTTATCGCAAAAGATACACCAAACTTTATTGGAAACCGCATCGGTACGTATGGATTACTTGTAACATTACAAGAAATGATCAAGCGTGGTTATAGCGTTGGGGAAGTTGATTCTGTAACAGGTCCATTAATTGGCCGTCCAAAGAGTGCAACGTTCCGCACGTTAGATGTTGTTGGTTTAGATACATTCGTTCATGTTGCAAACAATGTATATGAAAATGTACAGGAAGAAGAACGCGACGTATTTAAAGTACCTGCTTTCATGCATGACATGCTTGATAAAAAATGGCTAGGAAGTAAAACAGGCCAAGGTTTCTTCTTAAAACAAGGAAAAGAAATTTTAGAGTTAAATCCTGAAACAATGGAGTATGGAGCTCGTAAAAAATTAAAAGCTGCTTCCATAGAGTTAAGCAAACAAGAAAAAGGATTAGCGAATAAATTGAAAGCGCTTGTATATGCGAAGGATCGTGCAGGAGAGCTTTTATGGAATATTATCACGCCAACCCTTTTATATTCTGCAAAGCTTCATAAAGAAATCGCAGATGATATTGTTGCAATTGACCAAGCGATGAAATGGGGATTTGGCTGGGAGCAAGGGCCGTTTGAAATTTGGGATGCAATTGGCGTAGAAAAATCTGTTCAGAAGATGGAAGAGAACGGAAAAGTTGTTCCTGCATGGGTGAAAGATATGTTAGAGAAAGGATTTAGCACTTTCTATAAGCGTGATAACGGCGAAAGCTATTACTACGATAACGGCGAATACAAATTGATTGAACGCAATAAAAAAGCAATTTCCCTTAAGCAATTAAAAGAGAAAAATGGCGTATTAAAGAAAAATAGCGGTGCAAGCTTAATTGATTTAGGCGATGGCATCCTTTGCTTGGAATTCCATTCGAAGAGCAATGCGATCGGTATGGATATTACGCAAATGATTAATTACGCTGTTGATGAAGTAGAGAAGAATTATAAAGGGCTTGTTATCGGTAACCAATCGAAGAACTTCTGCGTTGGTGCAAACCTTGCGATGATCTTAATGGAAGCACAAGATGATAACTACTTTGAAATTGAGTGGGTCGTGAAGAACTTCCAAGATGCAATGACGAAAATTAAGTACAGCTCTAAGCCAGTTGTCGCAGCGCCATATGGTATGACACTTGGCGGCGGTACAGAAGTTTGCTTACCAGCAGCTAGCATTCAAGCTTCTAGTGAAACGTATATGGGATTAGTAGAAGTTGGTGTTGGCTTAATCCCTGGCGGTGGCGGTAACAAAGAACTATATATTAAACATTTAAACAAAATGGCAAACGGTGTGGAGTTTGATCTGCAAAAGGTTGCGAATAAAGTGTTCGAATCAGTTGCGATGGCGAAAGTATCTACATCAGCGCAAGAGGCTGTTTCTCGCAACTTCTTAGGCGATAAAGATGGTATTAGTGTGAATGGTGATCACTTACTATATGATGCAAAACAAAAAGCTCTTGCTTTATATGAAGCGGGTTATAAAGCACCGATTCGTAAAAAGATCCCGGTTGTTGGTGAAACAGGATATGCAACGCTTTTACTTGGAGCAGAAGCAATGCATTTATCTGGTTACATCTCTGAGTACGACTTACACATTGCGAAAAAGCTTGCATATGTCATTGCTGGCGGAAAAGTACCGTACGGAACAGAAGTTGATGAGCAGTATTTATTAGATGTAGAACGTGAAGCATTTATTAGCTTAGTAAGTGAGATGAAATCACAAGCAAGAATGCAGCACATGCTTGTAAAAGGAAAGCCATTACGTAACTAATAACGAGGGGAGATATCGTTCATGAGAGAAGCTGTCATTGTTGCGGGAGCAAGAACGCCAATTGGAAAGGCAAAGAGAGGTTCATTAAAAACCGTTCGTCCTGATGATTTAGGGGCATTAGTAGTAAAGGAAACATTGAAACGTGCGAATAACTATGAAGGGCCAATTGATGATTTAATTTTTGGCTGTGCGATGCCAGAAGCAGAACAAGGCTTAAATATGGCGCGTAATATCGGCGGATTAGCGGGACTTTCTTATGATGTTCCAGCTATTACAATTAACCGTTACTGTTCTTCAGGTCTGCAAAGTATCGCTTACGGTGCAGAGCGTATTATGCTTGGTCACTCCGAAGCTGTATTATCTGGCGGAGCTGAATCGATGAGTTTAGTTCCAATGATGGGGCACGTCGTTCGTCCAAATAGTCGCTTAGTAGAAGCGGCTCCTGAATATTATATGGGCATGGGTCATACAGCAGAGCAAGTTGCTGTGAAATATGGCATTTCTCGTGAAGAGCAAGATGCATTTGCAGTAAGAAGTCATCAGCGTGCAGCAAAGGCATTAGCTGAAGGGAAATTTGCTGACGAAACAGTATCTGTTGATGTAACGCTTCGTACGATTGCAAGTAATAACAAAATGCAAGAAGAAACAATGATCTTCGCACAAGATGAAGGTGTAAGAGCAGATACAACGCTCGATATCTTAGGGAAATTACGTCCAGCATTTAACGTTCGCGGTTCTGTAACGGCTGGTAACTCTTCACAAATGAGTGATGGTGCAGCATCTGTCCTTCTGATGGATCGTGAAAAAGCAGTGAGTGATGGTATGAAACCACTTGCGAAATTCCGCTCATTCGCAGTAGCTGGGGTACCACCAGAAGTAATGGGAATCGGTCCAATTGCAGCGATTCCAAAAGCGTTAAAATTAGCAGGATTAGAGCTATCTGATATCGGCTTATTTGAGCTAAACGAAGCATTTGCATCTCAATCGATCCAAGTTATTCGTGAACTTGGCTTAGACGAAGAAAAGGTCAATGTAAACGGCGGTGCAATCGCCCTTGGACATCCACTTGGGTGTACAGGAGCAAAATTAACGTTATCTCTTATTCATGAGATGAAACGCCGTAATGAGCAATTCGGTATTGTAACAATGTGCATCGGCGGCGGCATGGGAGCTGCAGGAGTGTTTGAACTTCTATAAAAAGTGGAAGCGGCTCGTTTAGAATGTGAGAAGAATGGAAGCAATTAAAGGGTATAAAAAATAAAGGAAGAGCCCGCTTCTCCCAAAATGAGAGAAGCGGCTTATGAAAATATGAAGGAGGAAATTTTCATGGAAAAAACAGTAGGAAGCGCAGTAAAAGGTGGTAGCTTTTTAGTTGATGATATTACAATTGATCAAGTGTTTACGCCGGAAGATTTTTCATCAGAGCATAAAATGATTGCGAAAACGACAGAGGACTTTATTGTAAATGAAGTTTTGCCAGAGCTTGAATATTTAGAGCAACATGAGTTTGATCGCTCTGTTCGTCTATTAAAAGAAGCTGGAGAACTTGGTTTATTAGGTGCTGACGTACCAGAAGAATACGGCGGAATTGGCCTTGATAAGATTAGTTCAGCGTTAATTGCAGAGAAATTCTCTCGTGCTGGTGGCTTTGCAATTACACATGGCGCTCACGTTGGTATCGGATCATTACCAATCGTATTATTCGGTAACGAAGAGCAAAAGAAACAATATTTACCGCTACTAGCAACAGGTGAAAAATTGGCTGCATATGCATTAACTGAGCCAGGTTCTGGATCTGATGCATTAGGTGCGAAAACAACAGCACGCTTAAATGCAGAAGGTACACATTACGTGTTAAACGGTGAAAAACAATGGATCACAAACTCAGCTTTCGCTGATGTCTTTATCGTATATGCAAAAATCGATGGAGAGCACTTCTCGGCATTTATCGTAGAGAAAGAATATCCAGGCGTATCTACAAGCCCTGAAGAAAAGAAAATGGGCATTAAATGTTCTTCAACTCGTACGTTAATTTTAGAAGATGCATTAGTACCGAAAGAAAATGTACTTGGTGAAATCGGTAAAGGTCATGTTATCGCGTTTAACATTTTAAATATTGGCCGTTATAAATTAGGTGTTGGTACAGTTGGTTCTTCTAAACGTGCGTTAGAAATTTCAGCACAATATGCAAACCAACGTCAACAGTTTAAACAACCAATTGCTCGTTTCCCATTAATTCAAGAAAAATTAGCGAATATGGCAGCGAAAATTTATGCAGCTGAAAGTTCTGTATACCGTACAGTAGGTTTATTTGAAAGCCATATGAGTACATTAACAGAAGAGCAAGTAAAAGACGGTAAAGCTGTAGCAGCTTCTATTGCTGAATATGCAATTGAGTGCTCTTTAAATAAAGTATTCGGTTCGGAAGTATTAGACTATGTAGTAGACGAAGGTGTTCAAATTCATGGTGGTTACGGATTTATGGCAGAGTACGAGATTGAAAGAATGTACCGTGACTCTCGTATTAACCGTATTTTCGAAGGTACGAACGAAATCAACCGTTTAATCGTACCAGGTACGTTCTTACGTAAAGCGATGAAAGGTGAATTACCACTTCTTCAAAAAGCTCAAAAATTACAAGAAGAATTAATGATGATGATGCCAGAAGAAGTAGGCGATGAGCCATTAGCACTTCAAAAACACTTAGTAAATAATGCGAAGAAAATCGGCTTAATGGTAGCTGGATTAGCTGTTCAAAAATACGGTAAAGCATTAGATAAAGAACAAGAAGTTCTTGTTAATATCGCTGATATCGTAAGCAACTTATATGCAATGGAATCAGCTGTTCTTCGTACAGAAAAAGCAATTAAAACAACTGGTCTTGAAAAGAACAAACAAAAAGTATTATACACAGAAGTATTCTGCCAAGAAGCGTTCAACCAAATCGAAGCAGATGCAAAAGAAACAATTATCGCAGTTGAAAACGGTGATATGCTGCGCATGATGTTATCAGCGCTTCGCAAGTTCACTCGTCACACGCCACTTAACGTAATTCCGAAGAAGCGTGAAATTGCTGCGAAGGTTTTAGAAGATGAGCGTTATACGGTTTAATGAGTAAGGGAAAGCAGTAGCCACATTTGGCTACTGCTTTTTTGTTGTTCTTTGTCGGAACGTCGATATATTCGGATTTGCGCTGATAAAATTTCATTTGCTTTTGTCTATCACGATGAAATATTGATATGTGAATCGTCACTGTTACTTTATGTATATATTAATCTTCACTAATTACTCCGTATCGCATTTTATCTCCCATCCACGAACTGACATCTCTCCATTTTACATTTTTTGCAGAAATCTAGCTTACTTCATATGGTGTCACCTTGTTAGGTTGCCAACCGATATCATCTGCCCAATAAAATAAATTGTTTTGTAATAGAAGAGATGCACCGAAAATAATTGAATCATGATTTTCAGGAGGCGGCGTTAAATGAAATTGTGTGACACCTTCAAAGAGTAACTCTATTGCGGAGGGGTTCTCATACTGCCTTTGAAAAAGGATCCTTACGTTTGTACTAGATGATATCCTCATAGATAAATTCTCACCTACGTAGCTATCTGTCCATATATACAATTCTTTCAAACAACTGTCGTGAAAACCCCAAAATAAACGAAGGAAGTTTTCAATTTCCTCTTTTGTTTTGAGTGTATTTCAATTCATATAGCACCTACTTTATAGATATTTTAGCTCTGTTTTATTTCATGTCTATTGTACTTGAAATTCCATTACTTGGATAAATTTAACTAACGAATTTATTCATTAGGAAGTAATTTGTGTTACAGAAAAATGTTAAAAATAATTTACAACATGTTAAAAATAAATTACAATAAAAATATAGAAAATAATGTAAAAACGGAGGTCCTATGAATCAGAGAGGAATGTTACGAAATAATCTGATTGTACTTCGGGCGGAAAAACGTTGGTCACAAACGGAATTAGCAAACCGAGTGGGTGTTAGTAGACAAACGATAGCTTCTATTGAAGCAAATCGATATAATCCATCTCTTATTTTAGCTTTTGAAATCGCGCATGTTCTTGGTAAGGAATTTCATGAAGTCTTTCAATATACGATATAGGGGGAAATGGAATGATAATGGCAATAGGGATAGTCGCATCAATCGCAGGGTTAATTGGGGTGTTATATTCTACTCGTTTTGAAAAGAAAGAGGGAAATGATGAGAGAGGAGATCAAATTACAGGAAATGCTGCAAAAATCTCGTTGTTTGTATTCTTACTTTCGTATTTAATTATTTTTCTAATCGGTAACCTATATTCATTAACGAGTGAACAGTATAAATTAGCAAATGCATGTTTATTGGCAGGAGTATTATGCTCCTATTCACTATCTATTTTAGTTTTGCGAAGAAGATATTAGATGAGAAAGAGCTATTTTACATATTAATTTGTAAATAGCTCTTTTTGTTATGTTTGATTAGAGGGGTGAAAAGGAGCGAATGAGATGAGAATCGTACATGAAAGTACAGTTTGTATTTGCTTCTTGGCTTTCTTTCGCATGTACAAAAACTTTATACCCTCACTTTACATGCATACAATCCAAAAACAAATAAATACTAAATGATGAATGACCAAAGAAAGGAAGGTAATTATTATGCCAAATTTAACAGAGCTTGAGCTTGAAAATTTACGCCATCTTATTGGGGGGCATGCGACAGTTGCGAACAAATTAGACCAGTATGCACAGCAGTGTACAGATCCTCAATTGAAACAAATGCTACAACAAGATGCACAAGCGGCAAGAAATACAAAACAACAATTAATGTCCTTTTTAGGCTAGGAGGGTACCGATTATGAATGAAAAAGATATGGTTAACGATTATTTATCGGAATTAAATGCTAGTTTGACTAGTTATGCGAATTACATAGCAGAGTCAAATAACGAACAGTTACATCAAACGCTGATTCACATTCGAAATCAGGATGAAATGAGACAACGTAATGTATATAAATATGCATTGCAAAAAGGGCATTATAAACCAGCGGCTCCTGCAAATCCAGCGGTTGTTCAGCAAACGAAAAGTCAATTAAGCGCACAATAATGCATAAAAAAGCGAGTGAATCTCGGAGAATGATTCACTCGTTTTTTTGTGCATTTGTATATGTCAATAAATATGTATGAAATATTTTTCCAGTTGTAACAAATATGACGAAAACGGAGTAGAGTGTTTCACAAAATATACACATGCTTTGCTCAACTATTCACAAAGTATCCATGGTTTCTATAGTGAGAATCTCTATAATGAAGAGTGTAAAGAACAAATAAAACATTACATGATTACTTAGGAGAGATTCTTATGAATAGAAACACAAGAAAAATCGCAATTATTGGTACTGGATTAGTTGGATCAAGCTGTGCGTATTCAATTGTGAATCAAGGCATCTGTGAAGAGTTGGCATTAATTGATATAAATCATGAACGTGCAGTTGGTGAAGCGATGGATTTATCGCACTGCATTAACTTTACAAATACAAGAACAAAAGTATATGCAGGTACTTATGAAGACTGCAAAGATATGGACATTGTGATTATTACAGCAGGTCCAGCTCCAAAACCAGGACAAAGTCGTTTGGATACTTTAGGAGCAAGCGCGAAGATTATGGAAAGTGTTGTAGAAGGTGTAATGGCAAGTGGATTTGATGGTATTTTCTTACTTGCATCAAACCCGGTTGATATTATTACGTATCAAGTTTGGAAATTGTCTGGATTACCAAGAAATCGTGTGATTGGTACTGGAACATCATTAGATTCTTCTCGATTAAAAACAATTTTATCTGAAATGCTTGAAGTTGACCCTCGTAGTATCCATGGTTATTCATTAGGTGAGCACGGTGATTCACAAATGGTTGCTTGGTCTCACGTAACAGTCGGTGGGAAACCGATATTACAAATTTTAGATGAACAAAAAGAACGTTTCGGTGAAATTGATTTAGATGAAATTGTAGAAAAAACTGCAAAAGCTGGATGGGAAATTTATAAGCGAAAAGGAACTACTTATTACGGTATTGGTAACTCACTTGCTTATATTGCACGTTCTATCTTTAATGATGATCAACGCGTGATAGCTGTTTCAGCAATTTTAGATGGTGAATATGGCGAATATAATATTTGTACAGGTGTACCAGCAATTATTACAAGAGATGGCGTAAAAGAAGTTGTTGAACTGAACTTATCAGAAGCTGAAGAAAACCGATTTGCAAAATCAAATGATATTTTACGTGACTACATGAAAACAATCGGTTACTAAACTAGGAGAAGGTGAAACAGATGAAGGAATATATAATGTCTCGTGTCTTTAAAGGATCTGCCGGAATTGCACAAGGTATTTTCGTATCCCTTGGAATTGGTTTACTTATCGAGAATATAGGAAGAATTGTTGATATTCCGATGTTGATCACAATCGGAGTTGTCGCGAAATCATTGATGGCACCAGCCATTGGGGCAGGGATTGCTTTCATGCTTGGAGCAAACGGACTTGTCATCTTCTCAGCGATGGTGGCCGGAGCGATTGGAGCAGGATCGATTTCCATTACTGAAGCAGGTCTAATCATCAAAACTGGTGAGCCAATCGGTGCATTATTAACAGCAACTCTAGCAGTTTATATCGGTAAACGATTAAGTGGAAAAACTGCTTTAGATATGATGCTCGTTCCATTTGCAGCAATACTCGGTTCTGGTATAGTCGGTATTTGGCTATCTCAAAATATTAGTCCTGTATTAAATACAATTGGCGCGTTTATTAAAGATAGTTCAGCTGGTAGTCCATTTATTGCTTCTATCGTACTTGCGGTTGTTTGGGGATTATTACTTATTTCTCCAGCGTCATCAGCAGCTTTAGCAATTGCACTTAGTCTAGACGGTGTTGCAGGCGGTGCTGCACTTGCTGGATGCGTCGCTCAATTTATTGGATTCTCTGTTATCTCCGCAAAAGAAAACAATTTAGGTGGTATTTTAGCACAAGCACTTTGTACTCCGAAAGTACAACTGCCGAACATTACTAAAAATCCAATGATTCTCGTCCCGACTGTCGTCGCCAGCGCCATTGTGGGCCCTGTATCTGCCCTTATCTTCCAGCTAGAAGCAGGTAAAGAAATTGCAGGTCTTGGATTAAGCTCTCTGATTGCACCAATTAATTTAATCTCCAGCCAAGGATTCAGTGTTGTACCAGCGATGGTTATCACTTATATCGTAATCCCAGTAGCTGTTTCTTATATACTATACATCGCACTAAAAAAAGCGGGTCGCATTCATTCAGGCGATATGACTGTGCCACAATCTTAATCGCCAAACAACGTATTGCACCTGAAAATCTCCTTTATAGATAGATAAAAGCAGACTGAAGAAGCCACAGTCTGCTTTTTTGTTTACATTTTATGATTTTGTTTCACCGGTACTGTCACCGTCTCTTTTACTAATACTAGCTGAATACCAAAGTATAGCATGCTTGCTAGCGTCATCCCAGAAACGGCATCTACGAAGGCATGCTGCTTCGTAAATAGCGTTGAGAAAATGATGAGTGTGCCAAAGAAAGTAAGAATATAATATTCAAAAACATGTTGTTCTCTTCGGTTAAAGGCAGCTAACATAATGACAAATGTCGTAAGTACATGAATGCTAGGGAAACAGTTTACGGGTTGATCAATACTATAAATATAGCGAACTAGTTCAGAAAATATGTCTGTTCCAACGACGGTTGGACGTGGTACCGTCGTTTGCCAAAAGTAATAAATAGAAAAACAAGCAAGCTTTCCAAGAATTACACTACTTAGAGTGACATAATATTGCTTTCGATCAGCAAAGCAGTAATAAATAAGTGCACCGTATAAGTATGGAAACCACAGTAAATAAGGAATAATAAATGCTTTTACAAATGGAATCCAATCATCTACTACAGTTGTAACGTTTACAGCGTGAACAGTCGATTTATTTAATACATCGTAAAGGGGACTTACGAGTACGAGTAGAAGTATATAACTTAACGGAAGAAAAGATGAAAGTTTAAAGTTCTTCATAATAATCTCCTAGTGTTTAGTAATGTAAGTAAATCCAATTGATTATAATATAGAAAATCAGATTGGGCTATCGATTTCACTTACATTTTCTTGAATTCACCTTACATTTTTGTCACTTGACTTAAGAAGGGGAGGGTGCTAAATGAAGCGTTTCTTTTATTTTTTCGTTTTTATATTGTTATGCCTAGTTGGTGTTGGGTGTGCAAAGGATAAAGAAGGAGAGAAATTAGAGTATAACGGGAGAGCACTCGTAATTGGAGTTATTGGTGAAAATCCGAAAGATACGTTTAGAAATATAAAGTTTGAAACTATAAAATTAGGCGAAATGAAAAAGAAATCGGGAGAAGTAGATGGTTTTCTTATAATGAAAGAGCACTTTCAAGAAGCGTCGAAAGAGCAGTATAAAGATTTATTTTTATCGTTAAAGAAACCAGTGTTTTTTATCGGCTTACAAGATAAATCGTATTCGATTTTTATTAAAAAGAATATAGAGTATAATAACGCGCCAAAAGATGAAAATGCCATGTATACACAAGGTTTTGCAAATATCGGAAGTGGCGAGGGACAACAATGGGGAATCGGTTTAACGAACGGTGGTAATGCAGACGGAAGTATTCATAATATGTATATCGTAGTATTTCAAACAATTGCAGATTATTTGAATAGATAATGAGGAGCCTTTGTAGAGGGCTTCTTATTTTTTCTTTTTAAACAAACGTTTGATTAAGAGGTATGTTTGGTATGAATGGGTCTATGTTTTTCAAAGATTGATGTAGAAAATATGAAATTAAACAAACGTTTGTTTAACATATATGTTCGGGTCCGTATGAGGAAAAATATATATTTATTTTTTTCTTTTAAATAGCGGAAAAACAAGAGAAAATTGCAGGATTATTAAAAATTATCACGAAATAAGTTAAAGTTTAGCGAATAATCGTTTGAAATAATAAAACGTTTTCTATATGATAAAGATAAAGGTTAGCAAAAAAGTAGGTGAATTTATGACAGTAACATTTTATTCATATCCAAAGTGTGGCACATGTCAAAAAGCGAAAAAATGGTTTGAGGCAAACGATGTAGCATATGAAATGATTCATATTGTTGAAAATCCACCGTCAAAAGAAGATTTGCGTAATTTACATGCAAAAAGTGAATTGCCATTAAAAAAATTCTTTAATACAAGTGGAATGCGTTACCGTGAACTTGGCTTAAAAGATAAGTTAAAGGAAGCAAGTGAGGACGAAATGTTCGAGCTTTTAGCGTCTGATGGCATGTTGATTAAACGTCCAATCGTAACAGATGGTACGAATGTAACACTTGGTTTTAACGAAGAGCAGTTTGAAAGTGTGTGGAAAAAGTACCAATAAGGTATTTTTACATAATTAATACATTCACTGGAGGTACAGTCATGAGCATTCCAAATCATTTACGTTACTCTGAAGAACACGAATGGGTAAAAACTGAAGGCAACCAAGTTGTTATCGGTATTACTCATTTTGCACAAAGCGAGTTAGGCGATATCGTATTCGTTGAACTTCCTGAAGTAGGTGCAACACTTGAAGCTGACGAGCCATTCGGAAGCGTAGAATCTGTTAAAACAGTTTCTGAATTATACGCACCTGTAAGTGGTAAAGTTGTAGCAGTAAACGAAGAATTAAGTGACCAACCAGAACTTGTTAACGAATCTCCATACGAAGGTGCATGGATGGTTAAAGTTGAACTTTCTGATGAAAGCCAATTAGAAGGGTTATTATCTGCAGAAAAATACGCAGAAATGACAAACCAAGACTAATTCTAGTCACCAAAAAGGACAGCCTGTGTGCTGTCCTTTTTATTTTGGCTGAAGTGAACAGGAAAATGTCTCTCCGTCAGAAGCTCCATCCCCCTTACATTCTGAACGAGCCGCTTGCGCTTTTCTTTGTCTAGCTTTGCCTCCTAGCCCCTCATGTCTAAGAACCTTCCGCATGAGAAGACAAAAAGCGTCTTCTATGCGAAAGAACCTTAGCCAACGGGGCTAAACAGCCGCCTCTGCTTTTCTTTGCAAAAATAAACAGGAAACAACATGAAAATATCGAATATACTATATACTAAAGTAAGGGTGTTTTATAGTATATGGTGATCGGGTGATGACATATGGTCTATGTAGAGAAAGTCATTATTGTCGAAGGGAAATCAGATAGAAGAAAGATTGAATCTATTATTCGCGAACCAGTGGAAATTGTTTGTACAAATGGTACAATTGGTTTGTCGAAAATGGATGAACTCATTGATCAGTTTTTTGATAAAGAAGTGTATGTGCTAGTGGATGCTGATGCTGCAGGTGAAAAGCTTCGAAAACAATTTCGAAAAGAATTCCCGCAAGCCGAGCATATTTACATTGACCGTTCGTATCGTGAAGTAGCAACTGCTCCTTCGAATCATTTAGCGAACGTATTATGGGGAGCTGACATTGACGTTTATACAGAATATTTACGGTAAGGAATGATAGAAGTGATTGACTGGACAGGTGCTGAAGCTACAGTTCTAATAGCAGACAAAGAAAAAACAGTGTTATATGTATATACACCGATGTGCGGAACATGCCAATTAGCAAAGAAGATGTTAACGGTGGTAGAAGCGACTATATCTGAATTAGAAATAGGAATGCTAGATTTAAATTATGCGCCACATTTGGCACGAGAATATGCGATAGAAAGTGTACCTTGTTTACTTGTATTTGAAAGTGGGACACTTACGAAGAAAATATATGCTTTTCATTCGGTTGAATATTTATATACAGAATTACAGTAGGCGGCAAATTTTTTGTCGCCTCGACATATTTCTCGGGAAATGTGTCAGTGGCAGAGAAGTGATACGGTATTTGTCGAGAGAAAGTAACAGGATTGCTGTTTGAAAAGATGGAATGGTATTAGTAGAGAGTGATATGAAGGATGTGATTAGAATGGGATTATATTTGTTGCTTCAATCATTTGTAACGTATGCTAATAGCCAATACCATCTAGAACCGCTTCTTCGGCAAGGAGAAAAAACGATTAATTTTCGTTTGGGGGATGAGAGTTGCTCACTTCAAATTTCAAGAGAGTATATACAGCTTTTGAAGGAAGCAAGGGGATCAGAACGAATTGTTTGCTTTCAAGAGGATGATTTACGGCGATTAGTTACTGGAAATGTTCGGTTACAAACGCTCATAAATAATGGACATGTACATTATTCAGGAACATATCGTACGATGTTATTATTAGAATCGGTATTTCATATATGTAAGCCGATGCCAGTAGGCGCTTAATATTCTGAAGGTTCGTTTTTTGAGAATTTTTTTGTTGACATAGTGGATGTATATTGATACAATTCAAGTCATAAAATATAGACAATTTCATAAATTTCAAATCAGACGAAAATTTAATCTGATTTCTCTTATCAAGAGAGGTGGAGGGACTGAGCCCTGTGAAACCCGGCAACCGTCAACTAGTATGTTGAAATGGTGCCAATTCCTGCAAAGCAAATGCTTTGAGAGATGAGAGGAAGGGGTAATGTTGATATATGCATATAAACCTTTCTGCTCATTCTAAAAGCAGAAAGGTTTTTTTGTTGTTTGAATGAGGAGGACATTCGAATAATAAGAGGAGTTAATAAGAAATGTAGCTATAGCGACAGTTAGATTTAAGCAATTCTCACATCAAAAATAAAAAATTGTGGGAGTAAATTTAACGAGCTGCTTGCGCTTTTTATGAAATCCAGCTTCAGCGGCAAGCTCTTCGCGTCTAAGAACCTCCCGCACAGCACCTTTTGTGTGAGAGAACCTTAGCCGATCAGAGCTAAACGAGCCGCTTACGCTTTTTAAACAAAAAAGGGGTGAACATCATGATCTTATTAGAAAATGTAAAGAAAATATATAAATCAAAAAGCGGTGATGTCACTGCTGTAGATGATGCCAATTTGAAAATAGAAAAAGGCGAGATTTTTGGTGTTATCGGATATAGTGGCGCTGGTAAAAGTTCTTTAATTAGATTATTTAATCAATTAGAGAAACCAACTTCTGGACAGATTACGATAGCGAATCGTGTTATTTCAGCAATTACTGGAAATGAACTTCGAAAGGCAAGACAAGAAATTGGAATGATTTTTCAGCACTTTAATTTACTTTGGTCACGAACTGTGCGCGAAAATATTGCTTTTCCACTAGAGATTGCAGGGGTAGAGAAAGCGCAGCGAAAAAATCGTGTGGATGAATTAATCCGTCTTGTTGGATTAGAAGGAAGAGGAGATGCCTATCCATCTCAGTTAAGTGGTGGGCAAAAACAGCGCGTTGGGATTGCGAGAGCATTAGCGAATAATCCAAAAGTATTACTTTGTGATGAAGCAACATCAGCACTTGATCCAGAAACGACAGATCAAATTTTAGATTTACTATTAGATATTAATAAGCGCCTTGGTTTAACAATTGTACTCATTACACATGAAATGCATGTAATTCGCAAGATTTGTAATCGCGTTGCAGTAATGGAAAAAGGAAAAATTGTAGAAAGCGGTCCTGTACTAAATGTATTCCGTAACCCACAGCAGGAAATTACAAAGAGATTTGTACAGCAGTTAACGGATTCTGAAGATACAAATGAAACGATTGAGAGCTTATTAGAAAAATATCCAGATGGAAAAGTTATTCGTTTACAGTTTATTGGTGATTCTGTAGAGCGTCCGGTGCTTCAAAGATTAATGAGACGCGAGGATATTGAAGTGAGTGTTTTGCAAGGCAATATCGCTCAAACAAACAATGGATCTTACGGGAACTTAGTTGTTCACTTAAATGGTTCAGAAGCAGCAATCCAGCAAGCGATAGCAGGAATTCATCAAGAGCAAGTAGAGCTGGAGGTGATTGCACATGGATAAATTACTCACAAACGTGGATTGGAATCAAATGTTAGAAGCAACAGGTGAAACATTATATATGACAGCAATCGCAGCGCTTGCCACATTTATTTTCGGTCTTATTTTAGGATTATTACTCTTTATGACATCTAAAGATAACTTGTGGGAAAACAAAGCGATTCACACTGTAATTGGAGCATTTGTAAATATTTTTCGTTCCATTCCATTTATCATTTTAATTATTTTATTAATTCCATTTTCGAAGCTTTTGCTTGGAACTATGCTTGGGGCAAGTGCAGCATTGCCAGCTTTAATTATTGGGGCAGCACCATTTTATGCAAGAATGGTTGAAATCGCACTTCGCGAGATTGATAAAGGTGTGATTGAAGCTTCAAAAGCAATGGGAGCAAAAACGAGCACGATTATTTGGAAAGTATTGATTCCAGAATCATTGCCAGCACTTGTATCTGGTATTACAGTAACGACAATTGCGCTTGTAGGATATACAGCAATGGCTGGTGTTGTCGGTGCTGGAGGTCTTGGAACACTTGCTTATTTAGATGGATTTCAGCGCGGACATAACGATGTGACATTCGTTGCGACGATTTGTGTATTACTCGTTGTTTTCTTGATTCAGTTTATTGGAGATCTTGTTACAGCTCGAATTGATAAACGATAAATAAAAGGGGAAGGGTGTTTATAACATGAAAAAATTATTACTTACAGCACTTATTACAACGTCAATTTTTGGGCTAACTGCTTGTGGTGGGAAAGATAAAGATGAAAAAAAACTTGTTGTCGGAGCTTCTAATGTACCGCACGCTGAGATTTTAGAGAAAGCAAAACCGTTACTTGAGAAAAAAGGTATCCAATTGGACATCAAACCATTTCAAGATTATGTACTGCCAAATAAATCTTTAGCAGATAAAGAGTTAGATGCGAATTACTTCCAGCATATTCCGTATTTAGAGAAAGAGATTAAAGATAAGGGCTATAAGTTTGAAGTGGCAGGGAAAATTCATTTAGAACCAATCGGTGTCTATTCTCAAAAATATAAAAGTTTAAAAGAGCTTCCAAACGGAGCGACAATTATTATGAGTAACTCTGTTGCTGACCATGGACGTGGTTTAGCGATTTTACAAAAAGAGGGCGTTTTAAAAATTAAAGATGGTGTAGACCCTGTTAAAGCGACTACAAAAGATATTGCGGAAAATCCAAAAAATTTGAAGTTTAAAACAGATATTGAGCCTGGCTTATTGCCACAAGTGTATAACAATAAAGAAGGCGATGCGGTTTTAATTAACTCAAACTATGCGATTGACGCAAAATTAAGCCCAGAGAAAGATGCGATTGCGATCGAAGGAAACGATTCTCCGTATGCAAACGTAGTTGCGGTTCGTAAAGGTGATAAGGACAAAAAAGAAATTAAAGCACTTGTAGAAGTGTTACATTCTAAAGAGATTGAGGACTTTATTAATAAAGAATATAAAGGGGCAGTTGTTCCTGTGAAAGAATAATTGTTTTTCATAAGGGCTGGTAAATGCCAGCTCTTATTTTTCCTTTGGGAAATAAGAAATCGAATGATAAGAAAAAGATCCGTATACGATATTTATTCTGAAAATTACAAAAAAGAAGGTGCCGTCATATGAAGAAAATCATACTATCAGTTTTTATAACAATATTTGTACTTGCGTTAGCAGCTTGCGGTGGGAAAGATGAAAGTACACTCGTTGTTGGAGCTTCTAACGTGCCGCATGCTGTTATTTTAGAAAAAGCACAGCCAATATTAGAGAAAAAAGGAATCAAACTAAAAATTAAAACATTCCAAGATTATGTGTTACCTAATAAAGCGTTAGCCGATAAAGACATTGATGCCAACTATTTTCAACACATTCCTTATTTAGATAAGGAGATCGAGGAAAAGGGATATAAAATTGTAAATGCAGGGAAAATCCATTTAGAGCCAATGGGAATCTATTCTAAAAAATATAAAAGTTTAAAAGACCTTCCGGATGGTGGGACTGTTATTATGAGTAATAACGTAGCGGAACGCGGCCGTATGCTTGCATTATTGCAAAAAGGTGGCGTCATTAAACTGAAAGATGGTGTAGATATCGTTAAGGCGACAGTCAAAGATATTGTGGAGAATCCTAAGAACTTAAAGTTTAAAACAGATGTTGAGCCAGGGCTTTCACCAAAGTTATACGAAAATAATGAAGGTGATGCTTTATTCATTAATTCAAACTATGCAATTGACGCGAAATTAAACCCTACAAAAGATGCAATTGCAATTGAAGGATCAGATTCTCCATATGCAAATATTATTGCCGTTCGTAAAGGGGATGAAAAGAAAAAAGAAATTAAGGAATTAGTAGAAGTGTTACATTCAAAAGAAATTCAAGATTTTATTAATAAAGAATATAAGGGAGCAGTACTCCCGGTAAATGATTAGGCATGAAAGGGGCTAGGAAATTTCCAGCCCTTTTTTCTTTATATAAATAAGAAGAAAGGTGTATCATAATAGGATGTGAGGGAAATACTTATATACATTTGTGAAAAAATTGTTACATTTTCTCAGCGTTTGCGATATCATTTTATTTGATATAAAATTAGAATGAGAATAAAATGAGAATATGAATGTTTTAGGAATTTTTAAAATGTATATAGAGGATTAATGGAGGTATTGACATGGCTGGTTCTACATTAACGGTTAAAGACTTACATGTATCAATCGAAGGTAAAGAAATTTTAAAAGGTGTAAACCTTGAAGTAAAAGGTGGAGAAATCCACGCAATTATGGGACCTAACGGAACGGGTAAATCAACCTTATCTTCTGCGATTATGGGTCACCCAAAATATGAAGTAACAGAAGGTAGCATCATCATCGACGGTGAAGATGTATTAGAAATGGAAGTAGATGAGCGCGCACAAGCAGGTCTATTCCTAGCAATGCAATATCCAAGTGAAATTAGCGGAGTAACAAACGCTGACTTCTTACGTTCTGCAATTAATGCACGACGCGAGGAAGGCGATGAAATTTCTCTTATGAAATTTATCCGTACATTAGATAAAAACATGGAATTCCTAGAAATGGATCCAGAAATGGCACAACGTTACTTAAACGAAGGTTTCTCTGGCGGTGAGAAAAAACGTAACGAAATTCTTCAATTAATGATGATTGAGCCAAAAATCGCAATCTTAGATGAAATCGACTCAGGTCTTGATATTGATGCATTAAAAGTTGTATCTAAAGGTATTAACCAAATGCGCGGCGAAGAGTTCGGTTGCTTAATGATTACGCATTACCAACGTTTATTAAACTACATCACTCCAGACTTCGTTCACGTTATGATGAATGGTCGCATTGTTAAATCTGGTGGCCCTGAGCTTGCACAACGTTTAGAAGCTGAAGGTTACGACTGGATCAAAAAAGAATTAGGTATTGAAGACGAAACAGCAGAGCAAGAAGCGTAAGAGAGGAGCATAAACATGACAATCGGTACATTACCTTTCGATCAAGAAACAATCCGTCAGCGCGCAAGCGAAGTAAACGAAGCTGCTTGGTTGACTGAGTTCCGCTTACAAGCTCTTGCACAAGCAACTGAACTTCCAATGCCAACGCCTGATAAAACAAAAATCGATAAATGGGACTTTATCGGAAAAGGCGACGCTGCTAAGCAAGAGCCTGTAAGTTCTTTAACTGAACTTCCAGAAGCAGTGAAAAACTTAATCGATGAAAATAACAGCGTATTAGTACAACGCACTGGTACTACTGCATTCGTTTCTTTAGCAGACGAAGCAAAAGAAAAAGGTGTTATCTTTACAGACATCGTAACAGCTGCAACTGAGCATACTGAACTAGTACAAAAGTATTTAATGAAAGACGGCGTGAAAGTAGACGAACATCGTTTAACTGCACTTCATGCTGCATTAATCAACGGCGGTGCATTCGTATATGTTCCGAAAAACGTTGTTCTTGAAACACCACTTCAAGCTGTATTCTTAGTAGACGGTGAAGAAGCGAACGTATATAACCACGTATTATTTGTAGCTGATGCTCACAGTTCTGCAACATACGTAGAAAACTACGTAGCAAATGAAACTGTTACAGGTATTGCAAATATCGTGGCAGAAGTAATCGTAGAACAAGGCGCACAAGTGAAGTTCGGTGCGGTTGATCTATTAGCAAAAGACGTAACAACTTACGTTAACCGCCGCGGCATCGTAGGACGCGACGGCCGCATTGATTGGGCTCTAGGCCTTATGAATGACGGAAACACAATCTCAGAGAACGTTACGAACTTAATGGGCGACGGATCATTTGCTGATACGAAAACAGTAACAATTGGCCGTGGTAACCAAACACAAAACTTTACAACGAAAGTTGTTCACTTCGGTAAACACTCTGAAGGTTTCATCTTAAAACACGGTGTACAAAAAGATAGCGCAACATCTATCTTTAACGGAATTGGTAAGATTGAACACGGTGCATCTAAATCAAATGCACAACAATCTTCTCGCGTTCTTATGTTAGACGAAAAAGCTCGTGGTGATGCGAACCCAATTCTTTTAATTGACGAAGATGATGTAATGGCAGGTCACGCAGCTTCAGTAGGTCGCGTAGATCCAGTACAACTATACTACTTGATGAGCCGTGGTATTCCAAAACGCGAAGCAGAACGTTTAGTCATCCATGGATTCTTAGCACCTGTAGTAAATGAGCTTCCAATTGAAGGAGTAAAAGCACAGCTTGTTGAGGTAATTGAAAGGAAAGTTCGCTAATGAATATTCATGAAATACGCAAACAGTTTCCAATTCTTGATCAAAAAGTGAACGGCAAACAACTTGTTTATTTCGATAGTGCAGCAACTTCTCAAAAACCAATTCAAGTGATTGAAACGTTAGAACGTTATTATAAAGAATACAATTCTAACGTGCATCGCGGTGTTCATACGCTCGGTACGAAAGCTACCGATGCGTATGAAGGTGCACGTGAGAAAGTTCGCAAGTTTATTAACGCGAAATCAATGGAAGAGATTATTTTCACGCGCGGAACGACAACTGCATTAAATACAGTAGCGGCTAGCTATGGTCTTGAAAATGTAAAAGAAGGCGATGAAATCGTTATTTCTTACATGGAGCACCATAGTAACATCATTCCGTGGCAGCAAGTTGCGAAGAAAACAGGCGCAACTTTGAAATATCTTCCACTTCAACCAGATGGGACAATTTCAATAGAAGATGCTCGTCAAACAATTACACCGAATACAAAAATCGTTTCTATCATGTATGTGTCTAACGTACTTGGAACGATTAACCCTGTAAAAGAAATCGGAGCAATCGCACACCAAAACGGTGCAATCATGGTCGTTGATGGTGCGCAAAGTACACCTCATATGAAAGTAGATGTACAAGATTTAAACTGTGATTTCTATGCATTATCTGCTCATAAGATGTGCGGACCTACAGGTATCGGCGTATTATATGGTAAGAAAGAATTGCTGAACAATATGGAGCCAATTGAATTTGGTGGTGAAATGATTGATTTCGTAGATTTACAAGAATCTACTTGGAAAGAGCTTCCGTGGAAGTTTGAAGCAGGTACACCGATTATCGGTAATGCAATCGGACTTGGTGCGGCAATTGATTTCCTAGAAGAAATCGGTCTTGATAATATTGAAAAGCATGAGCATGAATTAGCGCAATACGCTTTAGAAAGACTATCAGAAGTAGATGGCGTTACAATTTATGGTCCAAAGCATCGCGCTGGTCTTGTTACATTTAATATCGAAGACGTACATCCTCACGATGTAGCAACGGTATTAGATGTAGAAGGTATTGCGGTTCGCGCAGGACATCACTGTGCACAACCGCTTATGAAGTGGCTAAAAGCTTCTTCAACAGCACGTGCGAGCTTCTATTTATATAATACAAAAGAAGAAATTGATACATTTGTTGAATCGCTAATCAAGACAAAGGAGTATTTCACAAATGTCATTTAATAATTTAGATACGTTATATCGTCAAGTTATTATGGATCATTACAAAAATCCTCGTAACCATGGCGTGTTAGAAGATAGTGTTACTGTTAACTTGAACAATCCAACTTGCGGTGATCGTATTCAACTTACGATGAAAGTAGAAGAGGGGATTGTAAAAGAGGCGAAGTTTGAAGGCGAAGGATGTTCAATCTCAATGTCTTCGGCTTCAATGATGACACAAGCAGTAAAAGGAAAGAAAATTGAAGAGGCACTTCAGCTTTCTAAAATTTTCTCTGACATGATGCTAGGAAAAGAGTATGATGACAGCGTTGATTTAGGAGATATTGAAGCATTACAAGGCGTATGCAAGTTCCCGGCACGTATTAAATGTGCAACATTAGCGTGGAAAGCGTTAGAAAAGGGCTTAAACGAAGATAAGTAATGTTACAGGTTCCTAAAAACGAGGTTATCTAAGGAGGGACACACCAACATGGCGAAGCAACTGCCAGATATCGGCGATTACAAATATGGTTTCAAGGACAAAGACGTTTCGATTTTCCGTGCTGGACGCGGTTTAACAAAAGAGATCGTTGAAGAGATTTCACGTATGAAAGAAGAACCACAGTGGATGTTAGACTTCCGTTTAAAATCACTGGATAAGTTCTATGAAATGCCAATGCCACAATGGGGCGGCGACTTAAATGACTTAGATTTCGATGAAATTACGTACTACGTAAAACCATCTGAGAAATCTGAGAAGTCTTGGGATGAAGTACCTGATGAAATTAAAGCTACATTTGATAAATTAGGTATTCCAGAAGCTGAGCAAAAATATTTAGCTGGTGTATCTGCACAGTACGAATCTGAAGTTGTATACCACAACATGAAAGAAGACCTAGAAGCTCTAGGAATCGTATTTAAAGATACAGATAGCGCATTAAAAGAGAACGAAGATATTTTCCGTGAGCATTTCGGAAAAGTAATCCCACCAACAGACAACAAATTCTCTGCATTAAACTCTGCAGTTTGGTCTGGTGGATCATTCATCTACGTTCCAAAAGGTGTTAAAGTTGATACACCACTTCAAGCGTATTTCCGTATTAACTCTGAAAATATGGGACAATTCGAGCGTACGCTTATTATCGTAGACGAAGGCGCACACGTACACTACGTAGAAGGTTGTACAGCACCAGTTTACACGACTAACTCACTTCACAGTGCGGTAGTAGAAATCATCATTAAGAAAGATGCATATTGCCGTTACACAACAATCCAAAACTGGGCGAACAACGTATACAACCTAGTTACAAAACGTGCGGTTTGTGAAGAAAACGCAACGATGGAATGGATTGACGGTAACATCGGATCTAAATTAACGATGAAATACCCAGCAGTTATCTTAAAAGGCGAAGGCGCTCGTGGTTTAACATTATCTATCGCGATTGCTGGTAAAGGCCAACACCAAGATGCTGGTGCGAAAATGATTCACTTAGCACCAAACACATCTTCAACAATCGTTTCTAAATCGATTGCGAAACATGGTGGTAAAGTAACGTACCGTGGTATCGTACACTTCGGACCAAAAGCGAAAAACTCTCGCTCTAACATCGAGTGTGACACGTTAATCATGGATAACCAATCTACATCTGATACAATTCCTTACAACGAAATCAAAAACGATTACGTTTCACTTGAGCACGAAGCGAAAGTATCTAAAGTATCAGAAGAACAATTATTCTACCTAATGAGCCGCGGTATTTCTGAGCAAGAAGCGACAGAAATGATCGTAATGGGCTTCATCGAGCCATTCACTCGCGAACTTCCAATGGAATACGCAGTAGAAATGAACCGCCTAATCAAGTTTGAAATGGAAGGTTCTATTGGTTAAATAGAAATGCGGAGCCGACTGTTCAGACCCGTTGGCTAAGGTTCTTTCGCACAGAAGATGCTTTTTATCTTCTGGTGCGGAAGGTTCTTAGACATGAGGGTCTAGGAGGCAGAGCTGGACAATATTTAAAGTGGAAGCGGCTCGTTCAGAATGTGAGGGGGATGGAGCTTCTGACGTAGAGGCGTTCTTTGCCTCGTAGGAAGAAGCGAAGCCACCGAACATTCTAGCCGCTGGAACTGGATAATGAAAGAAAAGTAGAAGCGTCCTGTTTACAGGGCGCTTTTTTTATTGGAAGTAAATATATCAAGCGTTTCTCTCGATATATCAGAGTTATTCTTGAAATAACAGTGCTTTGACACGATATAAAGTGAAACTTCCATCAGTGATGCTTTTCTCACTGATGGAAAGCCCGCTCAATTGGGTTTTTACGGGGAGTTTTTTCCCCATTTTTATCCGGCCTTTACTGCCCGTTAATGCAGGATAAAGACCTTGCGACGATATTGGTTGGCTTTTCATACGATATTTACTTTGTTAGGATGCTCGGACAAGTAAAAAGGATTGGGTGCATGAAATCCAATGAAAAACTATCTAGTTTGAGTAAGTAAAAAAAATTTTATCAATATACAAAAATCGACATTATATGATATAATTTTCACAAAAAAGGAGGGAATATTTTGAAAGTTATAAATTATGTTAAAGGAATAAAATTTTTAGTATGCTTCTTAGTTGGTTTTTGCACTATTAATTATTCGTTTATTTCTTTCGCTGAAACACAAACAAGTAATTCAGATGATGCAACAAAAAATGCTAGTGGCATTGATACTGGCATAGCAAATTTAAAGTATAATAATCAAGAGGTTTTAGCAGTAAATGGTGATAAAGTAGAGAGTTTTGTTCCGAAAGAAAGTATAAATTCAAATGGTAAATTTGTAGTAGTTCAACGTGAGAAGAAATCACTTACAACTTCACCAGTCGATATTTCGATTATTGATTCTGTGGCTAATCGTACTTATCCAGGAGCAGTACAACTTGCAAATAAAGCTTTTGCAGATAATCAACCTAGTTTATTAGTGGCTAAGAGAAAACCTTTGAATATTAGTATAGACTTACCTGGTATGAGAAAAGAAAATACAATAACTGTTCAAAATCCAACATATAGTAATGTGGCTGGGGCAGTAGATGATTTAGTATCTATCTGGAATGAAAAGTATTCAACAACACATACGTTACCTGCAAGAATGCAGTATACAGAATCTATGGTTTATAGTAAATCTCAAATAGCAAGTGCTCTTAATGTTAATGCTAAGTATCTTGATAATGGACTGAACATTGACTTTACTGCTGTTGCAAATGGAGAGAAAAAAGTGATGATTGCGGCATATAAGCAAATATTTTATACCGTAAGTACAGAACTACCTAACAATCCATCAGATCTTTTTGATAATAGTGTTACTTTTGGTGAGTTAACTCGTAAAGGGGTAAGTAATGCAGCTCCGCCTGTTATGGTGTCAAATGTAGCTTACGGCAGAACAATTTATGTAAAATTAGAAACAACTTCTAAGAGTAAAGATGTACAAGCTGCTTTTAAAGCCTTACTTAAGAATAATAGTGTTGAAACGAGTGGACAGTACAAAGATATTTTTGAAGAAAGTACCTTTACTGCTGTAGTATTAGGCGGAGATTCAAAAGAGCATAACAAGGTTGTTACAAAAGATTTTAATGAAATACGAAATATCATTAAAGATAATGCAGAATTAAGTCCTAAAAATCCAGCATACCCAATTTCATATACAAGCACTTTCTTAAAAGATAACTCAATTGCTGCTGTTCATAATAATACAGACTATATTGAGACTACAACTACAGAATATTCCAGCGCTAAAATGACGCTTGATCATTACGGTGCATATGTTGCTCAATTTGATGTATCTTGGGATGAATTCTCATATGATGAAAATGGAAATGAAGTACTATCCCATAAAACTTGGGAAGGAAACGGAAAAAATAGAACTGCTCATTTTTCTACAGTAATACCACTTCCACCTAACTCAAAAAATATAAAAGTCTTAGCATGGGAATGCACAGGTCTTGCATGGGAATGGTGGAGAACAGTTATTAATGAACAAAATGTTCCGTTAACAAATGAAATAAAAATCTGGATTGGAGGAACGACATTATATCCAACCTCTAATATTAGTTATAATTAAAGGTGATGTATATGCCCGAAGCGCCCTGTTTACAGGGCGCTTTTTTTTATGTTGTATGTGTAGCTCGAGCGGTATCAGTTATAACCTGCTGGGTATTCAGTTAAATATATCAGCGATTTTTCAAATATATCGACCGTAACTACGAATTTATCAGCTATTATTTCAATATATTAGCGATTCGACATGATATATCGACCTATCGACAATTTGAGACATGGAGGGCGGCTCAAATACCCCTGGACTAAATTGTATCTACCTTATCCACCGATTTAATTCGGTACCAGATATGCTTCATGCCAGCATATATACTGTAACCAATTAGAGCGCCGAGTGTATTTAGTATGATATCATCAATATCAAACACACCAGTGAATGTGAGTAGTTGTAATAATTCAATAAAGAAAATGGCTTTTATAAAAAGCTTACATGCCAATTTTGCATTGTTTACTTGTGTAAATAATAATGGGATAAGAAATCCGAAAGGGATAAAAATCACAATATTACCCAATGTGTTCATTAATAGGATGTCTAAATTATAGTGATCAAAGCGTGTAATATACATGAGTATACTGCTGAAAGGGATTATATTAAATAAGCCAGTTATTCCATGCCAGTCACCTGTTTCAAAGAAGTAAGTAATACTGTTAAAATAATACGGATATCTCCCCAACAATAATTTAAACAATAAAACAAATGAATACGGTACAAATAACGCCCAGCCTAACCATTGTACATACTTTTGAGAGGGAGGCTGCATAGCCTTATCAATTTCAATTCCTAAAGTAGAAGCCTCTCCAAAGTTTTGAATGGCTAATTGAGTAGCTTCTTGTTCAGACTTTCCTTGTTCTATAAATTCTTGCTTCAAATTTGTTAGGTGGTCATGAATCTCAAAGGAGAGGTCTTCCTTATCTTGCTGCGATACATTTGCTTTTTGAACAATCCGCTTTATGTATTCCTCAAGCGTCATCAATTTAAAGCCCTCTTCCCACAAACCTTAATTAGAGCTGTTACAGAGTTCCATGCTGTGAGTTTTTCCGCTAATACCTTTTTGCCATTTGCAGTAATGCTGTAAAACTTTCGTTTCATACCTGTTTCCGATTCTCCCCAATAAGAGGAGATGAGTTCTTTTTGTTCTAAGCGTTTTAGGGCTGGATAGAGCGTACCTTGACTCATGTTGTATAAATCGTTACTGTTCTCTTTTAATTTTTGGATGATTTCATAGCCATATGTGTCATGTTGTCTAATGGTAGAAAGGAGTAAAATATCAATACTTCCTTTTAATATCTCTTTATCCATTTTATGGTCACCACCTTGTGAATAGATTGTAACACGACATATGTCGTGTTACAAGGTGTGTTGTGTAAGCAAATATATGAATCACTCTACAATAAAAGATAAGTGGTGTTTAGACAGTATATATCTTTTCATAACCGCATTCGAATTTCAGTCATATATTCATTTGGATTTAACAAATCATTTACGATGATATGTTATACAAAAAATAAGGTTGAAAAGATATTTGAAATCACTTTCCAGACATAAAGAAAATCCGATGAAATCTCATCGGATGAGTGTATTTTATAATAAGTAACATTTTAAATTAAAATGCTTTACGTTGATAAATGAATAATGATACGCCCCATGAAACGAGATAAGCGCATAAGATAATAACCGTAGCTATAGCGTACAGTGTTGGTATAGATAGACTGAAAATAGCATCGGTAACGGTACTAAACTTTGTTGCAAGAGATTGTACCGCCCCTGGACCAAAAGCGGTTAATATTAAAAATGAAACTAAAACAATTAAAGACATATGATTTTGCTTAAATTGATAAAATAGTGGAAATGAAATGGCTGCAAATAGCAAAAATAATGCATTTCCCATGATAATATGCTCTACAGTAAATGACTTTTGGAAGATGATTAGCATTGCGCTTGTTACAGCAATCGCTAGCAGCATGTAAAAAATTGTTCCAATATAACGTGAAGAAACAATTTCCTTACGTGTATATGGTAAAGAATTTAATAAAACATTTGTTTCTGCTTTTTCGTCATAGCTACGCGTATTAAAAGGAATAAAAATACTTGCAACCGTAAATATTAAAATAGGGTGTTTGTTCATCACAATAAAAAAGATAATACAGCCTAAATAAACTAGCAATTGCTTCTTCTGTAAAATTAAGTCGCGCTTGATTAAGTTAAGCATGATGCCCTACTCCTTTCGAATAATACATAATGTCTTCTAATGAGGCGCGTTCAATCATAACTTCATTGCCAAAAATTTGTTTAACCTCAGCTACATTATTCGTTAATGCTTCAAAGCCAGTTGGTGCACGATGAATATGCATAAAGGCTTTTTCTGTATCGCGATCTAATAAATCTGTACCACCTTTTACTAAGGCATAGTTTTCTTCCACCTCATGAATCGACTGATTAAAGATTAAATTTCCCTTTTTTAAAAAGGCAATAAAATCAGCGATGCGATCTAAATCCGTCGTAATATGTGTAGAGAAGAAAATTGTGCGATTGCCATCGAGCATTAATTCATGCAGTAAGTTGAGTAACTCACGTCTAAATATTGGGTCTAAGCCTGCTGTTGGCTCATCCATAATAATCAACTCAGCATGATGTGATAGCGCAAGCGCTAATGAAGCCTTCATCTGCATCCCTTTTGAAAAAGTTTTAATCGCCTTATTCATCGGCAGTTCAAATTGCTCTACATACTGCTTAAATATCGCCTCGTCCCAATTTTTGTAAGCGGGTGCGACCATTCGTTTAATATCCTTTAGATTTAAGCCCTCATAAAATACGTTACTATCAAAAACAAAACCGATACGCTCTTTAATTTCCTTTTCGTGCGATGCGTAGTCTAGACCAAAAATTTTAATCTCACCTGCATCTGGCTTTAATAAGTTCATCATCAGTTTAATGGTTGTCGACTTCCCAGCACCATTTGCGCCAATGAAGCCTGTTACAAATCCTTTTTTGATTTGTAAATTTAATTGCTCTATTGAAAAACCTTGAAAAGCTTTACTGACATTGTGTAGCTCTACTATATTTTCCATACAGTTTACTCCTCGTATAAAATAGTTAATAATTTTCGCAATTCCGTTAAGGGTAATCCAATTTCTTTACTATTAGCAATGACAGATAATAACTGTTCCTCAATCACTTTTAATTTCTTCTCACGTACTACATCTAAATTTTGCTCAGCAACAAAAGAGCCCCTGCCTACAATTGAATAAATAAAGCCTGCTTTTTCTAACTCCTCATACGCGCGCTTTGTTGTAATAACACTAATTTGTAAGTCCTTTGCGAGCTGGCGCATTGATGGAAGTGGAGAGCCCTCTTGTAAATCACCGGTTAAAATTAGTGATTTTATTTGATTTGTAATTTGTTCGTAAATTGGCTCCTTAGAACTATTTGAAATAATTATTTGCATGCAAATCCCTCTTAGTCTTTATATTGTATATATACTTTATATACAATATAAATATTTTGTATGGAAAATGCAATGTATTTTCAGAATTTTTATATAAAAAATCATGTGAGTATATTCAAATTACTCTCGCATTCACGACCAGTAAGATTTCCATCCCAAAGCTCAGAAGATGTAAAGAAGATGGGTAGCAGATTAATTATCCGTAAAAGCTCAATTGGTGAAGGCTAATAATCAGTGGTGAGAATTATATTTAAAGAAGGGGAGTTCCGTATGAAAGGGAGAATTTTTTGCTTTTTCATCTAATGAGAGTACAATGTAAAATAGCAAGAAAAGACGAAAAGTATTTACAGGATTATTGCACGCGCGTAGCGTAAAAGGCAGTAAGGAACTGAGAGGAGGTTTTTTCTCTGGATATGAATAAAGAAACAATTATTCACCTTTATCATACAAACGATATACATAGTCATTTTGAAAACTGGCCGCAAATTTCTCGGTTTGTACAAGAAGAGAAAAAGCGCAGGCAGAATGCAGGAGAGTCTGTTTTTACATTAGATATTGGCGATCACGTGGATCGTTTTCATCGTATAACGGAAGCGACGAATGGACGGGGTAATACGAAATTATTAAATGAAGCGTTATATGATTATGTAACGATTGGAAATAACGAAGGAATTACATTAGCGAAGGAGCATCTTGAACATTTATATGATGAAGCTAATTTTGAGGTGCTTGTAGCTAATTTATTTGAAAAAGACGGAACGCGTCCTGCTTGGGCAAAACCGTATAAACTGCATACAACTGCAGATGGAGTTACGATCGCTTTTATCGGCTTAACGGTAGCTTATCCGGAGTTCTATGAAATGTTGGATTGGCATATTGAAGATCCGATTGCACATTTAGAAGTGATTTTAGAAGAAGTGAAAGAAAAAGCTGATGTTACTGTCGTTCTTTCTCATCTTGGAAAGAATGCAGATGAGTATATGGCAGAGCAGTATGATATTGATGTTATTTTAGGAGCGCATACGCATCATTTGTTTGAGCATGGTGTTCTTGTAAATGAGACTCTTCTTTGTTGCGGAGAAAAGTGGGGGCGCTACGTTGGACACGTTCAGTTAACAGTAGACAAAGTGACAAAGCAAGTTGTCAAAAAAGACGGACGAGCGCTTTGTACCAAAGAGCTGAAAGTTTCCGGAGAAGCGTTACCGACTATTGAAGCCCTCAAGGAAGAAAGTACATTCATTATGGCAGAACCTGTTATTGAGTTGAAGGAACCTTTATCAGTTAATTGGTTTGAGGAAACACCTTTTTCTAGTATGCTAGCAAGTGCATTAAAAGAATGGTGTCATGCTGAGGTTGGTATGGTGAATGCGGGTGTATTATTAGAAGGGTTAAAAGAAGGAATTGTCACACGAGGAGATATCCATCGAATTTGTCCACATCCCATTAATCCGTGTGCACTAAAAGTAAAAGGTAAAACATTACGGGAAGTTATTTTAAAAGCACGTCGTCCAAATATGGAAGGGCTTGAAGTAAAAGGGCTTGGCTTTCGTGGGAAAGTAATGGGGAAAATGATTTATGATGGTATAGAAGTTATTCCAGATACGATTCCAGGAAATAAAATTTTACTTAAAGATGTGCTGATTAACGGGGAATCTTTAGAATTAGATCGCATATATACTGTCGGAACGATTGACATGTTTACATTCGGCTACTTATACCCAGAACTATCTACACTTTCTGACAAACAGTATTATATGCCGGAGTTATTAAGAGATGTGTTAACGAAGATGTTAATAACTTATACATCTTCCATTAAACTATAGGCTAGTTAACCTGTAACACTCATTTTTCTCTTTTCATAAAGATAAGAAAGAGGGGAGTGTGTGAACGATGGTGAATGTGGAACCGATTATCATTGATAACTATACGTTTATAGCTGTTAGCGTAAAGCTTCCGAAAACAAATTTGCTGGCTGTTATGAGCGATAAAGGATATATTATGTGTGGTGCTTTAGATGTCGGTCTCTTAAATGAAAAATTAGGAGACCGAGGAATTATTGCTGGCCGCGCGGTTGGTGTGAGAACGATTGAGCAGCTACTTGAAGCACCGCTTGAATCGGTAACGACCGGTGCCGAATCTTTAGGTATTTCGGCAGGCACACTTGGAAAAGATGCGTTATTAAAAATGATATAAGCATATATCGTCCCTCTTTCTTGCATAGAAATGATAATAGAAGGAGGGTTTTCTTATGCGTACATTTCGTCCAAAAGCTTCGCGGTTTCGAAAAGGACCGCTTCCTTTTCGGCATGTACTACTCATTTCGTTTATCATTTTTTTATTGTTAACTTTACAAGGATTCTGGATTGTGAATAAAAGTATTCAGCCAACATTAATCAAGTATGGGGAAGTGCAGACACATAAAATGGCAACGGTTGTTATGACGAAAGCAGTAAAGGATCGAATTAAGGAAGGATTTGATGTGGATTCGTTAATGAAAGTACAAAACGATAAGAATGGAAAAGTATCCACAATCGATTTAAATACAAAGCAAGTAAATGAGATTTTAACATCGACTACTGCATACATAGAGAAATATTTGCATCAAGTTGAGAAAGGGGATATGGAGGCGCTTGGCCTTCCAGAAGAGACTGGAGTATCGATGTCTGTTCCTCTTGGACGCATAACGGATAATGCACTCCTTGGTAATTTAGGACCGGATATTCCAATTGATTTTACAACGATCGGTCATGTGAATACGGATATTAAGCAAAATGTAAAACCTCATGGTATTAACAATACAGCGATTGAAGTTGTTATGGAAGTCGATGTGACGCTGCAGGTAATTATTCCATTTCGTACAAAAGAAATTACAGTGAAACAAAACATCCCAATTGCGACGCGAATTGTACAAGGAGAGGTACCATCTTATTATGGAAGCGGTGGAGTTGTTGTGCCAGATAGCAAAGGTAAGAAAGCAGGGGATTAACAAGATATGTATTAGAACGAATAAATAAGTTTGAAAAGACATTATAGAATCTAAAAGGAAACAACCGTAGCAATTATCTACGGTTGTTTTTTAAATTCGCACGTTCTTTTCGCTCCCACAAACTTAAATGCATATATGGATCAAAAGCCCATTCTGTATAACCGTTGTCTTTATACATTCCAAAGTGTAAGTGAGGCGGGAATTTCCCGGATGTGCCAGGAGGACCGTAGCCTGTGTTACCAACAAAACCAATGACTTTCCCTGGTTCGACAATTTGTCCAAGCTGTATTTCCTTTGAAAACCCACCTAAATGTGCGTAATAATGATAGTTATTATGGAGGTCACGAATCCCAATGCGCCATCCTCCAAGGCGATTCCAACCCTTTGTTTCAATGATGCCGTAGCAGGTAGATCTTACTGGTACGCCGTGCCCTGCGAAAATGTCAGTACCTTCGTGAATTCGTCTTCCGCCAAAGCTGCGACCAGCACCAAATGTACTACGGTAGCTATTATCGCTATAGACAGGAAGGGGAAAAGCAGTTCCTTCTAAGTTAATGCGGTCATAGTGCTTATAGATTCGAGCATACTCGGTAATTAATTCAACCGTTTTTGCACGTCTATAATATTCCCACAGCATAATTTTAATACGATCTTCTGATGTCCCTTGTTTTTTTATAATAGTTGCCATTGTGTGCAAAAGATCTCGGTCATTATTTGAGTTTGCAAATCCATCTTTATCGCCATCTAAACCAATTCCACCAAAGAGAGAAATCGTGTGGGGTAATGTGTCATTGTAAGTAGAATTGGCAGGTCCAGCCCACATTTCTGGTTTGAAGTGAATGGATATGATGGCATCGGGTTTTTTCGGAATATCTTTTCTTACGCTCCGAATATTGCGTTCATATTGATCAATTGCGGCTACATAATACCATGGAATATCAGTATCTTTTTCAGTTTCTTTATAGAGTGTCATGCGTTTTTCGTATATTTGATTTTGATCCATTTCACCATAGGCAATACTTTGCCCAAGAAAAACGTAAATAGAAAGAAATAGGACAATCTTTCGAAGCATGAAAATAAACTCCTTTCACAACATCACTCTTTTTAGTGTGGGATATACGAGATATTTCATTATAGTAAATCATTGGTAAAAATTATTGGAATCTTCATTTGAGCAAATCGCTTTCATACGTTAGAATAGATATGTTACATTGAAAGAAGCGAACACGGTAAACTATTTCATATTGTGCGGAGTTGATAACATGACAAAACAAACAGAATATAAGCGCAAGCCCGAATGGTTGAAAATTAAGTTAAATACAAATGAAAACTATACAGGCTTAAAGAAAATGATGCGTTCTAAGCAGCTTCATACCGTTTGTGAAGAGGCAAAATGTCCAAACATTCACGAATGCTGGGCAGTAAGAAAAACAGCAACATTTATGATCTTAGGTGCGGTTTGTACACGTGCTTGTCGTTTTTGTGCGGTTAAAACAGGCTTACCAACAGAGCTTGATTTACAAGAGCCAGAACGCGTAGCAGATTCTGTTGTACAAATGGGCTTAAAACACGTTGTTATAACAGCGGTTGCACGTGATGATTTAAAAGATGGTGGAGCAGCTGTTTTTGCTGAAACAGTACGCGCTGTTCGTCGTAAAAATCCATTCACGTCTATTGAAGTGTTACCATCTGATATGGGCGGGGTAGAAGAAAACTTAAAAATGTTAATGGATGCAAAACCAGATATTTTAAACCATAACATTGAAACTGTAAGTCGATTATCTGACCGAGTTCGCGCTAGAGCAAAATACCCTCGTTCATTAGAGTTTTTACGTCGTGCAAAAGAAATGCAACCTGATATTCCAACTAAATCTAGCATTATGGTGGGACTAGGTGAAACAAGAGAAGATTTAATTGAAGCAATGGACGACTTACGTGCGAACAATGTGAATATTTTAACGCTTGGACAATACCTACAGCCATCTAAAAAGCATTTACCAGTTATTAAATATTACACACCAGCAGAATTTGCAGAGCTAAAAGAAATTGCACTTAGCAAAGGATTTAGCCACTGTGAAGCTGGCCCGCTTGTTCGTTCTTCTTATCATGCAGATGAGCAAGTACGTTCTGCAAAAGAAAATACAGCAGCAGCAAAATAATTGTAAAAAAATCCTTCTTAGTGAGAATGCTAAGAAGGATTTTTTAGGAGGAATGGTATGAAAGCTTTTATCTTCTTAGCAATTGCCATTGTAAGTGAAGTATTTGGGACATCGATGTTAAAAGTATCAAATGGTTTTACAAAAGTATTGCCAAGCATAGGAGTCGTGTTAGGGTTTGCCTCAGCATTTTTCTTCCTTTCTAAAGCATTGCAGCACATACAACTTAGCACGGCGTACGCAATTTGGTCAGGAGTTGGGACGGCGTTAACGGCATTAATTGGTGTGCTTGTTTGGAAAGATGTTTTTACGTGGCAAACTGCTGTTGGATTAATACTGATTATAGGTGGAGTAGCAGTACTAAATATGTCAGGATCTAGCGCACATTAAAACAGAGCTGAATAATCAGCTCTGTTTTCGATATCCATTCATAGTGATTTGCTGACACATAAGCTATGGCTATAAAAATAAAAGAGGAATCTCTACTGGTTGAATCTTTTGGTTTTCACATGGCATGGGGTTAAAAAAGGTCCTGACCGCATCTATTCACGGCCGGACGTTCTCTTCTGCCTAAAAGAAATGTTTTACCTAGTTTTTTCAATTTGCTTTTCTATATTCTAGAACCGTATTTTGACATGTGGATAAAATCTTTTTTAATTCCTCTGTGGATAATTCAATTGTGAATTCAGGAACACCTGGTGTAATTAAAATTTTGTCATAGACATAGATGGAACGATCCACAATAATCGTTACATCCTGTGAATAACCAAATGGCGCCACGCATCCAGGAATACATCCTGTTTGTTCTCTTAGTTCATCAGGTGAACAAATGGATAAGCGTTCTCCGGTGAGTTCCTTCATTTCATTTCTCTCGAGACGTGTTCCTTCTAATGTGAAGAAAACGTAATAGGATCCAGATTTTGATTTTAAAAATAAGCTTTTACTAGGAGCACCTTGCAAGCCGAGACGTTCACGCACGACTCGATCCGTCTCATAATCGAGAACTGGCTCGTGTTCAAATTTTTCGTAGGAAGCATTTGTTTTATGTAATAACGAGATTACTTCTTCATACATAGTTTTGTAATACTCCTTTCTATATTTGGTGCATGTTCACCATCACTTTTTCAAATTTTTTCGCACTTAAAATTTCATGTGTCAAAAATTCTCCATTGTAAAAAGCTCCGTATGTTGTGAAGGCACAAGGAGCATGCTGCGCATCTTCTCGCGATGTCAACTGAATGCATTCAAAAGGGATGTTATGTCCCCCCACAATCTGTGGATTGTCGTTTGCTCATCAATTGTAATTTCGTAAATATCGGGATTGCTTACGTTTTTCCATTCACTAAAACCAATCCGATTATCAAAGTGTTTTAAAAGGAGTGTTAATAAATTTCCATGTGTAACAAGTAATGTTACTTGGTGTTCTTGTTGTAAAACATCTTGAATAAGCGATGCAACGCGGTTCATCGCTTGTTTTGTTGACTCTCCGCCTGAAAAGGCAATATCTATATTTGTAAAAGTATGTTCTAGTTTGTGTAGCCAATCTTCCATTGGAGCATCGCTTAATATGCGCTCTGATAGTCTTTTGTCTTCTTTAATTGGTAAATTGGCTTGTAATGCAAATGGTGCAATGGATTGAATAGCACGAGTAAACGGGCTTGAAATAATGGACTGTATGTGCAGGTTATTACTTATGAGAAACTCGGCAAGAGCGTTTGCTTGCTCTTTTCCTGCAATTGTTAGTGCTGCATCTTGCTCTTGTCCAGAAGCTGAGCAGTGACGTATAACAATAAGTTTTTTCAAAATCCATCCCTCATTTTTTAGTTGACCATACATACTTCGACAAAGAGGAAAAAAGTCCTCTATACAAAAAGCTAAGCCGTGTTGGCTTAGCTTTTTGTGGATTCTGTAATCAGTTTGTCTTTCATTTTGCGAATAAGAATAAAGGCGCAAATTGCAAATACAACCATGAGACCTTCTGTAAGGAATATGTTGATTACGTGCTTTTGATAAAGGGCCGCAAAGAAATCCACAAAAGCGTGGAAAAGCCCAGCGTATAAGACAAAAATATATTTCTTATGTTTTACGCCATATAATATAAGCATTGAGAAGGCGATTTGTAGAATCAGCGCCAAGATTCTTTCTAAGCTACCAAATAGATAGAGATAAGCTGGAGTGTTAAGCAATAGATCTTGTACTTGACTGAGCTGGGGAGCTTTTTCAATAAGCTTTGAAAAACTTCCATTATTGATTGAAATAGCGAAGTATAGAGTTTGAAGACTAGCTAGAGCCACAATTGAAATAGATTCAATTCCTCCGTGTCCAATCCCGTATGCTAAACCATCTTTATATTCTTGGTATTTCTTAAGTAAATAGAAAAAGGCGATGAATCGTCCAGCTTCTTCAAAGATGGCAGCAGTGAGTCCACCATAGAGTGCATAAAGAAATGGATTTTTTAATAATTCAGATGTCGTCTCGTTCCCTAGCATAAATACATGAAAAGGTGTTTCGAGAATTTGAGCAAACCCGATAAAGATAAGAACACCAATCCCAACAGCTTTCCAGTTTATATGATATTTTTTTCGAAAATAAATAAGTACAATAATTGGAACTAGAACCGAGGTCGCCAGTTGCAAAATCATACTAGTAATTACAGCATTTGAAATCATACTTTTCACCACTTTCTAATGTATGTACTCTTATATAAATCCAAAGTTTATCCTTTCTTTTTAGATGGGAGAGAGGATCCGCCCATGCATAGAAGCGGTCAGTGCCTTTTTTCGCCCCATGCGATATAAGAACAAAAGGAGGAAATGAGTGGAAGTCTGTTTTTGTTTTCATAGCCGGGAGAGAGCACCTGACTGGTCAGATCCCCTTTTTGCTCCATGCTAAGTGAAAACAGAGAGACAAAACGAGTGCAAGTCACTTTTTTCTTCCTAGCCGAAACTTATATGCCAGCAAATCAAAATGGACTTATCTATTATTATACAAGGAATTACGTGAATCGTTTACCTTAACAAAAATATAGGTATTAAAAAAGAATTTTTTCTGTTGACTCTCACGTTGCGTGATACTTTATTGTATGAATTAAGGGAGGCAAAATAATGACAATGAGGGTGAAAGAAGTAGCTGATTTAGTTGGTATTAGTGTGCGCACACTACATCATTATGATGAAATTGGGCTTTTAACTCCAGACGAGACGACAGAGTCAGGATATCGTCTATATTCCAATAGAAATTTAGAGCTATTACAGCAAATTTTATTTTTTAAAGAGCTTGGCTTCCCTTTAAAGAAGATTAAAGAAATTATCATGAGTCCTTCATTTGATCGTGAGGAGGCGCTTACGTTGCACCGGAAAATGCTACTTGAAAAGCGTGCTCGTTTAGATAAGGTGATTGCGACAATTGATAAAACGATTCAGTATACAAAAGGAGAGATTGAAATGACGAATAAAGAAAAATTTGAAGGATTTGATTTTAGTCATAACCCATATGAAGAGGAAGCTCGCACGCGATGGGGAGATGAAGCTGTTGATAAAGCGAACAAGGAAGCAGCTGGCATGACTAAGGAAAAGCAAGAAGAGTTTAATAACATTTATAGAAAGCTTGCTACGCTTCGGCACGATGCACCTGACTCTAAAGAAGCGCAAGAAGCGATCCGAGTATGGTATGATTACTTGCAAAACTTTGGTCAATATTCATTAGAAGCGTTTAAAGGATTAGGACAAATGTACGTCGATGATGAACGCTTTACAAAAAATATTAATCAGTTTGGGGAAGGGTTAGCACAGTTTATGTGTGAGGCAATGGCAGTATACGCAGATAACCGTAAAAAATAAAAAGATGGGGCTGTCTCAAGTGGGCAGCCGCCATCTTTTTTATTTTTTAATCATTTCATTTAGCGTAGCATTTTGACTATTATTTAAATGCGGATTTTTCCCCATTTCACGTTTTAACATATCAAGACTTTGCTCATATTCCTTATTGTTTAATGTACCAGATTGCAGCCCTTGAATTTGTGTAATCAATTTTTGGTCTGTTGATACATATGCTTTATAATAGCGAGGAACGATGGACAATGCAGCTTTATAGACTTGGTCTGCTACTAGCGCTGGATCTGAAGTATTTGATCGGTATACGACAAATACTTCATCATCAGTTACAAGTGTAGCGGCATTTGTTACGTCAGGCAGATTTACGGTCATATTTGTAATCATTTCAGCTACTTTCTCACGGTTAATCGCGCCTACTTGTTTGTTAGATACTTCATCCTTTTGCTTAGAAGAATAGCCGACTCTTGTGAGCCTTGTATTTGTATTTTCTGTATGATACATGTCGTTTTTATTGGAAACAAGAACGCGGCTACCTTCCTCACGTTCCATTTCTGCTTTATTTGCCGTTTGGCAACCTGCAAATAAGGAAAGAGTGAGAAAAGAAAGTATCATTTGTTTTTTCATGACGTATCACCTCCTTCTCCATAGCATTTACTACTTTTCAATTTTTTGTATTTGAAATTGTTGGTTGTTAGGCTTTGTGATACGATAAAAAGAAGAATGCTTAGAGAGGAAGTTAATGATGGAGCAAAAGCAGGAGATTCATGCTACAGTGAGCATTAATAATGTTCAGTACGAAGTAATTAAAGACTATCGTAACGCTTTTCGTGAAGAAGCATTTAAAGAGCGCTACGCAGAAATTTTAAATAAATATGATTATATCGTGGGTGACTGGGGGTACGATCAACTTAGATTGCGCGGTTTTTTTGATGATAGTAATCAACGTGCGACGTATGATACGAAAATTAGTACATTAACGGAGTACTTATATGAGTACTGCAATTTTGGTTGTGCACACTTTGTATTACGAAAAGTGAAGAAGTAAAAAGAAATTCCTCTTACGTAGATGTAAGAGGAATTCTTTTTACAAGCAAATTGAAATAAGATCACCTTCAGAAAGTGTTGTATTTGGTTTCATCCTCTGTCCGTTCAACTGAATGTATCCACTCTTTATTCTGTCTACAATCGCGGTGCGACTCCAATCTGAAATATGTGCTGCGAGTGCTTTATCCATGCGATGAGAGCCAAAAACGGTTTCTAGTGTAATGGTTATTTCTGTAGTACCATTTTCTTTATATTGCATAATTGAGATAGTAGTTGTTGGTTCATCTCGTTCATTCTGAAACACATCAAGCGTTTCGACATGATCAGAAAACGATTTATAAATGTGAAGTTTCTTATTCCACGTATGGCCTTTTAGACATTTATAAATGGCAAAACGGTAAATGTTTTTTCCATTTGCGTTATGCCTACGAATATTGGTATCAGTAAAAAGGGTGGTATGCCCACAATTTTTACAATGTTTCTCTATAGTTGTTTCAAATTCATTCTCATATAAATTCCAAGAAAGTTGTACTTTCTGCATTTTCCTTCACCTCGTATATATTGGGTAAAGGAACGTAATACAGCTATTTGGATGTCTTGCAGTATGAATAGGGAAGAAATAGACAAAAATAAAAGGAGGATCCCTTAAGAGGAACCTCCGTAAAACATCATACTACAGATGCGTTACGTTCCTTTGTAATGGGAAATGAACAGACTACTCCCTTGATAAAGCACAAAGCTTTTTTGAGAGTAATGCTATTCAATTGCTGATCCATTACAAAGTAAATGTTGGCATACGTAGTAGACGTCCTTTCTTCCAAATAGATTTGCTCATAAGTATAACACGGAAGACGAAAGATTCAAAATACTTTTTGCAAAAAAAACACCAGCTACTATAATAGCTGGTGCAGAATATTATATAAGTTCAAATAAGAATGAGCGTAGTTCTTCTGCAATTTCTTCAGACATGGAAAATGCATGCTCTAAGTAGCCCGGTTCGTTTAAATCGTCGGTGCCAATGATTGCAAATTTATTGCGCTGCATATCAAGGACAATTGTTTTACCGTAATGACGATCGGAATATAAAAGCGCTAAATCGTGGCGCTCATTTTCTCCCATAAAGCTAACGAAACGTGTTTTTGTATCGACTGTATCGTCGTAAAGAAAGAAACGTTCTTCCATACTACACAAGCTCCTTTTTTAAATATCTAAGTTTAAGTGTGGCTTATGATCTAAATGGTGATGCGTTTTAATAAAGCGTACCGTTCTTGTTTTGTAGCGCATAACGATAGAATACGTTTCTGCTAAATCTCCGCCAAGGAATTTAACACCATCTAATAGCTCGCCAGCAGATACACCTGTTGCTGAGAAGATTGCGTCGTCACCAGATACTAAGTCATCTAACATAAGAAGTTGACGAGGGTCTTCTAATCCCATTTCACGGCAACGTGCTTCTTCTTCTTCATTCATTGGTACTAAGCGTGCTTGCATTTCGCCTTCAAGACATTTCAGTGCTGCTGCAGAGATAACGCCTTCTGGAGCGCCACCAACACCAACGAATAAATCGATACCTGTTCCAGGAAGAGCTGTTGCGATTGACGCACCAACATCGCCATCACCGAATAGTTTTACACGTGCACCTTTTGCACGAACACGGTCAATAATATCTTGATGACGTTCACGTTCTTGGACGATAACCGTTAGGTCACGAATTTTTTTATTGTTTGCTTCTGCTACAATTTCAATTGTTTTTTCAATTGGATCATCTAAGCTAATTTTACCAGCTGCTTTTGGACCAACCGCGATTTTTTCCATGTACATATCCGGAGCATGAAGAAGGTTTCCTTTATCTGCGATTGCGATAACTGCCATTGCGTTTGCAAGACCTTTTGCAACAATGTTTGTACCTTCTAATGGGTCAACGGCGATGTCAACTTCTGGACCGTTACCTGTTCCTAGTTCCTCACCAATATATAACATTGGTGCTTCATCAAGTTCTCCTTCACCAATTACAACAGTACCTGCCATGTTTACTGAATCAAACATATCACGCATAGCTGTAGTTGCTGCATCATCTGCTTCGTTTTTCTTTCCGCGGCCCATCCATTGTGCGGATGCTAAGGCTGCTGCTTCTGTTACACGGACAATTTCTAATGCGAGTTCACGTTCCAAGGTGACATTCCTCCAATTTCAAAAATCATACAGTTATAACTATAACAAATAACGAGGAAAAGGTGAATTCGAAAAATTGTCGATTTTTTCAAGGGAAACGGTTACAATTGAAATATAAATGCTTTTATTTCTAGGTGGGTGACATTCATGTACTTTGTAGACAGAAAAAAAATAGAACAAATGTTAACATGTTTAGAACAAGCAGTAGATACATTTCAAGAGAAGCAGCAATATGAAACTCCTTTTGAATGTTACGCATTAGAGCGTATGTCGCATCTTATCATTGATTGCATATTAGATGTTGGAAATGCAATGATAGATGGATTTATTATGCGTGATCCAGGAAGTTATGAAGATATCATTGATATTTTAATGGATGAAAAAGTCATAAATGATGAAGAAGGAAAAGGAATTAAAGAGGTGATTCTTCTTCGTAAAATGCTTATGCAAGATTATATTAGAATGAACCATGAGGAATTATATACAACGATTCAAAGACAAATCGCTGTGGTACAGAAATACCCTGCGAATATTCGCCGTTATTTAGAAAAGGAATTAGGACCTGTATCTGCATTCGTGGCAGAATAAATGTAAGAAGATCCCCAATCACCTTTTGGGGATCTTCTACTTTTTATCATAGGTCAATAGGAAGAAGGGGTGAGCAATGGGGCAAGCTCGTACAACAAAGGAAGAGATTGTACAGATCCTAAAAAGAAATGGTGAACAAACGGTTGGATCATTAGCTGAATCTTTAGAGATTACGGAGATGGCAGTACGCCGGCATTTAAGTAAGCTTGAGAAAGAGCAAATTATTCAGTCGAAAATGGTGCGTCAACACGTGGGAAGACCAACGTATGTATACGGCTTAAGTCAAAAAGGGGAAGATTCATTTCCAAAAGATTATAAGCAATTTGCTTTAGAGATGTTAGAGGACCTAGAGAAAATTGGTGATGAAACGCTTGTAAATGCTATCTTAAAGGCAAGAACGAATCGGATGGAAGAGCAATTAAAAAAACGAGTAAGTTGCCAAGATCATGTATTGCAAAAGCTTCGGGAAGTTGCTGTTATTCAAGAGGAAAATGGATACATGGTACAAGTGAAACAAGAAGAAGAAAACTCATACATATTACAAAAACAAAATTGTCCGTTAAAGGCTGTTGCTGAAAACTATCCACAGCTTTGTTTGGAGGAAGAAAATATGTATAAGCGATTGTTTTCTGATGAAAATGTGAAGGTGTTATCAAATATGTGCGACGGTGACTGCCATTGTTCCTATCACATACAAGAGAAAAAATGAACGTTATGGGGCGCTTTTTGATGAAGCGTTTTTTTCTTTGGAAAAAGCGGGTAATATAAGAAGGGTATGAACGTTAGGATAAAAAGGAGAGAGACATAGATGTATAAAGGCTATTTAATCGACTTAGACGGTACAATGTATCGCGGTGAAGAACAAATTGAAGAAGCGAGTGACTTTGTAAAAGCCTTGCAGGAGCGCAATCTCCCATATTTGTTTGTAACAAATAATTCAACACGTAAACCAGAACAAGTAGCAGAAAAGCTTGTTCGTTTCGATATTCCAGCTAAGCCAGAGCAAGTGTTTACAACGAGCATGGCAACAGCGAACTTTATTTATGAGCGTAAACAAGATGCGTCTGTTTATATGATTGGTGAAGAAGGACTACACGCTGCACTTGTGGAAAAAGGATTTAAGCTTGTGGATGAAAATCCTGACTTTGTTGTTGTTGGATTAGATCGCGAAATTACATATGAAAAGCTAGCAAAAGCTTGTCTTGCAGTGCGTAATGGCGCGACATTTATTTCAACAAATGGAGACATTGCGATTCCAACTGAGCGTGGTTTACTACCAGGGAACGGTTCGTTAACATCTGTTGTTACAGTATCCACAGGTGTAGAGCCAATCTTCATCGGCAAACCAGAATCCATTATTATGGAACAAGCATTAAAAGTACTTGGTATGGAGAAAAAAGAAGCACTAATGGTTGGGGATAACTATGATACTGACATTTTAGCAGGGATAAACGCCGGTATGCATACGCTTCTTGTCCACACTGGAGTCACAACTGTGGAGAAGTTAACAGAATATGAAGTACAACCAACACAGGTTGTGCATAACTTGACGGAGTGGATTGAGAAGATGTAATAATGGACAGGCAATCTTTTGGATTGCCTGTCTTTTTCATTAAAATACGCGATTCACTACTTCTTTCACTTCTTCAAGGTATTCTTTTCTCGCGTCATCATCCACAGAAGGAACACTCGTATAGAATGTGTGCTCTAACGTTTCAATTCCTGTAAAATCAAAGATTCCAGCATCAGTCGTTTTCTTCATCGCATCAAACATACCGCTTGCTGTATAAGCTTCTTTTGAATTCCCCATTGTGGATAATAATAATCCTTTTTTACCACTCAATAATTTTTCGATACCATTTTCACCGTAAGCATAGGCGAAGCCGTGGCTAAACACACGATCAACATATCCTTTTAAGATTGCTGGAAGACCTGCCCACCAAACTGGATAAATAAAAGTAATGCTATCAGCCCAAGTGATATGTTCTTGTTCTTCTTTAATATCCTCTGGTGTATTTCCTTGAGAAAGTGAGATGAAATCAGAGGCACCTAATATCGGATTAAAGTTTAATTCATATAAATCGCGAACTCGTACTTCGTGACCTCTTTCTTCTAGTTCGCCTTTTACTGTTTCTAAAATGGCATGATTGAAACTTTGTGGGTTTGGGTGTGCATAAACGATTACATGTTTCATTTTCGTTCCTCCTATTTGTGGATATGTTGATAGTTTTTACATAAAAAGAAAATATTATTGTAACTATTATGGTTACGTTAGGATGGTGAAGTCAAGAAATTCAATTTCTTATTAGAAAATGTGAGATGTGCTATTTTGCGAAGTGTGTTTCAAAATATATTTATATTACACTACAAGTATAGGATGATAGGAAGTTTGGTTTCGTGGGAGAACATATATGAAGATAATTAAATGTAAAAGAAGGGGTTAAAAGATGAATATTATTGAAATTGAAGGATTAGAAAAATCATTTGATATTGGTAATAGTAAAGTAAAGGTATTGAAGGGGATTAATCTTCAAATTCAAAAAGGTGATTTCGTTTGTATTATGGGAGCAAGTGGATCGGGGAAAACAACTCTTTTACAGTTGCTTGGAGGATTAGATATTCCGACTACGGGAAGCATTCGAGTAGATGGCACAGAAATTTCATCGTTAAAAGAAAAAGAGCTAGCATTGTTTCGAAGACATCAAATCGGTTTTATTTTTCAGCAATTTAATTTAATACCTGTATTTAATGCGGAGGAAAATGTAGGACTACCATTATTATTGGATAATGTATCACAGAAGAAAGCGACGATAACGGCAAATCGATTATTAGAGCTTGTTGGTTTGAAAGGAAAGGAAAAACATTTACCATCGCAATTATCAGGCGGTCAGCAGCAAAGAGTTGCTATTGCAAGAGCGTTTGCAAATGAACCAGCGATTATATTAGCAGATGAACCGACAGGGGCTTTGGATTCTGAAAATAGCAAAAATATTATTGCGGCTCTTCGTAATGCTTGTGATGAATTAGGGCAAACGGCAGTTGTTGTAACGCATGATCCATTTGTAGCTGCTCATGCAGATAAAGTTATTTTCTTACTAGATGGTGAAGTCATTCATGAACATGTAGAAAGCAAAGGATGGAAATCCCGTCATATTCCGCAGCAAGTCACACACATTCAAGACATTATGAATCGGCACTTTAAGGTAGGTGATAAGAGCGATGTTTTGGATAATTAAATATGCGGCCAAGTCTATTAGACAGAATTGGCTAAGGAACATGTTAATCGCTCTTGGGGCTGCACTAGGTGTTATGTTAGCAACGATGCTTCTACTTGGGAACCAATCTGTAGAACAAAGTGTTAAAGAGCAAGTTGTAAGTCGTTACGGGGATTATAATTTGCAATTTGGTTATATAAAAAATGATATGTACTTAAATAATGAGAAATTAAAAGAACTGGATAGTCTTGAAAATGCTGAGAAAATAACAAAAGTACTTATACCTTATCCATTACCAAATCATAAAGAGCTTTCTGGCAAACCGTCTTATTGGGGCGTTGAACAAGGTTCTCCAGATATGCATGCTTATAAAGTTATAGAGGGGCGATACCCGAAAGAAGGAGCGGAAGTAGCACTTACAAAAGGGTATACAGATCGAGAAAATATAAAAGTCAGAGATATGATTCATTTACCTTTCCCTCCGCATGGTGAAAAAAATGTTAAAGTTGTAGGGATTTTGAATCCACCATTGATGGCAGCAATGGGGCATAGCGCATACTTTCCGATCAGTTGGATGCAAAAGGAATTAAATTTACAAGGCCAATTTAACCTTGTTCAAGTGAAAATATCTGATGTTAATGGAAAGACAATGATTGCTAATGATGCCAATAAGAAATTGGAAAATATCAAAATAGATCAGCGTACATATGTAGATAAAGCATTTGAAAGATTAAATGTAATGAAGCCATTAATCTTTAGCTTAGGCGGTATTGCTTTATTTGTTGTAGCACTTTTAATTATGGGAAGTTTCTTTTTATCTGTAAGGAGCCGTTTTAAACAATGGGCGTTATTACGTGCACTTGGTAGTAATCCAAACCAAGTCATTCTTGTTGTTTTATTAGAGGCGTTATGTATTGGAGCGATTAGTTCATTGGCAGGAGTTGTTTTAGGTGCTAGTACACATCAGCTCGCAGCTTCTGTTATTAACAAGTGGATGAATGTAGAAAGTACAGGGGGAGAATCATTTTCTATTTCAGGTAAGGCTTTACTCATTACGTTTTTATTAGGGATTGTTATGTCTGTAGTAGGTGCGATTATACCAGCATTTATGGTAAGAAAAATTCCTCCTGTTGAAGCATTAAGACCAGGAATTCCGAGCAATCAAAAGAAAGAACGGAAATGGAGCATTTTCAGTCTCGTTATTTTAATAGTGGGTGCTGGAATTGGTTTAAGTGGTGTGTTTGCTGAAGAATATATTGGTTTTAATCCAAGTGCGATAGGGGCACTGTTATTTGCAGTAGGTTTGTTGTTTGCAATTCCGTTATGTATTCGTGTTATTACGCCAGTTATTGCAAAACCATTTCAAATGCTATTTCGTATTGAGACAACGATTAGTGGGCGAAATGTGATTCGTTATCGTAAAAAGGCAGCTGTGTCAGTCGCGATTCTAGCATTTGGATTTATGTTATCGCTAGTTGGAACGATGTATGTGAATGCGATGTATGAAGGAACGAAACAAGGATTACAAAAGAATTTACCAGCAGATTTAGTCATTCGTGTTCCAATGCAGTCACAAGGGATTGAAAGTCTGCCGTTGCATTGGTTAGAAAAGATACAAAAGGTTGAAGGAGTCAAAGAAATTGTCGGAGCAGCCCCTGACTTCACATCAAAACTCGTAAATTATGACTTTAAAAAGGCAAATCAAGAGTGGTACGAGTTTATGAGGAAAAACAAGTATGATTATGAAGCAATGGAAGTTGTAGGTACGAATATTACTTCATTTCAAAAAGTAACACAGATGAAAGTTGTTTCTGGCCAAAGCTTGAGTACGCCATTAAAAGATGGGGAAGGAGTCATTACAAAAGATACAGCAAAAAATTTAGGGATCAAATTACAGGACACAATCGAAGTACAGGGAAAAGAGAAAGAAAAACAGCAAATTCGAGTTGTTTCTATTATAGAGAAAGACTTACGACTTCGAGGGTCTTACGTCTTTGTAAATGAAGAATGGGCACGAAATATGTTCAGTGTAAAAGGTTATGAATCGATTCAAATTATGACGGATTCTAAGGTGCCTTTTGAAACAATTAAGAAGAAAGTAACACAGATAACAAATGGGAAAGAGAATGTCGAGGTTATAAATAGTACCGATTTGTTAAAAGAACAAGAACAGCTCTTATCTCAAATGGTTATGTTAATTCGTTTATTAGTAGTCATTATCTTTATTATTTCAGGCATTGGCTTAATGAACGCAATTGTTGCAAGTTTACATGAAAGACGCGCTGAGATTAGTATGATTCGTGCCGTAGGAGCGATTCCGAAGCAAATGCGAAGAATTGTGTGGTTAGAAGGTACATTACTTGGTGCGATAGCTGGAATCATAGGGATTGGAGGCGGAGTGATTTTCAGTTATATTGTATTATCAAGTTTAGAATTAACAGTGATTACAATCCCATATAATCAAGTGCTATTACTGGCAGTAGCGAGCGTTATACTCGGAACGAGTGCAGCAATGATTGCTTCATTTCAGTTAAGGAATTTTAAATTAAGTGATACGCTGAAAGAGTTGTCAGCGTAAGGAGGGCCGTTTTTATAACGGTCTTTTTCTTTTGAATATGGTTAACTTTTTTTAGTAAATAATAAGGAATTCTTTCTATTTTTTCGATATTTTTAACTACTATAAATTAACTAACCTTGCATTATAAAGTAATAGTAAGGAATTGAAAGTGGAGGTAATCGAATCATGGTTCATACCGCATTATTCATTAAAAATGAACAGACATTTAAATTGTACCAGCGTATTATTGCAGAACACCTTTTTTCAGTACAGAATAAAGGTGAAGGAAAGGTATTGAATATCCATATTAATATTTTGGCTCAGTTGTTGTATGAAGCATTTAAAGAAATCGATTTAACAAATTCTCCTGTTGTTCCCGTTCTTATTATTTCTAACCCTGTAGCCGTTCAAAATATTCATGTTCCAGGTATATATACAATGAACTTTGTTTGCGATGAATTAAAGTATATTTGTGATGTTGATCGTCTTCAAAATGAGGATGCAACATTAGCAATCGGCTATACAATCCAGCGTAGTAGCCTTGAGCAGTTATTAGATAAAGAGGTAGAAAAAGTGCTTTTGTATATGATTAAAAGAATAAAGAGATTTTTGGATGTACACGGTGAGTTAACATGTTATTTTGAAGTTGCTGTTAAGGAAGACGGTTTATTATATGAGAACAATCTATCTCCCGTTTTTTTATGTCAATGGATTGTAAATCGATAGCAGTAGAGGAAGGAGAATGAAAAAATGAGTGTTAGGTTAAGTGCAAAAGAAAAAGAAGTAGCCATTCTCGTCTCAAAAGGAATGAAAGATAAAGAAATTGCTCAAACGCTGTATATTAGCCGAAGAAGAGTAGGAGAGATAATCGCTTCTATTAAGGGAAAGTGGAGAATTCATCATCGTGTAGAAATTGGAATTCGAGCCTACTACTATGGATTAATTACGATAGAAATAGCTCCTAGGGAAGAGAGTTCACAGAGGGTGAAACAAAAGAGTGTTGTTTTTTAATTATCATTTTCACCCTCTTTGATTGTATGCAAAGAGGGGAATTATCATTCTAGAAGCTAGTTTGAAAAGCTTCTATATCAAGATCACATTGTAAGGCGGTTTTAAAATATTTTGCTCCTAATTTATAAGCACGTAATTCATAAAAATGATCCCCTAATTCAGTAGCTAGCTTTTTAACCTGTATATATTGTCTGCTGGCTATTCCAAAATCAATAATTCTTTGCATTTCTTTCTCGTAGCTATAAGAGTCACCTTGAATTTTATAGAGCTGTGCTTTGTATGCATGAATTTCGATGTACACAGAAGGCATATCGTAAGCTTCTAAGATTTTGATGGCTTCAAGCATTACTTTATTCATTTGATCCCATTCTTTTAAGTGTAAGTAAATTTCAATGAGACTTCGTAATGAGTAGATGTTTGCCTTTTGATGATCGAGTGATGCATTTATTTGTAAGGAGTGGTTGAAATGTTGAATTGCTTGATCGAATTTTTTTAATCCTTGATATACCCTTCCGTAATTGTAATAAATCATTGCAAAATACATAGCAGGATTCTGAAGTTCTTTTACATATCGTTCTATTGCAAGGATTCTTCGTATCTTTCATCGAGATGATATTGTACAGCAATTGTAATAAGTGCATCTGTCATCGGAATTTTGTTGTTTAATTTGTTAAATAGTTCATATGCTTTTTTTGAATACTTCCGGCTAACACTTTGATCTTTAATGAGACGTTGTTTAACTAAGCTTAGATTATAGTATAGGTGAGCACGCTGTAAGTTCTCTTCAGAGGTCAATAATTGATTTGCTTGTTCATAGTATTCATTTGTTTTGATAAAATCTTGTTTCATATAAAAGTAATTACCACATGCTATGTAATAATAGGAAAAGTCTTCAGCAAACAATTGATTTGGCTGATTAGATATTAAATTTATTGATTGTTGATAAATGGAATTCGCTTTCTTTGATGCATCAGTACAAACATAATAGTGAAGTAGTACGCCAAAAATTTTTAAAAGAATTGGGAGTGGATGCATTTCACGAGTATGTAATTCTAAAAGGGAAATTTCGCTTTCTGTTAATTTGTTATTCTCTTTATAGTTTATCGTAATTGCTAGTATATCTGCTTCGAAGTCAGTTTTACTTTGCTTCGTGAGATGATCCACATTAATATTCAGTTTTGCCGAAACCCTCTCTAAAAAAGAACGAGAAGGTTTGGCTGTTCCATTTTCAACACGACTTAAATATGGGATGGAACAAATTCCATCTATTAATTCACCTTGTGTCATTTCCCGGTGTATCCGGATTTGACGTATCTTTTCTCCTATTTTCAAAGTAACACCTTCTATATTAGCGTAAAATTCGTTTTTCCTTCGCTTCTTTTATCCACGCTGGAAGTTCATTCAATAAATTGTTATACAACGTTTCATCTGTTGTTTTTTCGATATCGCGAATGTAGAAGAAGTTTGCGTTATCAATGAAACGCCCTTCCATTTCATCGAGCTTTCTAAGAACGTCGAATTTGCCATTTCCAATCCCAACAAACTGCCAAAAAATCGGTTGGTTAGAAGAGAATACAACCGGTTTTTGAATGCCTTTTTTACAGCCCCCATCGTTAATGAAAATAACAAAGGCAGGCTCTTCGCTTTTTTCTTCAATTGTATATTTTTTTATGATATCTTCCATTACTTGTGGTTCATCATTTCGGCCAAATTTATGAATGGAGTTATTATTTAAAATATGATTTTCTACGTAATTAGCAAAGTCTTTCTCGGTAACAGATGGTAACCTTGAAAATTCATTATCATATACCCAAATATCTAGTGAACCATCATCATCAAATTGGCTTGCTACAGCAAGAACACGTTCGACAACTTCTTGGACAGTACCGTTTTGATAAAGTGTTCGCATAGACCCAGAAATGTCTAATACGAGCGCAACTTTTGCGACAACGCCTGTTAATTTCTTTTTCTCTAATACAACGCGTACTGCTTCTTTTCTTAAAGTAATTGTACTCAAGTATAATCGCTCCTTTTTTATTATGTAACAAAGATGTCGGCTCTTGAAGTATGTATAGATTACGCAGTAGGAAGAGAATTATGGATCATTCGGAGTGCTTTATCCACAATTTCCTCCGCTGCATATATACCAATTTCATTTGTTTTTTCGATGTGAGGTAATAAACTTTTTTGTTTTGTTTCAAGTTCACCGTGAAGAGGGGCAATTGCATGATTCGCCCTTTCTAACATACATAAATCAAGTAAGGAATCTCCAGCAGTAATTACGGTTTTTACTTGCAGTTTTTCTTGTACATACTGAACGGCATCCCATTTGTTCACAGGTTTTGGCACAAAATATAATTTTCTGCCTTGCAATGAATGAGCCCATCCTTGTTTATCGAGCCAAGTTGTGAATGAATGTAATTCGTCGTATGGAATATTGTCACGCTTAATGATGCAGTAGTGAAATAAATCATCAGCTGTTTTTTGTGAAATGATCCATTCTTCATGAGAAATATTTTGAAATTCTGTTAGAACATCTTCTTTTTCCATGCATGCTGCTAAGCGCTCCGTTTGTATGTTTTTCCAAGTGGCATCTAATTTACCGTTATGAAGGATATTGCCTCCGTTGCTTGTAATCGCATATTCTGGAATGACTTCTGTTTGAAATAGTGTGATGCGCTGAAACTGTTCAATTGTTCGTGTTGTAACTGGGATGAATTGTGCTTGTAATTGTAGTTCTTTTAATAAAGAGATGGTTTTGTGTGTAATAAAAGAGATCTCTTTACCGTCTAACGTCTCGATAAGTTGAATCTGTTCATCTTCTATACTGGTGCGAAAAGATTTGCGAGAATAAATGAGTGTTTGGTCTAGATCACTTGCAAAAATCATGAATGTTTCCTCCCGAGAGGTTTGATTAGTCCGCAGCACGAATACGTCATATCTTTATAGAGCTCTACTGGAACATTTTTTTCTTTTGCTAGAAGTAAAATGTGTTTTAAGTCTGGATTGTTTTCGCTCTGAATTAAAATTTTCCATGGCATCCGTCTTAGTAAAACACGTGTTGTTTCTCCAACCCCTGGCTTCACTAAATTTATATCGTCTATTCCAAAATGCTTTTGAATAGAGGTGATGTCTTGCATCCCTTGCCAAGATGGCTCTGTATAGGTAGCGATAACGTGCTCTAGTTGCTTTGTTACATCAGCGCTAATAGAAGGGAATAACGCTGCGATTTCTTCAATAAAGAAATTAGATAAATCTTCTGTTTCAAGTTCTCTATAATATTTGGCGCCGTGAAAATCATTTGGGCCAATATATGTTTCATTTAAAACCGTACGACTAATTAATCCTGATACGGTCGCGTTTAAACAAGCGCTTGGAATGAGAAAATCTTCTCGCGTTCCATATATAGAAGTACAATAACCTGGATCAGCGAGCACTGCCATGCAGTCCGAAATATATTCATGGTTCTTTTCGTTAAATGTATGTACAGCTTGGCGCAGTTCTTTTTTTATAGCACCTTTTCCGGTCCAACCATCAATGAACTGAATCGTTTGATTTGGATGCTGCTGCAAAATATAATGAAGAGCATTTTCGTCAATACCACGTCCACGAATAATAGAAATACAATAATGCGGTAAATCGAGATGATATTGATAACGAATATATCGTTTTATTAAAACGCCAATGGGTGTACCGGCTCTTGCTAGGGAGACGAGTACAAGATTCTTTCCTTTCGTCTTTATAATTTGCTCAGCTACTACGCCGATAGCAACGGCTAGCTTACGTTTGTATTGCGTGAGTGAAGCAAAAAATAAGTCCATATAAGCTTTAGTTGGCTTATATTCAATCGGAAGCATTTCAGAGTAGTGTGTGCCTGATTGAATGGCTTGTTCTCTATCTTCTGTTGTACTTTCTTCTATGACATCACTAATATCTTTTAATAGAAAAATAGCATCTTCTTTCGCATAACTACCGATAAGTTGTAATGTTTTGGCTCTGGTCATATTTCTTCACCCTCGCTTTCTACTATGCTAACGATATGAATGAGCGGAATGACTGTTTGTAATTGTGTAAGAAGGGGATGGAAAGCATCTTCCTGTAAATCACGCTCTATAAAAAGAAAGACTTCATCATAGTCCCCAGGCTGGATATTATAAAAATAATTTGTAACTGCGTTATTTTCAGGGCTTTCATAGGAAAAACGACTATGAATAGCGTAGTGTATATCACCTGCGTAAGGGTGAATTGGACTTCGAGTTGTTGATTGATAGGAAATGTTCCTCCCCATTTCAGCAGCAATCCGCATTGGAATATACATAAATTCACCGGTTCCTAGGCATAGTGTCTGTTGACCTTTTCTTTTTTTCTTTAAATCATGACCAACCTTTCTAGCAAAGGAGTGAATATGCTTTTGATCATCAGATGAAATGCCAAAGCGCCCTGTGTAGTTTATGTAGCTGACATCATGCCAGGGAGATGTATACGGTAAAGTAGGGCATGGAAGTATATGTTTTTCTATCTTGGGTTCTATTGATTTATCAATCATTTCACCATGTGAAGTGGAAGTAGCAATAGGACTACCGATTACGTCAATTGAACCACTTAATAGAGAAATCACATGAATCGTAATATCAAGTTCTTGCTCGAGCTCTGTAAATTGCTTTCGATGTGCATCTGAGCGCCAATCTAATAAAGAAGCAACAATATATTCTTTTCTTGGAAACTTTTCCTGAATGGATCTGATGATATTCAGCACGGTTTTTCCTGTTGTCATTTCGTCATCCACAAGGACGATAGGCTGTTCATTTTGAAAATAGCTTTTGTCCACATAGCAACGATGAGATGTTGCATGAGAATGTTCTTCTTCAAATGTAATGACAGAATCGATTTGGGAAATCGTCTCCCTTGTTGTATGAACATATTTTGCATTTTGAAAACATTGAAACATAGCGTGTCCTAATGCCGTAGCTGTTTCAGCAAACCCGATAAATAAGACTTCTTTTTCTAGAGGGAATTGATACTGAAGAATTGCCTCTAGCTCATTATTGGTACTATCTTTAGAAGAAATCAGATTAAGAATTTCTTTTTGATATGGATGATTTGTACGATGTAGCATCTCCATATATCTTGCAGCAAGAGCGCATCCGCCGGCTAATGAGACAGCAGGTAGAATGGGAAGGTGTTTCCCTAAAATGGTGCTCACAAATAAAAAACCACGTTTTTTATTTATTCTTGCGGCCATTTGAAATAGCTGGTTTGGTGATAATAAATATGGATTGTGAAGTATGTCTAGGTGAACTGTTATTTTATTTAAAATGTGGTACGTGTACGTTTTGCTTTGATTTTTCGGTAAGGAGATCGATGAAAGTTTGTTGTTCATGTAGCACCCCGTAAATATTAGATTTCAGAAGTGTTTTATGCGCCCAATTATAATGCGGCTTCACTTCATTCATTTTGTTAGAATAGTTGCTTTTCATTACGCCGTTATACGTCCGAGCAGCTTCAAAAATCGCTTTTGCATCTAAATAATCTTCTAATGTTACAACATGCAAGGCTTGTACGAGTTTAATGTGGGAAGGATGAATGACTGTTTTTCCAATCAGTCCATTTGCTTGATCGAGCAAGACTTCATGAATCAAGCCATCCTCATAGCGATGAAGCATGTCCTCACGCATTGTAAGCCCAGCGTTTCCGAATGATTCACGAAATGGTGTTTGCCGGAGCTGTGGTTTGAGTACACGCTGAGTGTTTCCGAAGTACTCCCACACCGGTCCAGATATAACATATTCACCTGCTGACCTGGAAAAAATATTGATAATATCAGAAATACAATCACGAATAATTGAAATGTCATAGATCGTTGTATCTTTGTTACGGCGAATGCCGAATAGACCTGAAAAATCGGTCGCACCAATTCGGACATTTAAAATAAAATCACGGTAAGAATCTAAGATTTCTTTAATTGCTAGTAACGTATCAATACGAGTTTCTTTATAAATAATTTCAGGAGACTCTAAAATAGGCATCCCGTAAAGTGAAAGTGAATATTGTTCGTTTATATGTCTTAGTTCATCGATATAAGACATTCCGTTAGCAAGTGTGAACTTTGGAAAGACAAAACCGCTTATACAATGAACGGCGTTGCCTAGTTCGTGAATGAGTGAGTGCATTTGTTTCGGTTCACGAAGCCGGATAAAGAGAAGGGGTATGTCTGATGGAAGAAATTTATTTACATCAATCATATGAGTCAGTAGTTGCATTTGTATGACGATGTTTTGTTCGGCAAATTTCACTTCTTCATCACTAATGGAATCCTCTAAACAAAGTACAATCGATGTTATACCTTTATGCTTTTTTCTAACGATGTCATCTGCAATGGTTCTCTTAGTTCCAGGTGTATATAGAGTCGCGCCTAATGCGTAAGCTAGTTGGGCTTTTGCGGTATCCTTTGAAAATGTAATGGGTTCTTGGAAGAAAAGGTTTTGCTTTTCTTCAAGGGATAGATAGGAAAAATGCTGCATGTTGTCACCACCTTATTTAGAATAATTACTTCAATCGTAACACGATAGCAAAAGTTTTCCAATTTTGTATTTTAAAAATTTACAAACTTTTCAAAAATAGAAGGTGAGTTTTAGGATTCATGTAGAACCTTGTTAGTAGGGAGTTTTTAGAAAGGAAGAAGAAAAATGAATATACACAAGCTAACAGAATTAGAAGCGAAAGAAATCAATACATGGAAGTATGAGGGGATATATACGTTATATAGCTTTTCAGGAAGTGAAGAAATAATAGAGGAACTGTTAGATGGCACATATTATGGCTGCTGTAATGATCATGGGGAATTAATTGGATACTTTTGTTTCGGGGGAAATGCACAGGTGCCTGGGGGCAGAGATGCAAAGTTATACATAGGGGAAGACATCTTAGATATTGGGCTTGGAATGAAACCAGAGCTAACAGGGAAAGGGATGGGAAGAAGTTTCTTTCAAGCTGGAATGAACTTGGCAAAAGAGAAAATGCAACCGAAGCAGATTCGTTTAAGTGTAGCGGCCTTTAACAAACGTGCCATTGCGTTATATCGACAGGTAGGTTTTACAGTAGAAACTACTTTTTCCAGCCGAGGAAGAGAATTTATTCTAATGACATATTCTTGTAGAGAAAAGGGGAAGTGAAGAATCATATGAAAAATAGGAATCATTATGTGATTGAAAGTTAAAATTTGTATGGATTGTTCCAAAAAGAAAAAGACCAATTTTTATCGGTCTTTTCATATATCTTATTCAACGAGCGGCATCTAGTAGTTCAAAAAAGAATGTAATCTTGGGACAATGTTTATGAATAATTCTTATATGGATAGTTTAAATGGAAATCTACTATTTTTCTATGAGCGAACTTTTCTAGGGCCGACAATTAATTTGATTGCTGTACTTTTCTCGCTATTGATTGTGATATCTGTAAATGCTGGAATGAGAACAAGGTCAATGCCACTAGGAGCTACGAATCCCCTTGCAATAGCAATGGCTTTAACTGCCTGATTTAAAGCACCAGCTCCAACTACTTGGATTTCTGTATTACCTTTTTCTCTTAATACACCGGCAATAGCACCTGCAACTGAATTGGGATTGGATTTTGATGATACTTTTAAAATATTATCCATATAAGTTGCTCCTCCTGTTATTGAATCATTTTTTTTATTACTGAAAGGAATGTAATTCGCATATCTTTAACTAATATTCAGATCCCAATCAAACAGAACCGTTAAGCTTATTCATTCGCTACTTTTTAGGCTATTCCTGTTTATTCGTGTAAATAAAAAAATGATAAGTTTATGAAAAAACCTTGAAGAGACAGAAAAACATAACGGACCATGATTTTTTACATGGTCCGTTATGCTTTCAATAACATTTTCAACTGGAGGTATTACGTAAAATTATGCCGACTATTGTTTTACTTTATCGAGAAGAACTGTTTTTGTGAGAACAGAGACAGGAGAATCCCCCACCTCAAGCTCTTTGTAGAGGTAGGTGGGGGTATAGTTCAATCCGCATGCTCCGCACGATGTGCCAGACGACTAGAAGCGGCAGCGGCAATACCGCCAACAATATCATCAAGGAATGTATGCACTTTTCCAGATGATTTATCATTTAAGTGTTCTAAAATACCTGGTTTTAATTTATCGATATATCCAAAGTTTGTGAAACCGATTGAGCCATATACGTTAACGATAGAAAGGGCGATGACTTCATCAATTCCGTACAAACCTTCATCGCGTTTTACGATATCTTGTAATGGTTTACTTAACATTCCTTTTTCAGCAAGGACATCCAATTCTATACCTGTAATAACAGCGTTTTGTACTTCGCGTTTTGATAGTACACGTTCTACATTATAGCGACATTCTGACATCTCTAATTTTGAATGGTATTTCTTTTGAAGAAAATGAACAAGCTCCGCAATATCATCGATTGTTACACCGCGTTCTTGTAGTAGTTGTAATGCTCTTTCTTGTAGTTGATTTGATTTTTTCATGTTATCACCTTTTTTTCTTTTTATTATTTGTATACGTTTTGGTGCTTTATCATGTGCATAGGAATGAAAGGCGAGCACAAGCTCATATATATATAGAAAAACCATAGGTGGCGACTATGATGATTCAGCACATTTATGAGCATTATCAAATGCATGTCAAAGAATTAATCCCCCTTGGCCCCTATAAAAGCTTTTGGATTCGCAATAAAATTTATGTACTTCTTCCAATTGGGAATATGGAGGAAGATGTACTTATTGAAATGAAAAAATTAAGCGATTATATGAACCGACAAGGGGATATTACTGTTGCGACTTTTGTTCCGACAGTGCACGGTTACTATGTAAGTGAGATAGAAGAAAAAAATTACTGTTTATTAAAAGGTATGCGTTTGCTTGATCGACATGCTACATCGTTAGGTAGCGAGCTTTCTTTATTCCATAAACGAGGCGCCTTTTTTCCTGAAGAAATAGAACAATTAAGTCGCATCGGTGAATGGAAATCATTATGGGAAAAAAGGCTTGATCAATTAGAGCGATTTTGGCAATCACAACTTATGAATCAGCCGTCAGATGTATTCGATCAACTATTTATTGAGTCTTTCCCGTATTATTTAGGCATTGCTGAAAATGCAATTCAATATGTTGTTGATACGGAAATAGATGATACACCCCAGCTTGCTGATGCAGCAACAATCTGTCAAGAACGCTTTACCCCTTTATTATGGCAGCAAACGAATAAATTAAAAATCCCTATCGATTGGGTATATGATCATCCAAGCAGAGATTTAGCGGAATGGATTCGCTATGTATCGATGGAGAAGAAGCAAGATTGGGAAAAAACAATTTTTCAGTTTGTAACTGATTATGAGAAAAACTATACACTTTCTTCTTTTGGTTGGCGACTCCTTTTTGCACGTCTTCTCTTTCCGCTTCGCTACTTTGAAACAGTAGAGCAGTACTATTTGACGGAAAATGAAGAACAAAAAAGTATGTACCGAGATCACTTAGAAGACATTTTACACGATGTGAACCGTTCAGAGCAATTTATGAAGCACTTTTATGAATTTCTTCGTTTACCTGTTGATAAGCTAGGGATTCGAAAATTGGATTGGTTATCTTAATAGAAATTTATAAAAAAGAGACCAATGTTGGTCTCTTTTTTATAAATATTTAGTGAAAGCGATTTTAAGCAAGCCGCTTCCGCTTTTAAGGATATCCAGCTTCAGCGGCTAGAATGTTCGGTGGCTTCGCTTCTTCCGCCGAGGCAAAAAGCGCCTCTATGTCAGAAGCTCCATCCCCCTCACATTCTAAGCGAGCCGCTTCCGCTTTTAGATTATCCAGTTGCAGCGGCTAGAACAGTCGGTCGTTTCGCTCCTTCCTGTGAGGCAAAGAACGCCTCTTCGTCAGGAGCTCCAACGCCCTCCTGTTCTAAGCGAGCCGCTTCTGCTTTTAGATTAAAATACTTGTTCTACTTCGATTACGCCTGGTACTTCTTCAAGTAGTGCGCGTTCGATACCAGCTTTTAATGTGATTGTAGAACTTGGGCAGCTACCGCATGCACCCATAAGGCGTAATTTTACAATACCTTCTTCAATATCTACTAACTCAACGTCACCGCCATCACGAAGTAAGAACGGGCGTAATTTATCTAATACTTCTAGTACTTGTTCTTGCATATTTGGGTTTTCCATTTTTATCGACTCCTTTCATCCATTTTATTATAATCAAGATACAGGGGAAAATCTATTTTTTCTGTTCTTGTTTTATTGTCAAAATATTGTATCATGTTTACAACGTGTTTTTTCAGTATAGGGACAAGAATTGAACTTGTAAAGAGATGTGCTTATGAGGGAGGTTCCGGAAGCGTACTGTTAGAACAGAGAAGTGGGGGAGAAATAATGGTGAATGTTCAAGTATATGGGGCAAAGGTAATTTGTGCGAGCTGCGTTGGGATGCCGTCTTCAACGGAAACATTTGAATGGCTACAAGCAGCGATTGGTCGTAAGTATGAAGGGCAAGATGATAAATTCAAGTTTGAATATATTGATATTCAGGAAGAACAAGAAGATACGAAGAAGCAAGCTTTTGCAGAGCGCGTAATTGAAGAGGATTTATTTTATCCGGTTGTTCTTGTGAACGGAGAAATCGTTGGAGAAGGAAATCCTCGTTTGAAGGACGTATACGAAGAAATTGAGAAATATTTATAATATAACAAGTCTTTGCAACCGCAAAGGCTTTTCTTATATATCCGTATGGGAAAAATATCTATTAAAGGTAATTTTATTTAGGAGGATGCATATGGAGGGAGTAGTGAAACAAGAGTTACCAGAAGAAGTAAAGGGCCTAATGGAGCAATATGTGAATGGATTACAAGATATCTTTTTTAATGAACAATTAGTAGGGGTATATGTATACGGTTCAATTGCTCTAGGAGCATTTCATTTGGATAAAAGTGATGTTGATTTTGTAACGGTCACGAGAGAGACAGTCAGTGAAATTGAAAAATTGCAAATAAGTGATTTACATAAAAAATTGAGTAAAAGTAAGCTCGGCGGACGAATGGACGGTATGTATATTCCGCTTGCTGATTTAGGTAAGCAAAATCAAGAGATGCGACAGTATGTCTATTGTGCTGACGGGAAAGTTGACGTAGGTCACTGGGATGTGAATGCTGTGACGTGGTGGACACTGAAGAACCGTGGAATTACTGTGACTGGAGAAGAAGCGAGTGAACTTCCGTTTGAAGCCCCATGGAGTAAGGTTGTAGAAACAATGAAATACAATGTAGAGCAGTACTGGAGTGAAAAGGCGTCAAAACCATACTTGTTTCTAATCGAAGAATGGGTAGAATCAGCTGTTGTGACGATGGGGCGTATTTTGTATACGTTAGAACATAAAACAATTGTTTCAAAAGATGAGGGATTACAATATATGATGAAATCGTCCAATGATAAGTGGAAACCTTTATTACAAGAGGTAGAGAGGATACGTCATAATAAGGGAGCAAAACGAACGATTTCCATTTGGAAGCGGGCAGGTATGACGAAGAAGTATTTGCTAAGTGGAATAGAGGAATGCCGGAGGAAGTGGGAAGGATAAAAAAAGCGTCAATACTAGAAATAGTATTGACGCTTTTTTATTGGATTCTACTTTTGGTATAAAAAGAGCAGAACGAAACCTTTATAAAGTGAGACTTCCATCAGTGGTGGTCTTCCTGCCTATTAATGCGGGCTAAATACAAATTCATCTATTTTAAAGGAAGTAAAAGTTTAACTTACTGTCAAAAGTAATTGATTATAAATACTGTAAGAATGCATTCATTTCAAGAGCCTGTAATCATTTCATATAAAAGAGGTAAAATATTAAGACCTCTATAGCAGTTACTAGAGAGGTCGATTTGGTGATAAAGGATTTGTTAGTCTTTACCTATTCAATATTACGCTGTGGAAGTATTCTCGTCTTTACGTACTTCGAAAAACTCATTTTTACACAGATATTTAAAAATCCTTTGTGTAACTTGTTCTTCTTGATCTAATAAGAAGCGATGATCAAAAGCATAGAAGGATTGTCCTTGAATTAATTTAACATAATACATTATGCATACCTCCGTTATTGAACGATACAAATTTAAAGATTTATTACTATGATATCCATAAATTGGATTGAGATACTTAAAAGGAGATAGTTAATATAAAAAGAGTTCACAATAGGATGTGAACTCTTTTTATATTAACTAATTTTTCATCTGTTTCAATTGACACCGTGTATTAAAGAATGTTTTATACCCAAGTTGTAAAAAGATAATGACAGAAAAAGCTGTACTTCCAGAAATACCAAGTATAATCGCAATTTGATATTGAATAGCGGTAAATGGTGAAACACCTGATAAAATTTGTCCTGTCATCATACCTGGAAGGCTAATGATTCCCATTCCGACCATGGAATTAATTGTTGGCAAAATAGCTGAATCGAAAGCATCTCTTACAAGGGGAGCGGCTGCTTGCTTTGGAGTTGCCCCAAGCATAAGTGCTCCTTCAATTTGCTCGCGCCTTGATTTCATGTTGTTTAAGAATGTATTTGCGCCGAGGGATATACCGGTCATCGCATTCCCGATAAGCATTCCGGCGATTGGAACGATATACTGCGGAGCATACCAAGGATCGTGTCCAATAATGACAAAGATAAATAATAAAAGAGGCCCAATTGATCCTGCAATCATTGAGAGTGCGGCCACACGTTTCAACTCTTTTGACATAGGGATGTTTACGCGTTTATAAATATTAAAAATAGCAAATGTCGTAATAGAAGTAATGATAGCGATTGTATAAAATGGATTACTATTTTCAAATATGTATGTAAGTACGTATGCAACAAGTACAAGCTGAATGGTCATGCGTAATGTAGCAATCGTAATTTGTTTTTCACGTGGTATTCCTTTTAATTTTACAAGTCCGATTAAAATGATAATGAAAATATATGCTGCAGCAAGTTGCCAAATTTGTAGTTCAATAACGCCCTTCAAGTGCGTGCACTTCCCTTCTAATAGCACCTTTAGCTTTACTAATTTCAATAATGTCGTCTGCGATTTCTTCTGGAAGCATTTGTGAATGGGTAATAAAGATAACTGTTTTCTTCTTTTGTTTCGCAATTGTAGTGAAATTTTTCATGACACGTTTTTCTGTATCAGCATCTAATGCAGAAGTTGGCTCATCTAATAAATAAACAGGTGGATCCATTAATAATACGCGGGCTAAGGAAAGTCTTTGTTTTTCGCCGCCGGATAATGAAGAGGCGACACTTATTAAATCTTTTTCTAAGTTTACAATTGTTAGGGCTTCTTGTAATGATTCATCAGCTGGAAAAGGTTTCTCTGAAAAGCGAAGTCCCATTAACAAATTATCTTTTACCGTTCCGTCAAATATAGGAGGTGTTTGCCCTAACATAACAACTTCACGGCGTAATTGAATAGGTGGATAAGAAGAAATTGGTGCCCCATTATATTCAATTTCGCCAGCTGTTGGTGATTGTAAATCATTAAGCATGCGAAGCAGTGTGCTTTTTCCGCTGCCGCTTTCACCGATAATGCAGGTGATTTTTTCTTTATGAATTTCTAAGTAAGGAATGTGTAGGATATCTTTATATGTTACGTTTTTTAATAGAAACATAATTTTCTCCTTTCTGATTCTATATAAATAAAAAAAGATAAAACCCTTCTTTTTAGAAGGGAGAGAGGATCCAGCCATGCATAGAAGCGGTCAGAACCTTTTTCTGCTCCATGCTAAGTGAGAACAGAGAGAGAAAATGAGTGTAAGTCCCTTTTTGTTTTCATAGCAGCGACTTATATGTTGAAAAATTAAAATGGATTTATATATACATATCGTATCAAAAAAGGAGAAAAATAGAAAAACAAGAGCGATTTGCCCTTGTTTTTCTGCTTAACCATTATGATATTTATACATCCAAAGAATACCGGACTTTAAAAGTCTAGGTACACGTCCCATTAATGGTTGATTTGCTAATAGTCCGAATCCGTGTTTCTTACCAAGAGAACCGAGCACACCCTTTAATTTAATAACAGGTAGTTCGTCAGGAAGTGGTTCATTGTTCCAACGTTTTAATAATATTTGGACAATTTGTTCACCTTGTCCCTCAGCAAGTTGGGCAGATGGTGCATGTGGTAAGGATGCGCAATCACCTACAACATAAACATGCTCATTATTCGGGATATTATGATATTTTGTTAATACAACCCGTCCACTACTATCTTGTTCAACTGGAAGATTTCGAACGACTTCGTTTGCTTGAATGCCAGCTGTCCATACGATTGCATCACATTCAAGCGGTTCGTCATGGTTGTAAACAACGTTCGATTCTACTTTCGTAATGTTAGAGTTTCGTATAATTGTAACATTATGCTTTACGAACCACTCTTCTACGTATCTACTTAATTTTTCGGGGAAAGGGAATAAAATGCGATCTTTTCGATCGAATAAATAAATCTTTAAATCAGAACGGCTTTCCCGCAGTTCACTTGCAACTTCAACGCCGCTTAAACCAGCACCGACAACAGCGACAGTTGCATTCGGTTCCAAACTATTTAATTGTTCGTACGTTTTACGAGTTTGTTCAATCGATTGAAGGCTATGTGTATATTCTTTCGCACCTGGTACGTTATGATATTTGTCTTCGCAGCCAAGGCCGATAATTAAGTCATCATATTCGACAACTTCGCCCCCATCGAGATGAACGGCTTTGTTTTCAAGGTCAACATTCGTTACAGTTCCATATTGAATGTTGAGACGCGGGTGTTCTGGAAACGGAATGCGAATATGCGTTTCTGAAATTGTACCCGCTACTAGTGCATAATATTCCGTTTTAAAACAGTGGTATGGTACTTTGTCGATTAATGTCACTTGGACATCATCTGGAAGTTGGTTGTTTGGAAGAAGCCGCTGCAGAATTCTCATTCCACCGTAGCCACCGCCCAGTAATACGAGGTGTTTCATGATGGATTACCCCTTTTCTGTTGAAATATCCCCTAATCATACAATTATATATTGAAAAAATATTTTGACTTTACTCAATCAAATTATATCGAATTTGTGAACAAATAACAATGCATGAATGTGTACTCTGTTGTACAATAAGAAGAAAAGTGGAGTAAACTGTTTTAATTTGTCTGTTGAAATTTTTCTATAAAGACAAAACCCCCTTCTTTTAGGTTGGAGAGAGCATCCGCCGGTGGATAGAAGCTGTCAGAGCCTTTTTGTCCCCATGCGGTGTGAAACCAGAAGGAGGAAGTGAATGAAGGTCTTTTTCTGTTTTCATAACAGTGATTTGTATACTGGGAAATCAAAGTGAATTGATATAGAGAAGATCTTTTAGTTTGAAGTGAAACAGTGAAGTAACTAAATATTTTAGTAGGTGTAATGGAAACAACAAGAAACAACTTAGTTTTCTTATTATAGATTCATTTTTAGAGATACAGGGGGGATCGTTTTGATTAAGCCATTAATCGAATTTTGTGTAGGTAATCTTGCAAGTGGCTCACAAGCAGCGCTAGAGAAATTAGAAAAAGATCCGAATTTAGATGTTATGGAGTATGGCTGCTTAGGGTATTGTGGTATTTGTTTTGAAGGGCCTTTTGCACTTGTAAACGGAGAAGTTGTACAGGGGGCAACAGTAGAAGAACTTGTGAAAAATGTATATGATTATTTAGATGAAAATCCAATGTTTTAAGGCGTTGCAAATGAGCAACGTCTTTTTTTATTGTCATCGTTTCTATTAGAGTAAAAATTCTTTCGAAGGAAATGCTAACAAAGAATTTGAATCTTTGAGGTGACAGGATGAATATTATTTGGGGGCTCGCTGGAATTATCGTTATTCTTCTTATTGGATATTTACTTTCAAATAATAGACGGGAAATCTCGCCGCGTACTGTATTTGGTGGACTTGCCATTCAATTATTATTTGGCTTTATCGTGTTAGAGTGGAATGTAGGACGAATGGTTTTAGAGAAGGTGACACAGTTCGTACAAAAGATTATGGATTTTGCGAATGCGGGTATATTATTTTTATTTGGTAGCTTAGGGGATCCAACGAAGATGGCTGGATTTGTGTTTGCATTCCGTGTACTGCCAATTTTAATTTTCTTATCATCAGTTATTGCTGTTTTATATTATTTAGGAATTATGCAGTGGATTGTTCGTATTATTGGTGGGGCATTAGCAAAGCTTTTAGGTACAAGTCAATCTGAATCGTTATCTGCAACAGCGAATGTTTTTTTAGGACAAACAGAAGCACCGCTTGTGATTCGCCCGTATATGCCGCGCCTAACAAAATCAGAACTATTTGCGGTGATGGTCGGAGGATTAGCATCTGTATCAGGATCAACGCTCTTTGGATATGCTGCGCTTGGTGTTCCGCTCAAATATTTATTAGCTGCGAGTATTATGGCGGCGCCAGCAGGCCTTATTATGGCGAAACTGCTATTTCCGGAAACAGAAAAACCAGAAGTACATAAGGCACATGAGGAAGACACAACAGGTGATGACCAAAAGCCAGCTAATGTTATTGATGCAGCTGCACGCGGAGCTGCAGATGGATTATCACTTGCTCTAAATGTTGGAGCAATGTTAATTGCATTTATTGCGATCATTGCACTATTAAATGGAATTGTTGGAGGAATTGGTGGCCTTTTCGGCTATCCAGACTTGTCACTACAGCTTATATTAGGATACATTTTTTCACCGCTTGCTTTTGTTATTGGTGTACCGTGGACAGAAGCGATTACAGCAGGAAGTTTTATTGGGGAAAAGTTAATTTTAAATGAGTTTGTAGCGTTTACTGATTTTGCCCCTCAAATGGGAAATCTTTCAGAGAAAACGACGGCAATGATTACCTTTGCACTTTGCGGATTTGCGAATCTATCTTCTGTTGCTATTTTACTGGGAGGACTTGGGGGAATGGCACCAACTCGTCGTAGTGATATTGCGAAGTTTGGAATAAAGTCAATTGTAGCGGGAACACTTGCTAACTTACTCAGTGCTGCAATAGCTGGGATGTTTGTATAAAGTGAAACTTTAATTAGTGGGGGCTTCATTCCCCACTGGTTGTTAGTCCTCACCAATTGAAGGCGCGCGAATAGCGAGATAAAATAAAAAAGGCCCTTTCCGAGAAGGGCTTTTTTCTTACACGATTTGTGTAAGAATGGCTCTTATATAAAAGCCATCAAAATGTTGTCAAATATGAGAAACGGGGGACGTTCTTATTGTGTTCCAAAAGCATGCATTTTATACTTAAAACAACAAATTTTTTTTGGAGTGAATGAGGATGAATCAATTTTCTTTTACAAAAATGCATGGTCTTGGAAATAGTTATATATATGTAAATATGTTTGAAGAACAAATTCCAGAGGAAGAGCTAGCTCTTGTGGCGGAAAAGGTTTCGAATATCAATACTGGCATTGGAGCAGATGGCATGATTTTAATTTGTCCATCGGAGGTAGCACCAGTAAAGATGCGTATGTTTAATAACGATGGTTCGGAAGGAAAAAGTTGCGGGAACGGACTGCGTTGCGTAGCGAAATATGCGTATGAGCATAAACTAGTAGAAGAGACTGTTTTTACAATTGAAACATTAGCTGGGATTGTAACAGCGGAAGTAACAGTAGAAAAGGGTATTGTTACATTAGTGAAAATTGACATGGGGGCCCCTCGTTTAACTCGTGCAGAGTTGCCGATGCTTGGTGAAGGGGAAACACCGTTTATTCGTGAAGATTTCCTATATAATAATCACCGCTATGTCTTTACAGGTGTTTCAATGGGAAATCCGCATGCAGTTATTTTTGTTGATGATGTGGAAGAAGCGCCGCTTACAACATTAGGACCCGTGCTTGAGACACATGAAATGTTCCCAGAACGAGTGAATGTTGAATTTATTGAAATTGTAAATGACAATGAAATGAACTTCCGTGTTTGGGAACGTGGATCAGGCGTGACGCAGGCATGTGGAACAGGGGCATGTGCAGCAGTTGTGGCAGCAGTGTTAAATGAAAAAATGAAGCGCGGTGAAGAAATTACGGTTCATCTAGCAGGTGGCGATCTAATGATTGCCTGGACTGAAGAAGGAAACGTTTTGATGAAAGGCCCAGCAGAAGTAATTTGCCGCGGAGTGTATGAGTACAAGATAGAAGCGTAAAGATGTATAATAGAACGAGAGAAGAAAGGAAGGTGGATTTCATGATTAATGTAACAGAACAAGCAGCATTTCAAATTAAGGATATGTTGAAAGATGCTGAAGATGGAGAGAAATACGTTCGCCTTGCTGTACATGGCGGTGGATGTAGTGGTCTTTCTTACGGCTTAGGATTTGAAAGAGAACCAAATGAAGACGACACAGTTCTTGAGTTTTTCGGTGTTGAATTTGTTATTGATAAAGAAAGTGCTCCGATTGTAAAAGGAGTTAACATTGATTATAAACAATCAATGCTTGGTGGTGGATTCACAATCGATAACCCGAACGCAATCGCATCATGCGGATGTGGATCATCTTTCCGTACAGCGTCGAATGCTGGTAAGCCGGAAGAGTGTTAATCTTAACCTTCTCACATATAAGTGAGGAGGTTATTTTTTACTATCTTACAAAAGTGTAATGTTCATGTCACGTTTTTGAATTTCTCCTCAAACGAAAAAAGATTATGATAACAACAGAATAAAAAACACATGAGGTGAATAACGTGAAAAGATATATTGCACTTTTTAGTATTTTAGTTGTATTTGCGACAATGTTAGTTGGCTGTGATTTAAATCGTATGGGAAAAGATGAGTACTATGTTCAAATTACAGTTGATGGAACGGAAAAGAATGAAAAAGCTGATAATGGTCAGCCTCACAAATCATTTGAGTATAAGTTACCTGCATTTGATAAAGATGGTAAAGAAAAAGAAATGGAATTTACAGCTGTGAAGAATCTTCGTAAGGAAGCATTTTTACGTGTATTCCACTCTGATAAAAAAGGTGTAACAGCTTGGGAAGAGGTTAAGAAAGACGAGCTTCCTGCGAAAGTGAAAGAAAAATTAGGCGTGAAATAATGAAGAAGGAAAAGAGTTGACCTGTGAGTCAACTCTTTTATTTGTTTTCGAAATCTTCTTCTGAAATTACTGTAAAGCCATGCCGGCGAAACAATGCTGTTGTTACGCCATAACCTGTTTGTTTCTCTCCATTAAATGTTCCTGTATAAATCACAGAACTCCCACAAGAAGGACTTCGCTCTTTTAAAATGATGTATTCGGGATTTAAATCTTTTATTTCTTTCAAAGCTTTATAAGCTCCTTGTACAAAAGCTTCTGTTACATCGTTTCCGTCTTTATCCATTACATTTGCTTTTCCATCTAGTACATCGTCACCGTTTCCACCGATGATTTCTGCTGATGGACGCGGTGTAGGCAAACCTCCCAATACTTCTGGACAAACAAGGACGGTTTCCTCTTTCTGTAATAGCTCTTCTATTTTTGAGATTAGATTGTCATTTCCATCGTAGCGACAAGCAATACCAGCTAAACAGGCACTGATTACAATCATGTTTTCACCTCAGTTCATTAGTAGATTTCTTATATAATTTAATGAAAACATGTGGTGAATTTCGAAGTAAAGAAGAATATATGCGTAGGTTATAATAATCTTAAAGTTTAAATTTATATATAAAACTAAAAAGATATTTAACTTAATAAATTTACTTGATAAAATAGTGTAAGATTATACATTTTGGAAAAGGGGAAAAAAATGAAAAAGACGATGATTACTTGCCTACTTTCTACGGCACTATTAATTCCAGTAATTGCTCATGCAGAAGAAAATAAAGAAACGCAAAACCCTACATCTATTTCTAAAGTTAAAAATGTAAGTAAGGCTAGCTAAGCTAAAGGGTGGGTACAGAAAGATGGAAATTGGTATTACTATGATCTAAAAGGGAATAAAGCAATTGGTTGGAAAGTCATTGATGGTAAAAAGTATCATTTCTACTCTTCTGGAGTAATGGAAACGGGCTGGACTTCAATCTATAATCAAAAAGAATATACATATTATTATCTCGATGAAAATAGTGGAGCAATGCAAACAGGTTGGTTGCAAAAGCAAGGGTCTTGGTATTACTTAAATACTGATGGAGCTAGACAAACAGATTGGAAAGTCATTGGTGGTAAGTGGTACCACTTCTATTCTTCTGGAGTAATGGAAATGGGTTGGACTTCAACTTATAATCAAAAAACAGGGGAATATACGTATTATTATCTTGATAAGAATAGTGGAGCGATGCGAACAGGCTGGTTGCAAGAGGAAGGAAAATGGTATTTTTTAAATAGTAGTGGAGTAAGACAAACGGGCTGGCTCTCTACGGGTGGAAAATGGTATTACCTTAGCTCTTCTGGAGTAATGGCAACAGGAAGCGAAACTATTGGTGGTGTAAATTACTATTTTGATAACAGTGGAGCGATGCAAACAGGCTGGGTACAAGAATCAGGCTATTGGTATTTCTTCAATAGTAATGGATCCAGACAAACAGGTTGGTTATCTACAGGTGGAAATTGGTACTATTTAAACTCTTCTGGAATAATGGCAACAGGAAGCCACTCTATCGACAATGTAGATTACTATTTTGATAAAAGCAGTGGAGCGATGCGAACAGGATGGCAAAAAAATAGTAGTTACTGGCACTACTTTAACAGCAATGGTTCTGAATATAAAGGTTGGTTAAAACTTGGAGGAAGCTGATATTATCTTGATTCTTATGGTGAGATGGTAACAGACCAGAAATGGATTGATGATAAATATTATTATTTTAATGATAATGGTGTTTGGATTGGTTAATTACAAGTAATAGTCTGTATTGGTAAAGCAGGTCGCATGATTGAATGCGACCTGTTTTATTTTTTGCTCATTTAGTTCATCATAGTGTCACTGTTACTAGCTAAATAATATCTTATAAACTATTTGAATATATATTGCAAAAAAATATTTAATTTTTTGTATGTAATTGGTAAAATAATATATACTATTTTTTGGGAAAAGGGGAAAAATAATGAAAAAAATAATTATTACATCTTTACTTTCTACGGCACTATTAATTCCAGCAATTGCTCATGCAGAAGAGAATAAGGCACCACAAAATCCTACAGCTGTTTCTAAAGTTACCAATGTAAGTAAGGCTAGCCAAGCTAGAGGATGGGTACAAGAATATGGAAACTGGTATTATTATGACCAAAACGGTAGAAAGGTAACAGGCTGGTTATCTACTGGTGGTAAATGGTACCACTTTAGCTCTTCTGGAATTATGCAAACAGGTTGGCTTGCCATTCAAGATAAAAACACAGGAAAATATACATATTATTATCTTGATAAAAGCAGTGGAGCAATGCAAACAGGTTGGGTTCAAGAATATGGATCTTGGTATTTCTTAAATGATAGTGGAGCAAAACAAACAGATTGGTTATCAATTGGAGGGAAATGGTACTACCTTAGCTCTTCCGGAATAATGCAAACGGGCTGGGTTCCCATTCAAGATAAAAACACAGGAAAATATACATATTACTATCTAAATGAAAACACTGGAGCAATGCAAACAGGTTGGGTGCAAATTAGCGGTTCTTGGTATTTCTTAAATGATAGTGGAGCAAAACAAACAGGTTGGTTATTTACAGGAGGAAAATGGTATTCTCTTGGTGATTCTGGAATAATGGAAACAGGTAAGCGATGGGTTGATGGCAAATATTACTATTTGGATAATGGTGGAGCAATGCAAACAGGTTGGCAAAAAATCGGTAATTATTGGCACTACTTTAATGGTAATGGATCTGAACACAAAGGCTGGTTAAAACTTAACGGAAGCTGGTACTACCTTGATTATTTTGGTGATATGGTAACAGGCAAGCAATGGATTGATAGTAAATATTACTATTTCAATGATAACGGTGTTTGGATTGGCTAATTGTAAAAAAATAGTCTTTATTTTGCAATAAAAGATTCTGCCAATGAAAATATCACCTTAAAGATGACATTTATATGAAGTGGAAGCTTCACTTTATAACAATCTATGTTGTGCAATCATTGTAAATATAAAGTGAAGGCTAATAATCAGTAGGGTTTTCTTCATCCCCCACTGATTATTAGCCTTCACCAGTCGGGCAGTAACGGGCAGTATTACTGCCCGTTACTGCGGGATAAACTTGTATGCTTTTATATTTTCTAGCATGCCATCATGGTGTCGCTGCTACTAATTCTTTAATTATCGTACAATTTATTTGTATATATATTGTAAAAAAACATTTATTTTTTTGATAAAATTGGTAAAATAGTATAAACTACCAATTTTCTGAAAAGGGGAAAAATTAATGAAAAAGACTATTATTACTTCTTTACTTTCTACTGCACTATTAATTCCGACAGCAGCACATGCAGAAGGAGATAAGGCTATTCAACATAATACTGCTGCTCCTAAAGTTACAAGTGTAAGTCAGGCTAGCCAAGCTAAGGGATGGGTAAAACAAAATGGAAACTGGTATTACTATGATAAGAATGGTAAGAAGATAACAGGTTGGTTATCCACTGGTGGTAAATGGTACTACCTTAGCCCTTTTGGAGTTATGCAAACAGGGTGGATGCCAATACAAGATAAAAATACCGGGCAATATACATATTACTATCTCAATGAAAGCACGGGAGCAATGCACACAGGTTGGGTGCAAATTAAAGGATCTTGGTATTTCTTAAATAATAATGGTGCAAAACAAACAGGCTGGTTATCTAATGGAGGAAAATGGTATTATCTTGGATCATACGGAATTATGGAAACAGGAAAACGTTATATCAATAATACATATTACTATTTTGATAGCAGCGGGGCAATGCAAACAGGTTGGCAAAAAATCGGTGATTTCTGGCACTACTATAACAGCAATGGATCTGAATACAAAGGTTGGTTAAAACTTGATGGAAAATGGTACTACCTTGATTCTTTTGGTACGATGGTAACAGGAACAAAATGGATTGATGGTAAATATTACAAGTTTAATAATAATGGTGTTTGGGTTGGTTAATTGTAAACAATAGCCTTTATTGTTAAGTAAGACAGGTCGCATGATGTAGTGCGACCTGTTTTTATGTTTTACGCTTTTTAAATTATTAAATTAAAAAATCGCCCATTCTGCTTTATCGCACCTATTTATATATGGGGTGATAAAAATGGGAGCTTTCTATCATTTAATGAAAACATATAGCGAATTTCAAAGTAGAGAAGAATTTAATACATACCAAAAGCAAATTTTAGTGCGTTATAAAGAGAATATAAATAAAACAGATTTTTTAGTGATTCAGTTTTTAGGAAGATATGCAGTAAATGAAAAGCAAAAAACAGTTGGAGTTGCTTGTCCGTTAATGGCGACGATTGCGGCTAAGATAGGGAAAAGCATTCGTACGGTGCGGCGCTCTGTTGCAAAACTGGAGGAACTCGGGATTATTGAGCGGATTCCTACGAAAGAAAGATATAAGCGCGGAGGATATAGTGCAAACTTGTATGTTTTTTGTAAAGGTGCAATTGACCGCATGGATGACCGTATGGAAATGACCGCATGTGAAAAAGCGAGAAAGGTAGAAGAGTGTAAGAAGGAAGAGGTGCGAGAAGAAAGGGAAACGATTTATTATAAAAACTCTTCTCAAATAGAAAAGAACAGAATAACGTATGAGCTCGATGAAACATATTGTCGCCATGATATTCCAGCCCAGTTTGTGCATGCGATTGTACCGATGTCACGAAATCCACAAACAATTAATGTGCTGTGGAGTAAGGTGAAACTTGCTTATAAAAACAGTGGTTTACTAGAACAAGGTGTATTTTTGGAACAGCTAATTGTTGATGAAGATATTCAAGAAAAGCTCATCTGGCGTGTGAAAAGTGTTGTCAGGGCGTATAAATTGGGGGAAATCCGTAAAGATGTTAAGGCTCTTTTGTATAGTACGATGCGAGCGTTATTTTTAGATATTGGGTTAGAATGGGGAGCGGCTATAAGAAGGAGCACGAAGGTGACTTTATTTGATCCATTTAAAAAAGAGTCATGCGTATAATACATGACTCCTTTCAATCAATCGAATTTTCGTACAACAGGAACGCGAATTGCCACAAATAATACAAAGACAATAACAGCGATAGCACCGCTTTTCATAATCGTCACAATCGGAATGCCAGCTGCAAGTGCGAGTGATGTGAATGCATAGGAAAGCGGGATGAAGCCCATAGATGATAGCATCAGTAAGCTCATGACACGGCCCATCATTTCTTCTTTGACAGTAGATTGAATCATTGCCATTAATGGAACGATGGCCATGGCAATTGTAATGCCGTAGAAGGCACCCGCTAATAATGCTTGCCAAAGTGCTGTACTGAAGTTAATCGATAAGAAGAAAACGCCAGATAAGAGCATCATAATGATGCAGAATAAGCCGCGTCGTCGATTGATGTTTTTCAGACCAACGATGACAGCTCCAATTCCCATTCCTGCGCCAACAGCGGCTTCTAAATAACTAAATTGAAGCGAGTCACCATGAAGAACATTTTTTACAAATAACGGGAAACCGACTTGCATCGGGCCGATTAAAAATAGATTTAGAAAGGCACTACAGATGAGGAATGTTGAAAGAAAAGGTGATTCCTTTACATACAAAATCCCTTCTTTAATAGACGTAAACATTCCTTTATCTTTATCATGCTCTACTTGCACGGTAGATTGAATTTTTTGGACGAGTATAGCAGCAGCAATTAGGAGCAGGATGGTGATGGTAAAGATGGTCTCATAATTACTAAACTTAATGAGGATTCCGCCAAGTACAGGTCCTAAAATTACTGATGCTTGGTTTGTCATTTGAGTCAGTGAATTCGCTTGTGTTAAACGATGTTTTTCCACAAGTTCCGGGAGAATGGAACCGTCTGCTGACCAAAAGAAGGCATCAGCTAATCCGAAAAACAAAGCAAATAAAGCAAACGTATATAATGTTACGTGACCAACAATAAACCAAGTTAAAATCGTTGCGACAAGAAGCGCGCGAATGATATTTGAGTAAAACATAATATTCTTTTTCGGAAATTTATCTGCGACAGCTCCCCCAACAATCATAAAGATAAGTCTTGGGACGCTAAGCGCAACAAAGACAACACCTAGAGAAGCTTCGAGATTTAATGTTTTTGCTATGTACCATGTTTGAGAAAATGTAAAAAAAGCTAAAGAAAAGCTTGAAAATAGTGTAGCTGCCCAGAGAAATAGGAAGTTTGTATTTTTTAACAAAGGGGTTCCGCTTTCTGCTGGAGCAGATTTGTTTTGTTGTAGTTCCTCCATATTGCTTCCTTTCTATGTAACAATTTTAAATGAATATAAAATCCTGTTAACAATCGTTTTATACAGTTTTTAATATTTCTATACTGTACTTTTTCATTGTAGACAATAATAGAAGATTTGCCCAGTGGATTTTTAAAGACAAAAAAATAAGAAGATGCGAAAAGCACCTTCTTATTATGTGGTTTAGGCTAATGCAATATAGATATCAACTTGCGCGTTATTTGGATCCATTGCTCTTTCGTCATAGAGCTCAAAGTCAATTGTAAAAGCGCGTTTGTTTTCTTTCGACCAGTTCCAAATATCTTGCCATGTTTCGTATACGATTTCTGATACAGGACCTTTACGTGTTGTAAATACTGCATATGTCTGAGTAGGTATTGTCAGAGATTTCATATTTTCAGGGATTGTGTCTAGTGAAGAGACTGGCATACCAATTGTATATGTATATGTTCCGGTTTCATCGGACTCGTAATTTGAATACAATGCTAGTGTTGTTTGAGCGTTTTTATTAGGAATTTGATTCATGACTTGATCTTGATAGTAGTGGTTCCATAGGTGAGGAATCTTTCCTTCAGCTGATGTTTCCATTTCATTATTTGTTATGATAGAAATACCGATGGCTTGGAAAGCTTCTTTTTTTACAATCTTAGGTTCATTCATGTTAATATTCCCCCTTCAATATAAGAACGTGAGTTCTGTTTTTATTATACCATAATTATACAGATGGAGGGAAGGGAGATTTCCATTTAGATGTTTTTTTACTCTGCGTGTGTTAAATCGGTCACCCAAACCTTATAAACAAATGAATCTGTAATTACCGTTTCTTCTGTGTGAACGATGAAATTAGGAACAGAAGCTAAGAAAAATGACAGAGCGTAAGCAATCTTATAGTCGGGTGTTATATACCCGTCAATTGTTCTTCCGCATATTTCGTTTGCGATCGAGTCAGCCCATACTTCAGATTCCCTTAGTGTGTCAAAAATAACATCTTCACTTTTCCATCTAATATCCATATCAAAAGCACCTTTCTAAAAGGGATGATTTATCCATAACTATCCTATTATCATTTAACCTTTGTTACTTGTTTCCTTGAAAGTAAGAAGATTTTTTTATTTGTGTTGTAGTTTCTCTTAAAGAGGGGGAGAGGATTTATTAAAAAAGACCCCTTTCATACGAAAGGAGTCCGCTTCATTTATAAATTAAAACATACTAGAACTATGCATTGGTTGCAGTTTTGCGTTTGGATCGAAGTAAGCTTTTGCATTGTTTACTGCTGTTGGTGCTTCACCAAATCCACATGCAATCAGTTTTACTTTTCCTTCATATGTACAAATATCACCAGCTGCGTAAATACCAGGGATGTTTGTTTCCATTTTAGAGTTTACAACGATGCTATTCTTTTGAATGTCTAAGCCCCAGTTTTTAATTGGACCAAGAGAAGAAACAAAGCCATAGTTTACGATGACATCATCAACGTCAATCACAACTTTTTCTTCCGTTTTTACATGCTGCAATACAACTTGTTCGATTTTGTCTTCGCCAATTAATTCGACTGGAACGTAAGGTGTTTTTACATCTGCGCGAGAGTTCATTAAGTTTTCTACGCTGTGCTCATGAGCACGGAATTTATCACGGCGATGAACGATGGTTACTTGTTCAGCGATAGGCTCTAACATCATTGTCCAGTCCACTGCAGAGTCGCCGCCACCAAATACAATGACACGTTTCCCAGCGAATTTATTCATATCATCAACGAAATAGTGTAGATTTTTCTTCTCGAATTTTTCTACACCTTCTAATTCTAAACGGCGTGGTTGGAAAGCTCCGTTACCAGCTGTAATAACAACAGACTTAGAATAGTGTGTTTCTTTATTTGTTACAAGCTTAAATACGCCATCCGCTTGCTTTTCAAGGGTATCAACTGCTTCTTCTAAGCAAACAGTCGGTCCAAACTTTTTCATTTGTTCCTTTAAATTATCAACAAGTTCTTGCGCGCGTACTTTCGGGAATCCGGCTACGTCGTAAATATATTTTTCAGGGTATAGTGCGGATAATTGTCCTCCAAGCTGCGGTAAGCTTTCAATAATTTTTACACTGGCCTGTCTCATTCCGCCATAAAACGCTGTGAATAATCCAGTTGGACCTCCACCGATAATCGTTATGTCGTAAACTTTTTGATTTTCTGTCACTATTTATTCCCCCTCTAGATGGAATTTTGATATTGATTCCATATATTGTTCATATGTATACGGAAATCCTGCAAATAAGGTTACACTTTACAATAAATGATATCATATTTTAGTTTAGAATACTGCAAGAAATGACTGAATTATATGTAAGCTTGTGCATAGTTAAGTTAAAAATGTATAAAATATACCAACTAGGAAAATACATGAAAAAAAGGTTGGAAAACCCTTGAAAACGCTATGTTATTTTAAAATATTGATAATTCGCTAGGTGCTTGAATTATGAAATGAAACCGACTAATATAGGAAAGTATTATGTTAATTTTTTATGACAAATTTCGTAAGATTTTTTGAATACGTTTTGTTATGCTTGAGAATGTGAGGAATTCCACATTCTTGACAAAGTAAGTGTTTAACACTTTGGTCTTATTTTTCATTACTATTATATAAAGAAAAGGGTTGTGATTGAGTGAAAACTCCAAAAATCGTAGTTTTAGGTGCAGGTTATGGCGGGATGATTACGACTGTTCGTCTGCAAAAAACATTATCTGTAAGTGAAGCTGAAATTACGTTAGTAAACAACAACAGCTATCACTACCAAGCAACTTGGTTACATGAAAGTGCAGCTGGCACATTACATCATGATAAAATCCGTCTCGACATTCAAGACGTTATTGATACAAATAAAGTAAACTTTGTGCAAGATACAGTTGTAGAAATTAAAGCAGCTGAAAAACGCGTTATCTTAAAAAATGCTGAGTTAGAGTATGATTACTTAGTAATCGGTCTTGGCTTCGAATCTGAAACATTTGGTATTAAAGGATTGAAAGAGCATGCATTCTCTATTACTAACATTAATGCAACGCGCCAAATTCGTGAGCATATGGAATACAAGTTCTCTCAATATGCGACTGAAAAACGCGATGAGTTAGTAACAATCGTTGTTGGTGGTGCAGGATTTACAGGTATCGAGTATGTAGGTGAGCTTGCAAACCGTATTCCTGAACTTTGCAAAGAGTACGATGTTCCACGTGAAAAAGCACGTATCATTTGTGTAGAAGCTGCTCCGTCTGCACTTCCTGGTTTCGATCCAGAATTAGTTGAGTACGCTGTAAAACAGTTAGAGAAAAAAGGTGTAGAATTCCGCATTGGTACAGCAATTAAAGAAGCAACTGAAGAAGGGATTTTAGTTGCAAACGGTGACGATGTAGAATTACTTAAATCTGAAACTGTTGTTTGGGCTGCTGGTGTTCGCGGTAACGGTATTGTGGAAGAGTCTGGTTTTGAAGCAATGCGTGGACGTGTAAAAGTTGATGAGTATATGCATGCTCCAGGTCATGAAGATGTATTCATGGTTGGTGACGCAGCGTTAATCATTAATGAAGAGATTAATCGTCCATACCCACCAACAGCACAAATTGCAATTCAACAAGGTTACAATATCGCACATAACTTATCTGTGTTAATTCGCGATAAAGGTGAAATGAAGAAATTCGTGTTCGATAACAAAGGTTCTGTATGTTCATTAGGACATGATGATGCAATGGGTGTTGTTATGGGTAAAAAGTTAACGGGTTGGAAAGCTTCCTTCATGAAGAAAGTAATCGATAACCGTTACCTATTCTTACTTGGTGGACCTTTATTAGTTCTTAAAAAAGGTAAATTGAAGTTCTTTTAATATATAAATACAAATGGAAAAAAACTTTCTTTTTTGATGGAAGAGAGCATCCAGCCATGCGTAGAAGCGGTCAGATCCTTTTTCAGCCCCATGCCATGTTAAAACAAAGGGAGTAAAGGAGTGGAGATCCACTTTTATTTTCACATCTGTGTTTTATATGTTGGAAAATCAAAAGATATATATAGTAGAAAAAAGCAGAAACGGCTAGGAGTCGTTTCTGCTTTTTGTGTAATACAAGATTTTCTTGAATTTCTATTTCATCGTACATTCAGTGTATAAGTAGAAGTTCTTTTTGAGCGAAAAGCAACAAAAAACCAAATGATGTTTGTGATTATTACCGCTGTGCAAACAATGATGACTCCTAAGAAAGAGGAGGCGTTATAGTCACTTGCGAGCATTATAATACATACGACTGCAAGTATCACAAGATTTATGAATATCCCTATACCGCAAAGAATAGCCATAATGAATCGCATTGCATTCACTCCTGCGATATAAAGAAGTAGAGGTACGCTATAAAATAGTAGAATCGTGCCGATTGATTTCCACATGCCTAAAGAGTTAAATTTATTTGCATTAGGTCCAAAATCAGCAAGTGGTGAAAGCGAAGGAACAACTAAGACAGCGCAGAAGAAGAATGCGGAAATTAATGTTACAAATACAATACTGGATTTTTTTGATTGATTTCTCATTTTGCTTTTTACTCCTTTCGCAATGAATAAGTGTGATGTCAAGGAAGAATTTTGAAGTGATTCGAGACCCTTTTATAAGTGATTAAATTCCCTATATTAACATTATATCAAATATATGGAATGTATAGAAGGATAGAAAGAAACGTAGTAACTGAGGAACAAGGAAGATTATATTATTCTCACTGAAAAATATAGTATAATACATAGAAAAGAATGAATATTCTGTTCGTTTAATCGGAAGGGGTTTTGCATCATGGGGAAGCGTGGGAAAGTTTGGCTAGCTGTAAGCGGGCTAGTAGCGACAAAAGATGGGAGATGGCTCTTCGTTAAGAAAAAATATAGCGGATTAAAAGGGAAATGGTCATTACCAGCGGGCTTTGTCAATGAAGGTGAAACCATTGATGAAGCTGTAAAACGTGAAGTTTTGGAAGAGACAGGCGTTACTGCACATGTAAAAGGAGTGATTGGTATTCGCTCTGGTGTCATTCGTGATGAAATTAGTGATAACATGATTATTTTTCTATTGGAACCAGAAGGAGAAGAGGTTACTGTTCAAGAGGAGGAATTGTCAGAAGTCGCATTTTTAGATCCGAAAGATATTGCATATGATCAAAATACTTCTATATTAATTCGATATTTATTAGAAGGGAATACAGGACCAATTCTTGGGGTGAATACGACACTAAATCCAGGAGAGCAATTTGGATATACAGCGTATCATGTGTTTACGGCGGGAGAGAAGGAGATGGGGAACAATTGAGTATACCGGTACTACTTATTTCAATGATGTTGTTTTTTATTTTGTTTTTTGGAATTGGATTTTTGCTTAACATGATTTTACGTGCTACTTGGGTGATGGTTATCATTTATCCGATTGTTTGTATGCTGATTATTAATAAAGCAAGTGTCTGGGACTACTTTTCAAAACCGAAAGAAACATTTTCCTCATTTGGAACAAGTGCCTCGCATCTTGGACAAGCAGATCTTTTTATCTTATCGACAGGGTTAATTGGGGCCGTTTTAGCAGGAGTTGTTATAAAAAAGCTTCGAAAAAGTGGTTATCAAATGTTCTAGTCTCCAGTTTACTGGGGATTTTTTTTCTGCATATTTCTTTATCGTATAGGGAATGATGAACGATGAAGGAGTGTGGAATATAAAAATGTTAAAACGTTATGGTACTCGCATTATGATGACTTGTTTACTGGTAGCAGCATTATGTGTGACATGGCAAGCATTCACTGGGGTTTCTATAGTAGAAATTGTAAAAATATATCAAGAAAGCGATGTAAAAGAAGTACATGCGGCAGAAGTAGAGCAACAAGTTGCTCCGAGTAAAGAAGTGATAAATGCGTTAGAACAGGGAAGAGACTGGTCTAAATATCGCGTAATGGAAATGACAGCAACTGGCTATACGTCAGGGATAGAATCAACTGGTAAAAGACCCGGACACCCGGAGTATGGCATTACATATTCAGGTGTAAAGGCAAAAAGGGATATATATTCTACAATCGCAGCTGACTTACGTGTGTTTCCAATTGGGACCATTCTTTTTGTACCAGGTTATGGATACGGTGTGGTAGCAGATAAAGGCGGGGCCATAAAAGGAAATAGACTTGATTTATATTATGATACTGTTCAAGATGTATATAGTGAGTGGGGCAAGAAAAAGGTAAATGTATATGTAGTGAAAATGGGAAACGGTAAGTTAACAGAAGAGCAGTTAACGATGCTGAACCAAGATGAAACGTTACAAGTATTTCGCGGTCAATATTTGAAACAGAGATAGTCTAGTGGAATTAACACTAGACTTTTTTATTTGTCCTGGTTCACAATATATAAATCCAAATGAAAACACTAATATCAAACCATTCTTTTTAGGTGGGCGAGAGCATCCGGCCATGCATAGAAGCGGTCAGTGCCTTTTTTAGCCCCATGCCATGTGAAAACAGAAGGAGAAAAGGAGTGAAAGTCTCTTTTTGTTCTTCATAGCACAATTTATATGTTAGAAAATCAAATTGGATTTATATATAAGAAAAAGGGGTGGGGAAGTGGAAGACTATCCATTGGCGTACTATGAATTTTTTGTGAATTATAATGAGGGAGATTATTATACATGCCACGACTTATTAGAAGAAATGTGGTTGGAAGAGCGGAGTAACTTATTTTTAAAAGGTTTATTACAAATGGTAGTCGCCCAATATCATTACAGCTATGGAAATATAAAGGGAGCCCGAAGTATGATGGAAGTGGCGGAGCAATATTTGACGCCGTACTGCCCTTTGTATTGGAGTTTAGATGTGAGCGAAGTTGTGGCATTTATTCAAAAGTGCCGGAAAGTAATACCTGAAAAGATAGAGAAAGTTCCATACGAACAAATACATCATTTGCCGTCATTACCGGGGCTGATTCTATATATGAAGTGAAAGAGAAGTTAGAATTATCGCATTTTAGGAAAAATACAGTTATAATGAAAATAGAGAAATCTAGGGGGGTTGAACATGTTTCAAGTACAAAAAGAATTAGCAAGCCATGAAGCAGTCATCGTTGCTTTATTTGAAGAAGAAAAAGTGAGTAGCTTTGTACAGGAATTAGACAAAGCATTTGAAGGACAATTACAAATTTTATTAAAAGAAAAAGAGCTTTCTGTAAAGAAAAAAGCCATTTCAAAAGTACATAGCTTAGGAAAAACAAATGTAAAACGTTATTATTTTGTCGGTCTTGGCAAAAAAGAATCATGCTCAACAGAAACGTTACGTGCTTCACTTAGTAAAGCATTTAAAACATTAAAAGCTGACAAAGTGCAAGAAGCTGCGATGTTACTTGATTCTTTCGTAACAGATAAGTTAGACGCAATCGATGTTGCGCATATTGCAGCAGAAGTATCCTGCCTAGGTACATATGATTTACAAACATATAAAACGGAAAAAAAAGAAAGTGTCGAGTTAGAAAACTTTGCGGTTATTACAGCAGAAGATGAAAAAGAAATCGAAGCTGCATTAACAGTAGGATATGTGCATGGACGTGCTACAAATTCAGCTCGTACACTTGTAAATATGCCGCCGAACGTATTAACAGCAACAACACTTGCAGAGTATGCAGTTGAATTAGCTGAGAAATACGATATGGATTATAAAGTGCTTGAGAAAGAGGAAATGGAAGAGCTTGGTATGGGTGCATTACTTGCAGTAAACCAAGGTTCTACAGAGCCACCAAAAATGATTGCTCTTATTTATAAAGGAAAAGAAGAGTGGACAGATGTAATCGGATTCGTTGGAAAAGGGATCACATATGATACAGGCGGTTACTCTCTAAAACCACGCGAGGGCATGGTAGGAATGAAAGGTGATATGGGCGGCGCTGCAGCAGTTCTTGGTGCAATGGAAATTATCGGTGAACTTCGCCCAGAGCAAAACGTAGTCGCTGTTATCCCATCAACAGACAATGTCGTGAGTGGTACAGCATTTAAACCAGATGATGTGATTACATCTATGAGCGGTAAAACAATTGAAGTATTAAATACAGATGCAGAAGGCCGCTTAGCATTAGCTGACGGTATTACGTATGCGAAGAAACTTGGTGCAAACTATCTTATTGATATTGCAACATTAACAGGCGGAGTTATCGTTGCGCTTGGAAATCATACAACAGGTGCAATGACAAATAATGAAGTACTATATGAACAAGTATTAGAAGCATCGATGGAAACGGATGAACCAATTTGGCAATTACCGATTTTTGAGCGTGATAAAGAACGTGTTCGTAACAGTAAATTTGCAGATTTAAATAACTCACCAGGCCGCGAAGGTCATGCAGTAATGGCTGGAACATTCCTTGGTGAGTTTGCAGAAGAAACACCATGGGTACATTTAGATATCGCTGGAACTTCTGATACAACGAGTGCACATGATTTAGGACCAGCAGGAGCAACAGGTGCAATGGTTCGTACGCTTGCGACACTTGTTGAACGTTTTGGAGAAGAATAAGAAGTTTTAGAAAAGGCAGCGTAATTCCGCTGCCTTTTCTTCATAGAGAAATAGTATATAAGGTTCCATTTAAAGCAAAGGATGTGCGACCTGTTTCTTCAGAGACAACTAATATGAGTGCATCGCTTTTTTCTGATAAACCAATTGCAGCTCGGTGACGTGTTCCTAGCTTTGAATCAATTTCTATGCTTTTCGTTAGAGGGAGAATGTTTGCAGCTGAAATAATATGGTTTTCTTTAATGAGAACAGCTCCGTCATGAAGCGGATTACCTGGATAAAAGATAGATTCCAGCAGTGGAACGGTTAAATACGCTTCAAGTTGTGTTCCTGTTTGAATAAGGGAATCAAGTGAATCATTTCTTTCTACAACAATTAATGCACCATGTTTTCTATCGCCTAAATGTTGAATTGCTGTTGTAATGGGAGCATACCCTGATGTATAGGGCGATAAATATGCCTTTAAATAATAAGTAGCTGCCAGTGTTTGAACATTACTTAGCAAATGGTGGATTTCTTCCATTTTACACAAAATACACTCACCGTCTTGTTCAACAGTTTGCTTCATATCACGTAATTCGGTCTCTACAACTTCAATCATTTGTTTCGTTTTTATTTTTAACTCTTCAGATAATCCCCATTCTTCCATTTTTCTCACCTTTTTGTTTGAAGTATATAAATCCAAATAAAAACTAACATCAAACCATTCTTTTCAGATGGGCGAGAGCATCCAGCCATGGATAGAAGCGGTCAGTGCCTTTTTAGCCCCATGCCATGTAAAAACAGAAGGAGAAAATGAGTGAAAGTCTCTTTCTGTTCTTCATAGCCACAATTTATATGTTAGAAAATCAAATTGGATTCATATATATATCGTTAGTGTGTGCAAATCATAACAGTAAAATCCTGTTAGATTTTAAAATATATTGAGATACTTGTCGTTTTTTTCATATAATGTAGTTATGACATGCGAGAGGAGATTAGAAAATGGATTGGAAACAAGAATACAGTCGCTGGCTATCCTATGCAAAATTAGATGCAGAATTAAAAGAACAGCTAGAAAATATGCAGCAAGATGAAAAGAAAATAGAAGATAGCTTCTATAAAAACTTAGAATTCGGTACAGGTGGTATGCGCGGGGAGCTTGGTGCTGGTACGAACCGTTTGAATGTATATACTGTTCGAAAGGCAACAAAGGGACTAGCGCACTTTATTGAAAAGTTAGGTGCAGAAGCGAAGAAGCGCGGCGTTGTTGTAGCGTATGATTCACGTCATAAATCACCTGAATTTGCAATGGAAGTAGCGGCAACTCTTGGCGCACATGGTATTACGACATATGTATTTGAAAGTTTACGTCCAACACCAGTACTTTCTTTCGCAGTTCGTTATTTACATACAGTAAGTGGAATCGTTCTTACGGCGAGTCATAATCCACCTGAATATAACGGCTATAAAGTGTATGGAGAAGATGGTGGGCAATTACCACCAAAAGAAGCGGACGAGTTAATTGATTACGTAAATGAAGTAGAAGATGAATTAACAGTCGAAGTTGCTGATGTAGAGCAATTGAAAGCAAATGGTTTATTACATATCATTGGACAAGAAGTAGATGATGCATACTTAGCAGAGTTAAAAACAGTCATCATCAATAAAGAAATGGTCCAAGAAGTTGGGAAAGATTTAAGAATCGTCTTTACACCACTACATGGAACATCTAATATTCCAGCACGCCGTGGCTTAGAAGCAGTTGGATTTACAGATGTAACGGTTGTAAAAGAACAAGAGTTACCAGATCCAAATTTCTCAACAGTAAAATCACCAAACCCAGAAGAGCACGCAGCATTTGAACTTGCGATTCGCGATGGGGAAAAAGTAGGTGCGGATGTGTTAATCGCAACAGATCCGGACGCAGACCGTCTTGGTGTAGCTGTTCGTAATCATGCTGGTGAGTACCAAGTGTTAACAGGAAACCAAACAGGTGCTTTAATGCTTGATTATTTATTATCACAAAAGAAACAAAACGGTACACTTCCAGAAAACGGTGTTGTATTAAAAACAATCGTAACTTCTGAAATCGGTCGTACAATTGCGAAAGCGTATGGATTAGATACAGTAGATACGTTAACCGGATTTAAATTTATCGGTGAAAAGATTAAGCAGTATGAACAAAGTGGACAATATGAATTCCAATTTGGCTATGAAGAAAGCTATGGCTACTTAATTCGTCCATTCTGCCGCGATAAAGATGCAGTGCAATCTGTACTGTTCGCTTGTGAAGTAGCAGCATACTATAAATCACAAGGCAAAACGTTATACGATGGTTTATTAGAAGTGTTTGCGAAATACGGTTTCTTCCGTGAAGACCTTGTATCGTTAACATTAAAAGGAAAAGATGGTGCAGAAAAAATTCAAGAAATGATGGCATCATTCCGTGAAAATCCGCCAAAAGAAGTAGCCGATTTAAAAGTAGACGCTGTAGAGGATTATAAAGCAAGCATCATTACATCACTAAAAGATGGAAGCAAGGAAGAGATTCACTTACCGAAATCAAATGTGTTAAAATATCAATTAGCGGATGGTTCTTGGTTCTGCTTACGTCCATCTGGAACAGAGCCGAAAATCAAGTTTTACTTCGGTGTAAAAGATGATTCCTTACAAAATAGTGAACAAAAGTTACTCGCTATTAAAGAAGATGTTATGAATCGTTTATAATAAAATAGATCGTCATTTCCAGTAGTGGAAGAGAAAAGGGGAGAACGGAGAACGACCTCCTCTTTTCTTGTGTATAGAAGAAATCCGCAAGAAAAAGAAATGATGTGGTATACTTTCTGTAACATTTCGATTACTAAGGGCGGATTAGTAAATTTCGTATATGAGTAAAGAAATATTAATGTAAGAATTAAGAAAGAAAAGAGGGTATTTGTTATGAAAAAAGTAAGAAAAGCGATTATTCCCGCTGCGGGATTAGGAACTCGTTTTTTACCAGCAACAAAAGCAATGCCGAAAGAAATGCTTCCAATTGTAGATAAGCCAACGATCCAATATATTGTAGAAGAAGCGGTGGCATCTGGAATTGAGGATATTATTATCGTTACAGGTAAAGGAAAACGCTCTATTGAAGATCATTTTGATAATGCATTCGAGTTAGAACAAAATTTATTAGAGAAGAAAAAATATGAGTTGCTTGAAAAAGTACAAGCTTCTTCTAAAATGGTTGATATTCACTATATCCGTCAAAAAGAGCCAAAAGGATTAGGGCATGCAGTTTGGTGTGCGCGTAAGTTCATTGGTGACGAGCCATTTGCTGTTTTACTAGGTGATGATATTGTTCAAGCTGAAAAACCATGTTTACGTCAATTAATGGATGAATATGATAAAACACTTTCTTCTGTTATTGGTGTGCAAACAGTTCCTGAAGCAGAAACACATCGCTATGGAATCATTGATCCGCTAGAACAAGAAGGACGTCGTTACCAAGTACGAAAGTTTGTTGAGAAACCAGCGAAAGGCACAGCGCCTTCAAACTTAGCGATTATGGGACGCTACATCTTAACACCTGAAATCTTTATGTTCTTAGAGCAGCAGCATATCGGTGCTGGTGGTGAAATTCAACTAACAGATGCAATCCAAAGCTTAAATGAAATTCAACGTGTATTTGCTTATGACTTTGAAGGAAAGCGTTATGATGTTGGAGAAAAATTAGGCTTTGTTCAAACGACAATTGAAATGGCACTTCAGCATGAAGAGTTAAGAGATGACATGCTTGTTATGATGAAGAAGATTTTAGAAGAGCAAATGAAACAAGAGTCTTAATGTGAAAAAGAGTTACTCCATACGTTGGAGTAACTCTTTTCTTCATTATGATAGCATAAGTACAAATTGAAAAGACAACACAAAAGCTATCTTTTTAGGTGTAAGAGAGGATCCGGCTATCCATATAGAAGCGGTCAGTGCCTATTTCTGCCCCATGCCACGTGAAAACAAAGAGAGAAAATGAGAGTGTAGATCAGTCTTTGTGTTTCATAGCTGTAATTTATATGGCAGATACCAAAATGTTCTTATATAGAATGAGAATGCTGATAAGCAGAACGACGAACTGCATAATATATACGAGGTGCAATGATAGCGCAGATAATTGTAAAGATAATATCTTTAACCGCAAACCACATCATAATTGCCCAAGCTGCTTTGTAACTCATATTTCCACCCATCCAGAAGTTTACAGCCGTATACATATAAGTCGTACCAATGATATACGTTAAAATAATGCCGGTAAAAGATGCAATTGCGAATGTACTGAACTGTGGCTTTTCTCTTTGTTCTACTAGTTTTCCTGATACGTAAGTAACAATAATAAATGCGATAATAAAACCACCGGTAGGATCTAACAGTGCCCCAAACCCAGCTTTGAAATTCGCAAAAATTGGTGCTCCTGCAACTCCAACAAGCATATATACAGTCATAGATAGAGCACCAAGTCTACTTCCGAGAAGAAGACCAGCTAAAATTGCGAAAAATGGTTGCATAGAAAGTGGAATACCAGCTACTTGTAAAAATGGTGCCCAAGATACGATATTTGCACCGATTGCCATGAGTGCAACAAACATGGCAGCTAGTACTAAATCTAAAGCACGTAATTGTTTCATAATGTTAACCTCCTGTTGTTATTAGGTTAACATTATCGTAGCTAATTTATCTATTTATTGTCAATTAAAATGTTTTGATAGTTAGGCTTTAGTGAATCCCTAAGTAATGTGTATGGAATCCGGAATTGCGGAATCCCACTTACATAAGGAGCGATCTCATATAAAGAGAAGTAGACGACAAGGTTATCTGGTTCTAAAAAGTAGTTGAATTTCTTTGTGCTCATCACTTTTTCAGCTGCATCTGGAAAGTAAATACTTTCATTTTGTTTAATTTGTCTAACGACCTCTGTCCGAATGATATCTTTATAGTTGCTATCTTTTTGAAATAAATCAGCTAAACGCAGTACTTTCTTTTCTTTTAAATCAAATGTATTTGCTTTCCATGTATAAATGCCGTGTGCTCCGCCCGTATATTGATAATAATTTAAATATAAGCTAAGCAAGGGAGACTGCTGTAATGTGACTTTATAATCAACATTTGCAACATATGGGTGGAAAGGAGCATCTGATTCCTGAGCTTCTTTATAGTATTTTTTCGCTTCTTTTGCTAATGTTGTTTTAAAACGATCTGTCGTTGTCTTGTAGTATGTATTCAACTTCTTTTGAAATTCCGGATCGTAAAAGTTACTAAAGTAAGGTCTACTAATTTGATATTCTAAATAAGGTTTCTTACCTTTTTGCGTAACAGTCTTAATATCGATTGTCAGGTCAGAAGGGTGGGCTGCATTCGTACAATTTGGTACAATAATGAGCAAGGAGACTAAGAGTAATAGAATACAGAATTTATTTTTCATGTAGATGGAACCTCCTTAGATAAACGCTATGGATAGTTTGAAAATAAATAGGGGAAATTATACATTTTTAAATAAGGAAAAGGGGGAAGTAGCATGCCAAAAACATTAATGGATGCACTTGGGATTGAACTGTTAGAAATGACAGAGGAGAAAGTGGTAGCAACTATGCCAGTAGATGGACGTACACACCAACCGTTTGGTTTTTTACATGGTGGTGCATCAGTTGCATTGGCAGAAACGGTAGCGAGCGTAGGATCCTATAATTTAATTGATCAAGAAAAGTGTATTTGTTTTGGACTTGAAATCAATGCGAATCATCTTCGCTCGAAACGTGATGGAATTGTAACAGCGATCGGTACACCAATCCATAAAGGGCAAACAACGATGGTTTGGGATGTACGAATTATTGATGAAAATGATGATTTACTGTGCATTTCAAGATGTACAGTAGCAATTAAAGAGAAACGCGAAAAATAGGCTGCCGGGGGCAGCCTATTTTTTAATTAGTTATTAATATATAAATACGGATTGAACCCCAACATAAACCCCTTCCTTTTAGGTGGGAAAGAGGATTCACTCATGTACAGAAGCGGTCATTAGCCCCATGCCATGTAAAAACAGAAGGAGAAAATGAGTGAAGGTCTCTTTTTGTCTTCATAGTCATAATTTATATGTTAGAAAATCAAATTGGATTTATATATATCGACCGTCAGGCAATATGAGACATAAAAAAGGCTGCCAAGAGGCAGCCTTTCCATAATTAGAACTGAATTTTCTTCTCTAAGAAGTCTTTTAATTCGCTAATTGGCATACGAATTTGCTCCATTGTGTCACGGTCACGTACTGTAACAGCTTTGTCTTCAACTGAGTCGAAATCATATGTGATACAGAATGGTGTACCGATTTCGTCTTGACGACGGTAACGTTTACCGATAGAACCAGTTTCGTCAAAGTCTACCACGAAGTCTTTTGCTAGTTCTGCGAACACTTCTCCAGCGCCTTCAGATAGCTTTTTAGATAGTGGTAAGATTGCTGCTTTATATGGAGCTAAAGCAGGGTGGAAACGAAGAACTGTACGAGAGTCGTTTTCTAATTGCTCCTCTTCGTATGCATCACATAAGAATGCTAATGTTACGCGGTCTGCGCCAAGAGATGGCTCGATGCAGTATGGTACGTAACGTTCATTCGTTTGTGGATCGATATAGTTAAAGTCTTCGTTAGAATGTTCCATGTGACGTTTTAAGTCGAAGTCTGTACGAGATGCAACGCCCCAAAGTTCGCCCCAGCCAAATGGGAATTTAAATTCAATATCAGTTGTTGCGTTACTGTAGTGAGATAATTCCTCTTCACCGTGGTCACGAAGACGCATGCTTTCTTCGTTCATACCAAGTGCAAGTAACCAGTTTTTACAAGTATTGCGCCAGAATGTGAACCACTCTAAATCTTCACCAGGCTTACAGAAGAACTCAAGCTCCATTTGTTCGAATTCACGTGTACGGAATGTGAAGTTACCAGGTGTAATTTCGTTACGGAAACTTTTACCGATTTGGCCAATACCAAATGGAAGTTTCTTACGCATAGAGCGTTGTACGTTTTTGAAGTTTACGAAAATACCTTGTGCTGTTTCAGGACGAAGGAAGATTTCGTTTGTGCTAGATTCAGTAACACCTTGGAATGTTTTAAACATTAGGTTGAACTGACGGATTTCAGTGAACTCTTGGCTACCGCAGTCTGGACATTTTACTTCGTGTTCTTTCATTAAGTCAGCCATTTGATCGAAAGTAAGACCATCAACGATCATTTCGATGCCTTTTGCATCTAAAGCATCTTCGATTAATTTATCAGCACGGTGACGCGCTTTACATTTTTTACAGTCAATCATTGGATCGTTAAAGTTACCAACGTGACCAGAAGCTACCCAAGTTTTTGGATTCATTAAAATCGCTGCGTCTAAACCAACGTTGTATGGAGATTCTTGAATGAATTTTTTCCACCAAGCTTTTTTCACGTTATTTTTTAATTCGATACCAAGTGGACCGTAATCCCAAGTGTTTGCAAGACCACCATAAATTTCAGAACCAGGGAAAACAAAACCACGATGCTTTGCTAAGTTTACAACTTGTTCCATTGAATACATAATAAAATCCTCCTTTTAAAAGTTAACGTATTGGCGATGACAGGGGGTACTTATTGGATGGCGATGTCTCGAGCGAGCCGCTTGCGCTTTTAGGGATATCTAGCTCCGGTGGCAAGCTCTTCGTGTCTAAGAACCTTCCACACGAGAAAGTAAAAAACACTTTCTATGCGAAAGAACCTTAGCCAGTCAGAGCTGAACGAGCCACCTCTGCTTTTAAGGATATCCAGCTTCAGCGGCTAGACTGTTCGGTGGCTTCACTTCTTCCGCCGAGGCAAAGAACGCCTCTATGTCAGAAGCTCCATCCTCCTCACAGTCTGAGCAAGCCGCTTCCGCTTTAAATATAAAAAAGCTCGTCTCTAGGCATTTTTGCCTAGGGACGAGCTTGTATATACCCGCGGTTCCACCCTAGTTGATGTGTGTAAACACGCATCCACTTTATCACGTATTGCTCGAGACTGCCGTTTCCTTGCTTTTTCAGGCTTTCACTGTCCCTGAATCGCTTTTTGTGCAAGTACTTATAAGTCCGTCATCGCTACTATATTTAATAATAATGACCATATTCTATCATGTTCCTTTTTAAATCACAATAGAGGAACAAGTGTATCTATATAAATACAAATTGAAAAATCATATAAAACCTTCTTTTTAGATGGGAGAGAGCATACGACGATGGATAGGAGCGGACAGTGCCTGTTTTAGCCTTATGCCATGCTAAAACAAAAGGAGAAAATGAGCGGAGATCTCCTTTTGTTTCCATAGACGTGACTTATCTGTGGAAAATCAAGATGAATGTATATGATAGAGTTTTGTCTATTTTACTACCCTTTATTATACAGAGGTGCTCATAGTAGAGCGAATATGCTTAATTGCTTCTCGTTTACTTAGGGGAGCAAGTTCGTTGTTTTGAACGTATTCCCATACAACATGAGGATTCGTTTTTGCATATTCACGAAGTACCCATCCGATTGCTTTTTGAATGAAAAATTCTTTTGAAGCCTTAAGTTGTCCGATAATTGAGAAGAGAAGTTTTTCATCCATTTTCTGTTTATATTTGAGTTGAAATAAGATTGCAGCACGCTGTAACCATATATTTTCTGAAGCGATCCATTTCGGAATATAGGTAGGAATGGCCTCTGGATATTTCAAGAAGATATCACCTAAGAATGTAGGGACGATACCATCAACGGAATCCCACCATGACTTTGTTATAATGAGCTCCTCTAAGAACGGGATGTGAGTTTTATCGAGATGTTTTTTATATTTCTGTAATAAATCGAGAGCGGCGGCTTGAAATTCGCGTTCTGGTAAAGACCAAAGCTCACGGATGACGATTTGAAATTCCTCTTTGTTTGGGAGTTTATGTACTTGTATGACTTCACGTAATAGTTTTCTTCTTTCCGGTGTTTGAATACCGAGAAATGGGAAATGGTTTTTCATATATCGAGCCATTGGTGCTGCTTTTTCAGGGTTTTGATGTGTAATGAAATGTTGCTGTAAGGCTTTTACAAATGGGTGCATAAAAATTGTTCTCCTTTCAGGCTTCTTATTCATATTATATAAAGAAGTGATTAGGAATGGGTATAAAAAATATGATGAGAGTAGAAGGGAGAGGGAGCGATGGAAGATCAAAGTATATTTGCTGGTTTTTTAGCGCTTAGTTTTACTTTTATTTTAATTATTGTAATTTGGGGTATCCTTGCGTATATATTAACTGCATTTGCGCTCTATACGATGGCCAAAAATGATGGTGCTAATGATGGCGTTCTTGCTTTTATTCCATTTTTAAATGGTAAAATCTGGGGGGATTTAGCGAGAGAGAAGTTACCTAGTTTTTTGAAAGAAGATGCAGGATGGAAAGTATTTGGTATATACGTTGCTTGTTTTATTTTGAACTTTATTCCGATTATAAGTATTTTAGCAACAGGAGTATCGCTTGTTTTGTCAATTTATTTGATATATGCCATTTTGGACCGGTATGGTACGAATTCGGTATTATTTACGATTATTCATGTGATAACATGTTCTATTTTTCTTCCGATTCATTTGTTTTTAATTCGAAATGAGCCAACGAAATATTAGGATTTAATTAAGGTGTTCTGTTGAACATTGTCGAACAATCGATATGTTGTGTCGAATGGTTGATATATTGAAAAAATCGCTGATATATGAAAAAAAGGCTATCGTTGCAGCGATAGCCTTTCTTTTTTTGCGAGCCCCTGCCGCTTTTTATGGAATCTAGCTTCGCCTCCTAGCCCTTCACGTCTAAGAACCTTCCGTACGAGAAAGTAAAAAGCACTTTCTGTACGAAAGAACCTTAGCCGTTAGGGCTAAACAGTCGGCTCCGCTTTTTAGACAATCCAGCTCTAGCGGCAAGCTCTTCGTGTCTAAGAACCTTCCACACGAGAAAGTAAAAAGCGCTTTCTGTGTGAAAGAACCTTATCCAGTCAGAGCTAAACGAGCCCCTGCCGCTTTTTATACTACATTAAGTAACGGAAGTAGATATAAATGTGAGAAATAATTAATGAAACGATCATAATCGGGAAACCGAATTTTAAGAATTCCATGTAGCTAAATTTATGTCCTTCACGGCTTGCGATTCCTGCTACGATTACGTTAGCGGAAGCACCGATTAATGTTCCGTTTCCGCCTAGACAAGCTCCTAATGCTAATGACCACCATAATACATCGATTTGTGCATCAGAAGGTGATAGACCAAGACCGACTGCCATATCGTTAATAAGTGGAATCATTGTTGCAACGAATGGAATGTTATCGATCGTTGCTGATGCAATACCAGATACCCATAAAATAAGGATAGACGCGTAAGAAATATCCCCACCTGTTAAATTAATTACTTTTTGAGCTAGCATTTTAATGAGTCCGATATCAATGAGTCCACCAACGAGTACGAATAGACCAGCAAAGAAGAAAATTGTAATCCACTCTACGTGAGCAAATACTTCTTCAATTTCATGTTCTTTTACACCGATTAGCATAAGTACAGTAGCACCTGTTAATGCGATTACGGCTGCATCAATGTGGAAAATAGAATGAGTCATGAATCCAAGGATTGTAAGACCAAGTACTGTTAAAGATTTTTTCATTAATACAGGGTCTTTAATGTATTGTTTTTCATCTAAGCTCATTAATTTTTTAACTTGTACAGGATCAGCGATGAGCTGCTTGCGGTACATAAAATAAATCATTGTTGCTGTTACAGCGATAATGATAAGTACGATTGGTGCTAAGTTGAATAAGAAAGCATTGAAATCTAAATGTTTATTTGCAGAACCGATCATAATGTTTGGAGGATCACCAATTAATGTTGCGGTCCCACCAATATTTGAGAAAATAATCTCAGAAAGTAAATATGGAACAGGATTTACTTGTAAAATGCGCGTAATAGATAAAGTAACAGGGACAACAAGAAGTACAGTTGTTACGTTATCTAGAAATGCGGAACCAATCGCGGTAAGCAAAGAAAGAGAAATTAAAATTTTAATTGGACTTCCTTGTGCTTGTTTAGCGGCTTTAATTGCAACATATTGGAATACGCCTGATTTACTCGTGATGTTAACTAAAATCATCATACCGATCAGTAGCGTAATTGTTCCCCACTCGATATGTTTTGTAAAAGCATTGTGTAAATCAACAACACCTACTATTACCATAAGTGCCGCACCAAGAAGTGCGATAACAGCACGGTTAATTTTTTCTGAAATGATAATGGCATATGTAATTAGAAAGACTGCGATTGCAAAGTAATATTGCCAGTTTGCGATTTCTTGCGTTGTTTCGTGCAAAAATTCCATCTCCTTTCGGGTAACTTTTCTTAGTGTGTCATAAATTTTTGGAAGAAACACACTTAAAGCCATTATAAAGTAGAAAAATGTCGGATGTAAATGAAAGGGTTTGTTTTGTCATATTTTCTATGGAAATGAATTTTTCTCATTTTTGAAAATATTTGCGGTTATTTGACATATACATAAGATACATCCAATCTGAATGATTAGCATTCGAGCTTGTTCGTGTAGGAGGACAAAGTAGATGAAATGATAAGGAAGGGATCGTATGGATGAAAAACAATTTTTATTTTTAGATTTCGAGTTCACGATGCCTCAAAATAGGAAAAAACCAAAGGGTTTTTTTCCAGAGATTATTGAGGTGGGACTCGTATCAGTTGTTGATTGTGTAGTGGAAGATACGTATTCATCTTATGTAAGGCCGGAAACTTTTTCATACTTAACAGAGCGGTGCAAAAAATTTTTAGGTATCAAACAGGAAGCAGTAGATGGAGGGATTTCGTTTTTGGAACTTGTCGAAAAACTTGTCCAATATGAAAAACGTTGCCAAACAACAATTGTAACGTGGGGCAATATGGATATGAAAGTATTGAGGCAGAATTGTGAGGCGGTAGGTGCAGCGTTTCCTTTTTCGGGACAATGCCGAGATTTATCGCTCGAGTATAAACGTTTCTTTGGTGAACGGAATCAAACTGGATTATGGAAAGCGATTGAAGCGTACGGGAAAGTAGGGACGGGAAAGCATCATTGCGCGCTTGATGATGCGATGACGACCTACAATATTTTTAAGTTGGTCGAAAAGGATAAAGAATATTTAGTAAAGCCTTCTCCACCGACTTTAGGTGAGCTTATCGATTTTTCGAAAGTGTTAAAGAAAGTGAGTACACAATAGCGACCAAATTACAAACTGTGTAATTTGGTCGCTTTGTTTTTTACAGCTTGTAATCTTGTTTTAATTGCTGGAGTGTTTGTAAACTACGCTTTGCAAACGGAGAATCATCTTCTGAAAATGCATTCATTTGTGATTCTAATGCCGTTTTCAGAGATTCTTTATAATCCGGGATATCCCCTTCATATTTTTTTACCATTGGTTGCGGAATATTTGTTTGTTCACGGAAAGCTAAAGCGCGCCGTTCATGGAAAAATGGTACATCAGCTTGTTTCACATTATGTAAATCACCTTGCGTAGGATGTTTTAAAACAGCCAATACTTTGACAACATAACTTCCAGGACGGCTGTTTGTAATTTCGCCGATATATTTTCCTGTTTTATAAATGCCAGTAACGATTTCACCAATTTTGAATGTTTCATTCATATTTTTCACCTCAATTTTATAGTAAGGAAAGTGAAGAATAGAGTCAAAGAAATCATTTGCTGGAGAATGATTTCGGGTGTGAGAAATGTTATAATCCAAAGAGATATGACAGAAAATTCTGGTGAGTTGACAAGATGAAGGGGTGTATCGTTTACTTCGGTGAATTCACAGATAGAGATATATTTTTGCCAGGAGGTTTACTGAATAGAGTAAGATTGTAGAAAAAACAGAGGAGTGATTTTCATGATGCCTTTATATTTTCCAGAAGATAAAACAGAATATATTATTCCAGGGATTGTTTGTGTTTTATTTATAATTGGTGCAATTGCAACGTGGCGCATGTTTATTCGCGTATCAAAAAGAGAAGCAGAACGTTTGCAGAAGGTAGAAAAGAAGTTATTAGCTGAGAAGAAACAGTAAGTTCGTGTGGTATGTTTCCCTCTATGCTCGGACAATCTAAGGGCAGAATGTATTTTGGAGGGAATTGTGATGAAAAAACAGCTTTTATTTGGGTGTTGTTTGCTGTTTCTTATGACAGGTTGCGATAAAGGAAATCCAAAAGAAATCGAGGTGAAATTACATAACGCCTCTGGTGATAAAGTAGGTACAGCGAAAGTAAAACAACAAACGAGTGGTGTGAAAATATCTATTAAGGCAGAAGGGTTCAAACCGGGAACTCATGGATTACATATTCATGAAATTGGAGAGTGTGAAGCACCTCGTTTCATATCAGCTGGGGATCATTTTAATCTAGATAAGAAAAAGAAACACGGACTTATGAATCCAAAAGGTGCAGAAAATGGAGATTTACCGAATGTAATTGCAGATGATAAAGGCGCGATTGAAGCAGAAATTGAGGCACCGAATGTATCACTTGAAGAAGGAAGAACGACGCTTTACCGAAAAGATGGTGCATCTATCATTATTACGGATAAGCCTGATGATGGTATGACGCAGCCTGCTGGAAATGCAGGGAATCGAATTGCTTGTGGTGTCATTGTAGAAAAGGCATCAGCTGCTAAGAAAAAGTAGAAGCTACCTTCGAAAGGGTAGCTTTTTAGTTGATTATGAAAATGTATACTTCAGTCTGCGCAGTATTTCTTCAAGTTGCTTTCTTGGACAACCGATATTAATACGAATGTGCTGCCTTCCACCTATTCCATATTTTTCACCTGGTTCCACAATAATTTTTCCCTTTTCTTCAAGTTGCTTTGTGCGTTCTTCTTGAGAGAGTCCAAGGCGAGAGCAATCAACCCATAGTAAAAAAGTACCTTCTGACTGAATGACAGAAAGTGCAGGGATATGCGCTTCAATAAATTCACGAGCAAACTGAGCATTTTCTTCCATATATAAACGGATGTCTGTTAACCATTCGTTACACTCTGTATAGGCACTTTGCATTGCCACGTAAGCAAATATATTTAACCCATGAAAACCTTGGCGATGTTGCACAGATGTAAAGGCATCCCGAATGTTTTGATCTGGAATAATAATGATCGAGGCTTGTAATCCGGCAATATTAAATGTTTTACTTGGTGCCATACAAGTAATGCTGCGTGCAGCTAATGATTCAGATATGGAAGCAAATGGTGTATGGGTATGACCCGAGAAAATGATGTCCGCATGGATTTCATCTGTGACAACGGTTACATTATATCGTTCACATAAATCCCCAAGCTTTGTAAGTTCATCCTTTGTCCAAACGCGTCCAATAGGATTATGCGGACTACAAAGAAGAAGGAGTTTTACACCTTGCTTAAATTGTGCCTCTAAATGTTCAAAGTCCATTGTATAGAAACCATTTTGCAAATGTAACGGATTTTCACACAGACGGCGCTGGTTTTTTATGACCATATCAAAAAATGGTGGATAAATAGGTGGTTGTACAAGAACGGATTCACCTTCGTTTGTTAAAGCTTGCACACTTGTACTAAGAGCAGGGACAATACCTGGACTAAAGACAATCCACTCTTTTTGTATTTCCCAATTGTATTGGCTTTTCGTCCACTGACAAATCGTATTCGTAATTTCTTCTGGTGGTATTGTATAGCCGAAAATAGGGTGTTCAAGGCGTTTTTGTAGTGCGGATTGAATTGGCTCTGGAATAGGAAAATCCATATCTGCAATCCATGCATGTAACAATTCTTCATTCTTATAAGTATCCCATTTTACACTATGGGTTCCACGGCGATTTAAAGTTTTATGAAATTGCTGCATATTTTTGCTCCCTTCATAGTTTTGTGAAAGTTCCTTACTTCTTCTAGCATAGCTGATATGATACGATAAAGAAAAGATTTAAAAAGTGGAAAAGGCGGGAAGTAGATGGGTGCATATGAAAAGATGGTGGAAATGGTGAAGGATTGGGATCCTTTTCAAATGGGACCGGAATTTTATGAAACAGAAGCAAGTGATGTTGTGTACGTGGTGAGCGCGTTTGACGATTCGAAATATATTGCAAAAAAAATACAGCATATTTATTTCATGTCGTTTGAAGAAGTACCAGCTATCGAAAAATGCGAGAAGCTAGCAGAGGAATTACTCCTATTAAAAGAAGGTGGAAGTTGTTCATTGTAGGCTGTCGGGTGTTCCGGCAGCCTTTTTTAGGAGTTCATGTTGTACCTTATTGAGCGATCGCTATACGAATACTACTGTGCTGAAAATGCTAGGATCTCTTCATATACATGTTCTGGTTTTTCCTCTGGGAGTAAGTGTCCTGTATTTTCGTATGAAATAAATTTAGAGTTTGGTAAGTCCTCGTGTAACCGATGTCCAACATGAACGGGAACAACCCGGTCTTTTTCACCCCAAATGAGTAAAGTTGGCGTTTCGATTTTTCGTAATTCAGCTGACGATAAATCTCCTTCACGGTCTCTGATCATTCGCGTTAGAGCAGGGAAAATGCGGTTATCGTAAAAGGGAGCGGCGTATCCTTCCATCATTTCATCATCAATTAAAGAGTGATCATGAACAACATTCATTAAATTATGAACAATGCCTCTTCTTATAATCCAATTTTTCACGTATAAATGAAAGAACGGTAAATAGGAAGAGTAGATGAGCGGGAACTTTGCTCGTGTTAAGTAGCTTGAGCTACATAGTAAGATTGTTTTTGCAATTAAATCAGGGCGTATGCGATTGACATAGAGTGAGATTTGCCCGCCCATTGAATGGCCGACTAGTACAATATTTTCTAGCGCCAAATGTTCCATTAAATCGATAATTACAGTTGCTAAATTATGATAAGAATATGTAAATTGATTGGACTTATCACTTTTTCCAAACGGTGGCAAATCAAGTGCGACAACAGTTCCTTCTTTGACAAGCAATGGGATGAGTCGCCGGTAACTAAATGAGGACGATAGAAAACCGTGAACGAGTACAAAAGTTGGTTTTTCCTCTTTACTCCGGTGTTCATACAACTCGTAATGAACAGTAGTGCCGCGAGTGGAAAAAGTGAAGTAAGGTTGCTTTATCTTATGTTTCATTTTCTTTCACTCCAGTGATTTTTTTCATATCATCTCCTAGTAGAAAAAGATTTATGTTAACAAAAAAAGGCAAGATGGAGACCCATCTTGCCTTTCGTATTTCTAGTTTTATCCACGTACCACATTAGGCGGTATATTGCCTTGTAACCCAATCACTAGATTTTTCGCAGCTGTCATTGCCATCTCATGTCTCGTTTTTAATGTCGCAGATCCAATGTGTGGCAAAGTAACAACATTTGTTAAGGATAATAACGGATTATCTTTTTCGACCGGTTCCTGTGTAAATGTATCAATACCTGCTGCAAAGATTTTCTTTTGTTTTAGTGCATCAATTAATGCAAGTTCATCGACTGTTTTCCCACGGGAAGCGTTAATGAAAATCGCTGTTTCTTTCATTAATGAAAATTCTTTCTCTCCGATGAGATGGTATGTTTCTTCTGTTAGCGGAGTTAGAAGAACAATGAAATCTGATTGCGCTAGTAATGTGTTTAAATCACAGTACGCTGCTTCGAATCTTTGTTCAGCTTCCTCTTTACGACGACGATTATAATAAAGAACATTCATATCGAATCCGAACTTTGCACGTTTGGCAACAGCTTCTCCAATTCGGCCCATTCCAATAATCCCAATTGTACTATGATGGATGTCTAATCCGAAATGTTCTTTTTTAATTTCATCATCCCATTTACCTTGTTTCACATAAGAATCAAGTTCACATACGCGGCGTCCTGCTGATAACATAAGAGCGAAAACAAGATCAGCAACGGTATCATCTAATACATATGGAGTATTTGTTCCCATCACATTTTTGCCTCGCATTGCTTCTAAATCAAAATTATCATAGCCAACAGAAATATTGCTTACAACTTTTAAGTGAGGAGCTGCTTGTAACAACTCTTCGTCAATTTTGGCACCAAAGTTAAGTAAACCATGTTTATCTTTCACTTTTTCTAATAAAACTTCACGAGGTATCTTCTCGCTACTATCCCATTTTTCATATTCACAATGCTCAGAGATATATGTTTCTACAAATTTTGGAACGCGTTCAGCAATATATACTTTTGGTTTCACGATTTCAGCCCCTTTCTTTTTCATTTTCACATAATTCTCTAAAAAAATCTTCTTTTCAAACATAAAAGGATATCTGTATAATTTAGAAACAAACGAAAGGAAGGGTGAAGAATATGGTGACTGAAAAGGAATTAGAATTATTAGCTTGCCTTGAAAAAAGTAGTCGTTTATCCGTAGAAACTTTAGCGAAAATGTTAAATATAGATGTAGAAGCAGTAAAAGAAATGATTGAGAAATTAGAAAGAGAAAAAATCATTGTTGATTATGTTACACATATAGATTGGACAAAAGTAAAAGAACATAGCGGTTTAACAGCTATGATTGATGTGAAAGTTACGCCGAAGCACGGCGTTGGCTTTGATTCTGTTGCGGAGCAAATTTACCGTTATTCAGAAGTAAAGTCGGTGTATTTAATGTCAGGGACATATGATCTTTCTATTACGTTAGAAGGAAAAAGTATGAGTGAAGTGGCAACATTTGTTTCTGAAAAATTAGCAACAATTGAATCGGTTGTGTCAACAACAACACATTTTATTTTGAAAAAATATAAACATGAGGGACTTATTTATGACAAAACGGATGATGATAAACGAATTGTGGTGGCACCATGAAGCAGTTTGACCTATCAAGAGCTGCAGAATCTTTACAACCATCCGGCATCCGTAAGTTTTTTGACTTAGCGGCAGGCATGAAAGGTGTTATTTCACTTGGAGTGGGAGAACCGGATTTTGTTACACCATGGCATGTAAGGCAGGCATGTATTCGTTCGTTAGAAGAAGGATATACAGCATATACTGCGAATGCAGGATTATTGGAGTTACGTCAAGAAATAGCAAAGTATCTTCAAAAGCAATTCCATGTTTCATATGATGCAAATGAAGAGATAATCGTTACTGTTGGTGCGAGCCAAGCATTAGATGTTGCGATGCGCGCCATTGTAAATCCTGGAGATGAAGTGCTCGTTATTGAACCGAGCTTTGTATCGTATGCACCACTTGTTACATTAGCTGGGGGAGTGCCGGTTCCAGTAGCAACTTCTTTAGAATCGGCATTTAAAGTACAGCCGGAGCAAATTGAAGCAGCCATTACAACAAAAACAAAAGCGATTTTACTTTGTTCTCCAAACAATCCAACCGGAGCACTTTTAAACAAAGCTGAATTGGAAGAGCTAGCAAAAATCGTTGAAAAGTATAATCTCATTGTATTATCTGATGAAATTTATGCAGAGCTTGTATATGACGAAGCTTATACGAGTTTTGCAAGCATCCAAAATATGCGTGATCATACAATTTTAATTTCAGGATTTTCAAAAGGCTTTGCGATGACTGGATGGCGCCTCGGAATGATTGCTGCTCCTGTACACTTCTCAGAATTGATGCTGAAAATTCATCAATATTCCATGATGTGTGCACCGACGATGTCACAGTTCGCAGCATTGGAAGCGCTTCGCTTTGGGAATGATGAAGTCATTCGAATGAGAGACAGTTATAAAAAACGTCGTAATTTTATGACGACATCGTTTAATGAAATGGGTTTAACATGTCATGTGCCAGGAGGAGCTTTTTATGTGTTTCCTTCTATTTCTTCTACAGGATTATCCTCAGCAGAATTTGCAGAACAACTATTGTTAGAAGAAAAAGTTGCAGTTGTACCTGGAAGTGTATTTGGTGAGAGTGGTGAAGGGTTTATTCGTTGTTCATATGCAACTTCGCTTGAACAGTTAATGGAAGCGATGAAGCGAATGAAACGATTAGTAGAAAATAAAAAAAGGACAAAACAGAGTACGTTTTGTCCATAAAAGGGGGGGAATACTAGAAAGCCATGTGTTAGTATTCTATCCCAATATTTGAAAAATATACTTACTAAAGGAAACTTTTTCATGAATTTTGAATGAAATGGGATCTAGTGGTATAATTTACTAATATAGAGTGGAGTTTTTCTCAAGTGATATATTTTGTTTGCTTAAGAATATGTCTTCACTAATCGGGTATTTATGAGCAGTTACTCACTTCGCGTAGCTATATTTATCTGGATTTTGAGGTGGGTACTTGTACTGTAATCTGCAAGTAGCAGAGAAAATGGTAAACGTATGGGAGTGTTTCATATGTCAGAACAATACACAACAGGAGTGGTTGTAAAAGGGAAAGTAACTGGAATTCAAGATTATGGTGCATTTGTAGCACTGGATCAAGAAACGCAAGGACTTGTGCATATATCTGAAATTACAAATGGATATGTGAAAGATATTCATGACTTTTTAAAGGTCGGAGATACGGTAGAAGTAAAGGTACTTTCAATTGATGAAGAACACAGAAAAATGAGTTTATCGTTAAAAGCGGCAAAGCGCAAACAAGGAAGAATCATCGTACCCAAGCCATCTGATAAAGGGTTCAATACGCTTCGTGAAAAGTTAACAGAGTGGATTGAAGAATCACAGTTAACAAAGTAAAAGAGGATCGCTAAATCAGCGATCCTCTTTTACTTTGTTATGATATATATTAGCAAATATGATTGCATGCAATCATATTCGTATGTCGGATGAGAAACGCGAAGTATACTTGTTTATTATCGAACTTCGCGTGTTTCCGGGTGTGTTCCAAGATTTTCAGATGGTTTAAATAATAAACCAAGGTTAATAAGCCCGGAAATACCAACAATACCGTAAATGATTCGTGCAAGTGCTGAATTTTGCCCACCGAAGATAGCTGCTACTAAATCAAATTGAAAGAATCCAATCAGTCCCCAGTTGACGGCACCAATTACAGTGAATACTAATGCAATACGTTGTAAAGTACTCATCTTAAGTAGTCCTCCTTAAATTTGAAGCATAAGCAAGCTTTTAGTGCACGTGAGTAGTTAGAATCCACCTTAGTGGATATAAAGCGAAATCCGAAAATGGAAGTGCGCTTTATACAACTTAACTCTTTTATAGAATGGTTGTCTTTTGTAGTTTTTATACACAAAAAATATCTATTATAAGATGTATATACATCTATACCGAAAAATGCGAATTTTTATGCAAAAAATGAACTTTTTTTAAAAAATATATATTGGTTGCGTTTACAATTCTCCAATTGCTTGATTTACACCTTCAGTTTCGCTAAAGTGAATACAGAAATACATATACATAATTGGAGGGAAAAAGATGAGCACACATGTAACGTTCGATTATTCTAAAGCGTTATCGTTCATCAGTGAACACGAACTAACTTATTTACGTGATGCAGTAAAAGTGTCACATCATGCAATCCATGAAAAAACTGGAGCTGGGAACGATTTCCTTGGGTGGGTAGAGCTTCCGCTTCAATATGACAAAGAAGAATTTGCTCGCATTCAAAAGAGTGCAGAGAAAATTAAAAATGACTCTGACATTTTACTTGTTATCGGTATTGGTGGTTCTTACTTAGGAGCACGTGCAGCAATTGAAATGTTAAACCATTCTTTCTACAATACGCTTTCTAAAGAACAACGCAAAACTCCACAAGTGCTATTTGTTGGACAAAACATTAGCTCCACTTACATGAAAGATTTAATGGATGTATTAGAAGATAAAGATTTCTCCATTAACGTTATTTCCAAATCAGGTACAACAACAGAACCTGCAATTGCATTCCGCCTGTTCCGTAAATTATTAGAAGAGAAATATGGAAGAGAAGAAGCACGTAAACGTATTTATGCAACAACAGATAAAGCGCGTGGTGCTTTAAAAACATTAGCTGACGAAGAAGGCTACGAAACATTCGTAATTCCAGATGATGTTGGTGGACGTTTCTCTGTATTAACACCAGTTGGTTTATTGCCAATCGCAGTGAGCGGTTTAAATATTGAAGAGATGATGCAAGGTGCAGCTGCTGGACATGATGACTTTGCAAAATCAGAACTTGAAGAAAACCCTGCTTACCAATATGCAGTTGTGCGTAATGCTCTATATAACAAAGGGAAAACAATTGAAATGCTCGTTAACTATGAGCCAGCACTTCAATATTTTGCTGAGTGGTGGAAACAATTATTTGGTGAAAGTGAAGGAAAAGATCAAAAAGGTATTTTCCCATCTTCAGCAAACTTCTCTACTGATTTACATTCATTAGGTCAATACATTCAAGAAGGACGTCGTGACTTATTTGAAACAGTTCTTAAAGTAGGGAAATCTACACATGAACTAAAAATCGAATTAGATGAGAATGATTTAGATGGTTTAAACTATCTTGCTGGCGAAACAGTAGACTTCGTAAACACAAAAGCATACGAAGGTACATTACTTGCACATAGCGATGGCGGAGTACCAAACTTAATCGTAAACATTCCAGAATTAAATGAGTACACATTCGGCTACCTTGTATACTTCTTCGAAAAAGCATGTGCGATGAGCGGCTACTTACTAGGCGTAAATCCATTTGACCAACCAGGTGTAGAAGCATACAAGAAAAACATGTTTGCTCTACTTGGAAAACCAGGATTCGAAGAACTAAAAGCAGAATTAGAAGAGCGTTTGAAATAGGGAAAGCGGAAATGGCTTGTTCAGAATGGGAGGGGGATGGAGCTTCAGACATAGAGGCGTAGTTTGCCTCGGCGGAAGAAGCGAAGCCGCCAATCATTCTAGCCATTGTAGCTGGACAAAGAAAAGCGGAAGCTGTCGGGATTATCCCGACAGCTTTTTTATTGGCAAAGCTGGGGGAGGCTTGTCGAACCGCCGATATATTTGAAAAGTTGCTGATATATCGATATTAGAACGAATAGGAATCGGATATGCTAAGGAAAAAGTCTAGGAAGGATGAATAGCTTGATTCCAATTCAATCAAATTTAGAAGGTCATACGTATGCGCTTTTTAAATTAGAAGAAACATTAAAACCACTCGGCTATAGTATCGGCGGTAATTGGGATTATGACAAAGGATGTTTCGATTATAAAATAGATGAGGAGGATGGTTATCAATTTTTACGAGTGCCATTTACAGCAGTGGAGGGAGAGCTTGATGTACCAGGTGTAATAGTTCGTCTTGAAACACCGTATCTTCTTTCGCATGTATATCAAGACGAACTTGATGATCAAGTAAATATGCTAACAGCTGGGACAAGTGGATTAGATCAATTTGCAGAACCGAAAGATGCAGATGGTAATATAAAAAGAAAGTATATTGATATTGGAAAAGTATTAGTACAAGAGTTAGAAAAGCATCTTAATTAATGATGAATTACGATAAGTATGTCGCTTTCAATCATGATAAAGGAACAAACAGGATTGATATGATGCTGTTCATCGCGCCTCACACCGAGTAGCAAAATGTTTTGTTTTAAAAGTAAGTTGCTGCAATCTTCGAAAGTTTGTCCAATATATGATGAAGGAATATCCATTAGCTGCAATTTACTTTCTGAGATTTCATTATAAAGCGTAAATAACACACCTGAAATAGAGGGGAATAAAAGAGATGCGGTAAAAACATAGCTTGTTAATTTATTTCCTTCTATAATCTCTGTTGCTCCTGCTCTAGTTGCATTTTGAATTTGTTCAGAGGTAAGGAGTTCGGCGATGCAGTGAATGTCTGGATTTAGTCCTTTAGCGGTTAAAATATTTAAAATAGATTGTGTATCAGCTAAGCTTTCATTTTTTTCTTTATCTGCTGTTATTAAAATAGTGTGGGCAGTCTTGATATTCGCTTTTAACAAAGTTTGATCGTGATGTGGACACCCCTTAATAAACTCTAAGTGATGGAATGGTCTCGGAAGCAAAGAAAGTGTTTCATCGATGAGTACGATATCAAGATTTGGTTGTAATACATGCATTTGGCTTACAACGTGTTTGGCGCGCTCATTCCAACCGACAATAATCATATGTCCATGACAAGAGGCTGCTTCTTCACCTTTAATCTTCATATATTGTTTATTAATCATTTCGGTAGCGAATAACACCATATAATAGGAGCAGAAGCCTGTTCCTAATAAAATGAGAAACATTCCGATTATTTTTCCTACAGGTGTGTGCGGGACATAATCACCGTAACCGACAGTAAAGACTGTAACAAGCGACCACCATATACCATCAAGCCATGTAGAAAAGTATTTTGGTTCTAATTTATATATGAGGAAACCAAAGGTAGCGATAAGTATGATGATGAAGCTGATTAAACGAAAAATAATGGAGTTACGAAATACATCCACTAGGTTAGCGCGTGATTTCAAAATTTTATTCCTCCTTATGTTGTATAGCTATATCCATTGTTACCATTATGAAAAAAAGAAAAACTCTCTATTTTAGAGAGTCGTTTAATGTTATATAGAAAGTGTTACATACTTTCAACTTCTGTTTGCTGAACGCTTTCGAAAAGCTGCAAGGCATAATACACATCAGCTGTATGTTTTTTTTGATCAACAGATAATTTAAGGTGTAGATAATGGGAGCCATTTTCTAATGTTTTGAGTTTTATGTTCTTTACTTTTATGTCCATTTCTTTTATTTCTTCAATAACGATGGGAATGTTATCCATATCGCGTACAACTAGTTTGACGGCGATATCTCGTTGTCTGAATGACCTAGGACCTAAAAACTTCATTGTTAATGGTATAAGTTCGACACTAATCATAAGAAAACACATGCCGAAAATTGCTTCCAAATAAAAACCAGCCCCAACAGCAATTCCAATACCAGAAGCCCCCCAAATCATAGCAGCGGTAGTTAATCCTAAAATACTGTCATTACCTCTTCGTAAAATAACGCCAGCACCTAAAAAACCGATTCCTGAAACAATTTGAGCAGCAAGGCGAAGTGGATCCATGTTTATATGGTTTGTATGAGGTAAAGTATAAGCTGCTTTAATAGAAACAATGGTAAGGAGGCAACTAATAATGGAAATGACTAAGCAAGTTTTTAAACCGAGTGGTTTTCTCTTTAACTCACGTTCTAAACCGATAGCGAATCCTAAAATGGCAGAGAGACCTAGCTTGATTAGTAAATCGGTATAGTCCATATGTATATTCCTCCTTATAAGTTTGTTCAATGTAAGATAGCGATAATAAATGAGTAAAATATGCATTCTAACTTAAGCTTTTTAACAACGGGGGTATGATTTCCTGCTAAATGAGGTGTTAGCTTTTGGAATATATGTAGTAATTGGATAGAGGTGAAAATGGATATGTTATTTAAGTATATGAGGTTAATAAAGAAACTTGGTTATTTTTTATAAAAAGTTTAAAAAGGGTGTTGCATTTGATTTTTCTACATGCTATATTAATAACCGTCGCTGATGCGAAACGGCAGAAAGCGAAAAAAAGAAATTGAAAAACTTAGTTGACATCAGAAAATGAAGATGTTAACATAAGGAAGTCGCAAATGAGCGACAAACGAGTTCTTTGAAAACTGAACGAAACAAACAACGTGAAACGTCAATTTTTATTTTTATGATGCTAGACAAACTAACTTTATTGGAGAGTTTGATCCTGGCTCAGGATGAACGCTGGCGGCGTGCCTAATACATGCAAGTCGAGCGAATGGATTAAGAGCTTGCTCTTATGAAGTTAGCGGCGGACGGGTGAGTAACACGTGGGTAACCTGCCCATAAGACTGGGATAACTCCGGGAAACCGGGGCTAATACCGGATAACATTTTGCACTGCATGGTGCGAAATTGAAAGGCGGCTTCGGCTGTCACTTATGGATGGACCCGCGTCGCATTAGCTAGTTGGTGAGGTAACGGCTCACCAAGGCAACGATGCGTAGCCGACCTGAGAGGGTGATCGGC